>JAMOAX010000153.1:0-6333 GCA_039908555.1 Magnetococcus sp. DMHC-8
CATCTGCCGTTTTTTTTTAAACACCGGATGCATCGGCCGGCCTTTTTTAGGAAGGAGAGTTACAAGTCTTTAAGTCCATGCGATCCGTACCCTATAATGATCTGTCGTGGTTTGCGGCATGGCCGGGTGGTGCGCCGACCGATCATGACCGGAAGAATGATCGGATCTACGACAGACCGGCGCAAGAATAATTTATTTTTTTCACAATTTATACAAAAAACCAACAAACACGACCCGCCCCGGTGTGAAGGGACAAGGTATGGTTCCTGCCCGATGCGGTCCGGGTCATCCACGCAACAGGAGTATCTTCGACAATGACCAAGCGCATGCTGGTGGACGCCACTCACGCAGAGGAGGTTCGCGTGGCGGTGGTCCAGGACCAGCGATTGATCGACCTTGACATAGAAACCGCCTCCCGGGAACAGATCAAAGGCAACGTCTATCTGGCCCGGGTGACCCGGGTGGAACCGTCCCTGCAGGCGGCCTTTGTGGAATTTCACAGTGGCCGGCAAGGTTTTCTCTCCATCAACGACATTCACAACAAGTATTACCCGCCTGAAGAGCCCGAACGGGAGGGCAAAAACAACCACACGGAGAACAGCAGGGTCACCCAGGAGACGGTGGCTGTTCCGGTCGAAGAGGATGACCTGTCGGACGAATTGCCTCCCAGCGACGAGTTGCGTCCCCGCACCAGGCGCCGTCATCTGCCCATTCAGCGTCTGTTGTCCCGCGGGCAAACCCTGCTGGTGCAGGTGGTCAAGGAGGCCAGAAGCAACAAGGGAGCCTCGCTGACCACGCACATCTCCCTGGCAGGCCGCTACACGGTGCTGCTGCCGGAAAATTCAGGGGGGGGCGGCATTTCCCGCAAGATAACGGATGTCGTGGAACGCAAGCACCTGAAGGAGGTGCTGGCCTCCATGGAAATTCCCAGTCAGGTCAGTCTGATCATTCGCACCGCCGGTCTGGGGCGCACCAAACGGGAAATTGCCCGGGATATGTCCTATCTGCTGCGGTTGTGGAAGATGATCGAGGACAAGGCCAGACATCTGAAACCCCCCGCCCTGATTCACGAAGAGGGTGACCTGATCATCCGCGCCATCCGCGACCTGTACACCACGGACATGGAAGAAATACTGATCGATGGCCAGGAAGGATACCGCATTGGCAAGGATTTCATGCGCCTGCTCATGCCCCGCTATGTCAAGGTCGTGCAACCCTACAAGGAGTCGTTGCCTCTTTTTGCCCGCTACCAGATCGAAAACCAGATCGAGTCCATGCACGAACGCAAAGTGCCGTTGCGGGCCGGCGGTTATCTGGTGATCGATCCCACGGAGGCCCTGGTGACCATCGACATCAACTCGGGGCGTTCCACGCGGGAGAAGGATGTGGAAAGCACGGCCTTCAAGACCAATCTCCAGGCTGCCGAGGAAATTGGCCGCCAGTTGCGTCTGCGCGACCTGGGCGGCTTGATCGTCATCGATTTTATCGACATGGACGACAAAAAGCACATCCTGGAGGTGGAAAAGCAGCTCAAGGATGCCTTCAAGCTGGACAGGGCCAAGATTCAGATTGGCAAGATTTCCTCATTTGGCCTGCTGGAGCTCTCCCGTCAGCGGATGAAGCCCACCTTCAACGAGACCAGCCGGCTGGAATGTCCCCGTTGCAAGGGGTTGGGCACGATTCGTTCCATCGAATCCGCTTCCATCCATCTGTTTCGCCAACTGGAGGAGGAGGTGGCCAAGGGGCGGTACAGCCGGTTGACCTACACCACATCCCAGGAGATGGCCAACTATCTGTTGAACAACAAGCGCGACCAGATCCGGGACATGGAGACGATGCATGACACGGTCATCCTGATCTACGGTGACCCCAGCCTGCAGACCCCGGAATTTCACAAAAACCGGGTTGAACGCACCCAGGAAGAGATGGAGGCCCGCGAAGCGATACAATCCCGGCGTGCGGCGGTGGTCGAAGAACCGGAAGAGGCGGACGACAGCCCGGATGATCTGGACGATCTGGATCTGGACGACGACACCGATGAAGAAGCGCTGGCCGAGCGCGGCCAGGAGCGGGAACAGTCGTCAACCCGGCACAGCCCGGAACGTTCCAAATCCCCGGAGGGTGGTCCGACGAAGGCCGACCCCTCTGCCAGTCGTACCGAACCGGACACCGCGGAAAAATCCCGTCGTCGCCGTCGTCGGCGGAAAAAAGCGGGGGGGGGGACCGTCCCGGTTGCGGACAGCCCTGAGTTGTTGGAAACAGGCGAGGTGCCGGCTGGATCGGCAGCGACGAGCGCACCGTCTGCCGGGGTGGTTCCGGCCGCCGTGACCCCCGGCAGGCGCCGGGCAGCAACCACCCGGTCAGCCGATGCCCGGGCAGAGGCAGTGACCGCCGCCGTGACCCATGCGGCGCCGGTCGCGGAGGGGCAGGTTGTCGCGGCCCCGCTGCCGACCGACGCTGCCGGGTCGGTCACCGGGACTGCCGTGGCCATTCCCCATGTTCCCGGTCTCTATTTTCTGGGTTCTCTGGCGCCGGGGGCAACGCCCGAGTCGGAGTCCGCATCCCTGACGACGACCGGGACAGGCACTGCCGTCAGTGCGCAGGAGGAGGATGATGCCGCCGGCGCATCAACCGCCACCCGCTCCAGACGCCGGCGCCGGCGCCGGCGTTCCGGTCAATCCCGTACGGCACAGGTCGTGGATGGCGTGCTGCAAGCGGCCGAAACGGCGGAGATGGAGGAGTCGGCTGAATCGACCGGGATGGAAGAGTCCACTGCAGCGGCAGAGATGGCAGAGACGGCCGAGACCGGGGAGGATGCGGCGATGACAGAGTCGTCGGTGGTCGAGGCGGATGGGCCACCCCCCGCACTCTTGGGGTCAGGACATGACGAGACCCTGCCAGTACCGGCAGAGGTCCCGGGACAGGCGGAGGCTGGGCCGCCCCCGGAACCGCCTGCCCCCACAGAGTCGGTCGCACCCGTTCCGGAGTCGGCTGTGGCGGACCCGGAGCCGGCCACGCCGCCGGTACGGGTACGACGAACCAGACAGCGGACCAGACAGGCGTCCACCGTCGTGCCGGTTCCTGCCACGGTGATGACACCGGATATGACGCCTGACTCTGTCACCGAGCTGCCGGTCATGCAAGCGGTGGTGCAGATGCCGGAAGAGACCGGGACCGTCACGGTGGCATCAACGGCTGTCGATCTTCCGGATGGCGAATCGACTGCCGTACCTGTCAAGGCCCGTGCGACCCGCACCAGGAGTGTGCGCCGCAAGGCGCCCGACGAGGCAACCGCCGACATGCCAGTCCCGGCCACTGCGCCAGAAAAGGAAAAGAAGACGAGGGTGTATCGCAAACGAACCACCAAAGATCCGGTCGATGCGGGTGCATCCACGGATGCGGAATCATCTCCACCTGTGGAGCGGGGCGGCACGTCTCTTTAGCCGGGTTTTGTTTCGTATTTCTTTCCTGTTGATTCGGGATGGAATCATGTAGGCTGGACGGGATTCCTTGGACCGGTGATCGCCGGTGCGGGGTGGTGCGTATCTGGTTGTCTGTCCCTGGATGATCGCGGTGTGCCGAGCGGTCTGTCAACAGGGATTTGGTGATGTGGCTCCTGGGTGAGAACGATGAAAAACTGGAGAGTGGGCGTCAAGCTGGGCTGGGGATTTGGTGTCGTGCTGGGGCTGCTGTTGCTGCTGTCCGTGGCCTCCTTTCTGACCATCGAGAAATACCGGGTCAACGGGCCGGCGTATAAACGTATCGTGCAGGCCAAGGATCTGCTTGCCGACATCCTGCCACCACCCCTCTACGTTCTTGAGGCCTGGCAGGTGGTTCTCGAAATGAGCTACGCAACCTCCCAGGATGCCATAACCCAGGCCCACGACGCATTGACCACCCTGCGCAAGGAGTACGATACCCGCCGCGAATTCTGGAAACGGGCACATCTGGAGCCGGCATTGGCAACCCTGCTGGACAAGGCCCATCAACCGGCCGCCCTTTTCTTCGACCTGGCCCTGGGTGATTACGGGAAGGTGGTCCGCAGCGGCGATCAGGAACGCAAGTTGGCGACCATCAGGAAATTGCGTGATATGTATGCGAATCACCGGCGGGTTGTCGACGAGGTGGTCGCCTATACCACCAAACGCGGCGAGCAGGAGGAAAAGGATGTCCAGGACAGCGTCCAGGCGGCTGTCTACTGGATCGTTTTCAACACTGCCATCGCCCTCCTGTTTGGGATTGTCGTCGCCTGGATCATCAATCGGGCCATTACCGTTCCGCTCTCCAGAGGGGTGTGGGTGGCCAGGGAGCTGGCGAAGGGCAATCTGACCGTTCACCTGGATATTGCCCAGCGTGATGAAATCGGTGTGTTGGCCGATGCCATCAATGGCATGGCGGTCTCCCTCAACCGGACCGTTGTCGATATTGTCGACCAGGCCAGAGAGGTAAGCCGTACCTCTGTCGCACTCAACCAGTTGGCGGGCGACCTGAACCAAAAAGCGAGCGGCCTGGGACGACAGGCCAACCAGGTGGCGGCCACCAGTGAGGAGATGAGTGTCAGCATGGATACCATTGCTGCGGCCTCCGAACAGATGTCCACCAGTCTGGGAACGGTCTCTGCTGCTGCCGAAGAGATGTCCACCAACATGACCACCATTTCTGCCGCTGCCGAGGAGGCCAGCATCAATCTCAGTACCGTGGCTGGTGCCAGCAAGCAGGCGAGCAACAGCATGAACCAGGTCAGGGAGGTCGTCCAACAGACCAGTCAGAATGTCAGTACCGCCGCGACGGCCGTCGAAAAAATGAACACTTCCCTGCTCGACGTCCGGTCCCTGAGTCAGACGGCAGCCGGTGAGGCTGCCAGGGCCAGTGAAAATGCCATGGCGGCCTATCAGGTCATGAAAAAGCTGCTGGTGTCGGCCAAGGAGATCGACAATGTGGTGGCGGTGATCAACAATATCGCCAATCAGACAAACATGTTGGCGCTCAATGCGGCCATCGAGGCGGCCGGTGCGGGTGATGCGGGCAAGGGTTTTGCGGTGGTGGCCAATGAGGTCAAGGAGTTGGCGCGCCAGACCACCGATGCCACCCGCATGATCGCCGGCAAGATTGCCGACATCCAGACCAATGCCGGCAATGCCGGGGATGCCACCTGCCAGGTGACCGAAATTATTGGCCAGTTGAATCGATCCAATGCCGACATTCTGCAGGCCATGGACGCGCAACACGTGACCCTGGAGGAGATCTCCCGTTCCATGCTCGAGACATCCGGCCAGACCAGTGCCGTCACGGAACGGGTGGCAGATGCCTCGGGCGGTATCCAGGAGGTGGCGCGCAGCGTGGTGGAGATCACCTCTGGCATCAGCGAGGTTTCCCGCAGCGTGCTGGAGGCCACCACCGGGATTGGCGAGGTGACCCAGCGCATGGCCGAAACCGCCAACGGCGCCGACGAAATCAATCGCAATGTTGCCGCCGCTTCGCTGGCCATCCGGGAAGTGGCGGGGAGCATGAGCCATGTCAACCAATCGGCGGATGCCTTGCTGAATTTGAGCAAAACCGTGGGTCGGCAGGCCGCCGACATGGCCGCCATCGCTGCCAGTCTTGATGCCAAGCTGGCCGGTTTTCAGACGGCAGAGGAGACCTGACAAGTTGCAACATCCCGCCACCCAGTCACCCGTGCCCCTGTTCTCCCCGGACCAGATCAAAAGGCTGGAAAGGTTGAAAAACGAGCTGGCTTTTTTACAGTCGGCCCTGGAAAATCTGCAGGACAAGAGCCCGTACGAGGTCGAGGGAAGAATTCGCCAGTTCCAGGACAAAGAGGCGGAAATACATCAATTTTTGCGTGACATGGGCATGGCCTGACCGGCAATCCTGTCCCGTGCTTTCCAACAAGGAGCGACTTCACCATGCAAACCCCCATTGTTTTGGACCTGCCGGCCGGAGAGCATTATATTTGCGTGTGCGACCGATCAAAAAATGCGCCTTTTTGTGACGGATCGCATCAGGGGAGTCGGTTGGGGCCGCAACATGTCATCCTGGAAACAGCCGGGCGGGTGGCGGTCTGTTCTTGCGGGAAGTCTGACTCGCCTCCCCGGTGTGACGGGTCGCACGAGGGTTGAATGGCCATCGTGCGTAAGCACTTCTTGGGATATTTCCGGCACATCGGAATGATTCAGGAGGGCGAACCATGTCGCGATTGAGCGTTGAGGCGTTGGAGTTGGCGGTGTCCGCGTTGGAAGAGGGGCTGCGTGAGTATGCCGAACATCCTGTTCTGACCATGAGGGATGGTGTTATCCAACGGTTCGAAATCGCCATGGACCTCTCGTGGAAACT
>JAMOAX010000154.1:0-6318 GCA_039908555.1 Magnetococcus sp. DMHC-8
AGGAGGAATTCAATATGGAGGAGGCTGTTATTATTGCTGCCGGACGGAGTGCTGTTGGCAAATTTTTGGGTACCCTGTCGGGCACGGCTGCCAGTGAGCTGGGTAGTCAGGTGGTGGCTGGCCTGCTGAAACGGGCCGGTGTGGCCCCCGAGTTGGTGGACGAGGTGATTCTGGGTCAGGTGCTGACCGCAGGGGTGGGACAGAATCCTGCCCGGCAGACGGCCCTGAAGGCGGGTTTGCCGGTTGCCGTGCCGGCCATGACCATCAACAAGGTGTGCGGCAGCGGTCTGAAAGCGGTTGCCCTGGCGACCCAGGCCATTCGCTGTGGCGATGCCCGCCTGGTGGTGGCTGGTGGTCAGGAAAACATGAGCCTGTCGCCCCACCTGCTGCCTGCTTCCCGCGGTGGTGTGAAGATGGGCGAATGGAAAATGGCGGACAGCATGATCATCGATGGTCTGTGGGATGTTTTCAACGACTATCACATGGGCATTACGGCGGAAAATGTTGCCCGGGAGTTCAACATCAGCCGGCAGGAGCAGGATGCCCTGGCCGCTGCGTCCCAGCAGAAGACCGAGGCTGCCCAGAAGAGCAACCGGTTTCAGGACGAGATCATCCCGATTGAAATTCCGCAACGCAAGAAGCCTCCCATTGTGTTTGACACCGACGAATTTCCCCGGCACGGTGCCACCGTGGAGGCGATGGCCGGTTTGCCGGCTGCCTTTGACAAGGCGGGGACGGTGACGGCCGGCAATGCCTCCGGCATCAATGACGGGGCGGCGGCCCTGCTGGTGGGTTCCCTGGCGCGGGCCCGGGAGTTGGGTCTGCCGGTCATGGCGCGGGTGGTGGCCTATGCCAGCGCGGGGGTGGACCCCAAAATCATGGGAACCGGTCCCATTCCGGCGGTGCGGGCGGTGCTGGACAAGGCGGGCTGGTCGGTGGCCGATCTGGACCTGATCGAGGCCAACGAAGCCTTCGCTGCCCAGGCCATGGCCGTCAACAAGGGGCTGGGCTGGGACATGGCCAAGGTGAATGTCAATGGCGGGGCCATTGCCATCGGGCACCCCATCGGTGCATCCGGAGCCCGCATTCTGGTCACCCTGCTCCATGAAATGGTGCGTCGCGACGTGCGCCGTGGCTTGGCCACCCTGTGTGTGGGGGGTGGCATGGGCGTGGCCCTGGCGGTTGAGCGGTGATGGACTGTTCTGTATTGTTAATTGACCCTGACATCTGAGGATGAACACATGAGCGGAAGAGTGGCATTGGTGACCGGTGGCGCAGGCGGCATCGGTACGGAAATCAGCAAAAAACTGGCCAGTGAGGGGTATCGGGTGGTCGTTACCTGTGCGCCGGTTTTCGAGTGTCCCAATCTGGACGAATGGAAACAGCAACGCCGGGCCGAGGGATTGGACATTCCGGTCTACGAGGCCGACGTGACCGATTTTTCCTCCTGCAAGGCGGCGGTGGAGCAGATTGAAAAAGAGGTCGGACCGGTGGATGTGCTGGTCAACTGTGCCGGCATCACCCGGGATGCCACCTTGAAAAGAATGACCGATCAGCAGTGGAACGAGGTGATCGATACCAACCTGAACAGCGTCTTTAACATGACGAAACAGGTGTTTGTGGGCATGACGGACCGTGGTTATGGACGCATCGTCAACATTTCCTCCATCAACGGTCGCAAAGGCCAGTTTGGTCAGGCGAACTATTCGGCGGCCAAGGCGGGCATGCACGGTTTTACCATGGCAGTGGCCCAGGAGGGGGTCAGCAAGGGGGTGACGGTCAATACCATTTCCCCCGGTTATATCGGCACCGACATGGTCAAGAAAATCCCGGAAGAGGTGCTCAAGAAGATTGTCGCCCAGATTCCCGTGGGCCGTCTGGGCCGTCCGGATGAAATTGCCCGCGTGGTGGCTTTCCTGGCCCATGAAGACTCGGGATTCATCACCGGCGCCAACATTGACATCAACGGCGGTCAGTTCATCCATTGACAACCGAGACCGTCGAGGCCCAGCGAGCTGATCTGCACATGAGGATTATTCGCAAATATCCCAATCGTCGCCTGTACGATACGGAACGGTCCACCTACGTGACCCTGGAAGGCATCCGGCAGTTGGTGTTGGACAATGTGCCCTTCCAGGTGGTGGACAAGCAGAGCAGTGAGGACATCACTCGCAGTATCCTGCTGCAGATCATCAGTGAGGCCGAAGGTGACGAGTCGCCCGTATTTTCGACAGAGGTGTTGCAGCAGATCATTCGTTTTTATGGCGGGGCATTGCAGGGGGTGCTGGGGGAGTATTTGACCCGGAGCGTCGCCCTGTTTGTCGAGCAGCAGAGCCAGTTGCGCACCACCATCGATCCGGTGGCGCTGCTGGGTGAGTTGACCCAGAAAAATCTGGCCTTCTGGGCCTCCCTTTTGCCCATTCCGTTGACCTCCGACGGGCGTGTCCCGGCAGAGGAGACGGAAAAAAGGGGTGACGGCTAAAAAAAATGCGATAAAAGGGCCCGACAGGCAAAAAAAGTGTTGACAGGTGGGATGGGGCTCTCTATGCTGCACTGCAACATTGCTGCGATGCAGCAATTCTGGATGCCTTATCACATGAACCATGGACCAAAAGGGGAATCGAAGATGGACAAGAAAGTGGCTGAACAGGTTGCGGATGTCACGCGGAAGATGGTGAACTCCATTGCCGGGTTGCAGAAGATCAACGAGCGGACCATGAAGGACCTGGCCAAGCAGCAGGTGAGTGCGGCAGAGTCTTTCGTGACTGTCAGCTCCAAACAGATCAAGGGGCTGGGCAATCTCAAGTCGGTGCAGGATGTGGTCAACGCCCAGGCGGACATTGTGGCGGATGTGGGCAAGATGATGGTGGAGAACGCCCGGCAGACGATGGAACTGCTCTCCCGCAGCCAGGAGGAGTTGAAGGGACTGATCGAGCAGGATCTCAACGATATCGTGGAGCAGGTCAAGGCTGGCAGCAAGTAGGGCTGTTTTTCAATGGCTGTATTGAACCAGGGAGGTGAATCATGGCGAATGACACGTTTTCGGTAGATTGGATGCAGGGTTGGACCGACCTGCAGCGAAAGATCTGGAACGAGTGGGTCGCCATGGCGGGCGAGCAACTGCATGCGAACCGTGGTTTTCCCGGCATTCCCGGCGTGGAGAACGCGGCGCAGTGGCCCATGCAGTGGCTGCAGCAGGTCATGGAGGCGGCAGGTTCGGGCAATACTGCCGCGCCGTGGTCTGTGCCCTGGTTTCAGCAGGGTGCGGGTGCGGGACCGTTGGACGACTGGATGCGTTCTTTTGGCATCTACTCCCCGGAGACGACACCGGAAAAGAGTGCACTGGCCAACATGATGGCGGCAGCCAGTGGTTTTACCCGGTTGAGTGGGGAGATTTTCCGTGCCCTGCAAAAGATGGGGGAGGGTGTTCAGGACGGGAGTGAATGGACCCGGAGCCTGGACCAGGCGATCCAGCAGGCGAAGTCCCTGTTTACCGGGCAGGATGGGAGCAAGGCGGCCATGGACCCGATGTCGGCCTGGGGCCAGCCTTTGCAGATGTGGATGGGGATGTTCAAGGACCAACCCCTCTTTTCCGGTGGGATTCTGCAGGCCATGGCGGGCCAGCAGCAGTCCGGCCAGTGGCAGCAGGCGGCGGGTGGGGAGTGGTTGCAAAAGTTGTTGGCCATGCCCGGTCTGGGATTGACCCGGGAAAAGCAGGAGCGGATGCAGGCGGGCATGCGGGATCTGATGGTTTATCAGGAGGCTTTTCAGTCTTTTCAGACCCTGTCCAACCAGGTCAATTTGCGGGCTTTGGATCTGCTGCACAAGCGTTTGCTGGAGCGTGGCGCGACCAACAAGCCCGTCGAGAGCATGCGGGATCTGTATGTGTTGTGGGTGGATTGTTGTGAAGAGGTCAATGCGGAATTTGTGCGTGGTCCGACGTTTCAGGAGGCCAATTCCCGCATGGTCAATGCGTTGGTACGGGTGCGGCACCACAGTCAGACCATGATGGATGAGTTGATGGGAGCGTTGAACCTGCCGACCCGGCGGGAGTTGAACTCTTCCCACCGGCAGGTGCAGGAGTTGAAACGGCGGGTGCGGGCGTTGGAGGAGGAGATTCACACCTTGCGCACCCAGGACCACAGTGCGGAGTTGCGTTCCATTCGCGATGATCTGGACCGGTTGGATGTACGCAATTTGCGCCAGGAGTTGGCGGACATGAAGAGTGTGCTGGAGGTTGCCCGCTCCTCTTCCACCGACCATGCGGATAAGAAGCAGACGACAACGGCCCGGGCGCGTGTTGCCGCACGCGAGAAGACGGGTTCAGCACCGGCGGTGGCTGCTGCCAAGAGAGGAGAATAACGGATGTTTCCATTTAGCGTAACCCCACAGCAGGCGTCTGAGGAATTGATGCGCTTCAACCAGAAGCTGGTTGCGGGCATGACATCGTTGAGTGAAACCGGGCCGATTTCGGCGGGTGTGAGCGGTCGGGACGCCGTTTATACCGATGACAAGCTGGTGTTGTACCGCTATCAGTCCCGGGTGGAGAAGCGGCACCGGGTGCCTGTGCTGGTGGTGTATGCCCTGGTCAACCGTCCGTACATGGCGGATTTGCAGGAGGATCGTTCCCTGATCAAGGGACTGCTGGATGAAGGGATGGATGTCTATCTCATCGACTGGGGCTATCCTGATGGTGCGGACCGTTATCTGGGGCTGGACGACTATATCAACGGTTATGTGCATCGGTGTGTATCGCATATTTGCGAAGCCCATGATTTGTATCGGATCAATCTGCTGGGCATCTGTCAGGGGGGGACCTTCAGTCTTTGCTATGCTGCCCTGCATCCCGAAAAGGTGCGCAATCTGGTGACGACGGTGACGCCGGTGGATTTTCAGACGCCGGACAATCTGTTGAGCCGTTGGGCCCAGCAGCTTGATGTGGATCTGCTGGTGGATACCATGGGCAACATTCCCGGCGATCTGCTGAACTTCACTTTTTTGTCCATGAATCCCTACCGTTTGACCGGGCAGAAGTACCTGGACATGGTGGATTTACTGGATCAGCCAGACAAGTTGAAAAATTTTCTGCGCATGGAAAAGTGGATCTTCGACTCGCCGGACCAGGCGGGAGAGGCTTTTCGCCAGTTCATCAAGGATTTTTACCAGCGCAATGGTCTGGTCAAGGGTGAGGTGGTGATCGGTGGGCATCGGGTGGATCTGAAGAACATTTCCATGCCGGTTTTCAACGTGTATGCCACGCTGGATCATCTGGTACCGCCGGCCGCGTCCAAGGTGCTCAAAGAGTTGGTGGGCAGTGCGGACTATTCGGAATTTGCCTTCAAGGGTGGGCATATTGGCATTTATGTCAGCGGGCGTGCCCAGAAGGAAGTTCCTCCCGCCATTGCCGACTGGCTGAAAGCGCGGGGCTAGACCTGATTGGACGGATAAAAACGTTTGCGGGTCCAGGGGGGTCACCCCCCTGGCGGGTCCAGGGCAGCGCCCTGGGATTTTGCCGTTGCTGTTGCCGTTGTTTTTCAAAAAAGCCGCAGCCGGTTTTTGCTGCGGCGCCCTCAGCATGCACCGCAGGCAGACTGACGATTGTCCATCTGGTGGCATGGTTCGCCGGCCTGCCTGCGGCGCATGCTGAAAAGGCCGAAGCAAAAGTCCGTTTGGTGGCGTGGTTCGCCTGCCTGCGGCGCATGCTGAAAAGGCCGAAGCAAATGTCCATCTGGTGGCGTGGTTCGCCGGCCTGCCTGCGGCGCATGCTGAAAAGGCCGAAGCAAAAACCGGCTTCGGTTTTTTGAAAGGCAACAGCAACAGCAACGGCAAAATCCCAGGGCGCTGCCCTGGACCCGCCAGGGGAGATAATCTCCCCTGGACCCCATGAGACTTTATCCGTCGTCCTGCCGGTCCCGTTCCTCAGATTGCCGTTTCCTTCCCCGTTTTGCCGGGTTGCCTGCATGTCAGCATCGCGTCTGATTTTTCTCATGGGCCCGACCGCGTCGGGCAAATCTGCGTTGGCCATGGCGCTGGCCAGACGTTTTCCCCTGGAAATTGTCAATGCCGATTCGGTGCAGTTGTACCGGGGGCTGGAGATCGGTTCGGCCAAGCCGACCGCCTGGGAACGACAGCAGGTGCCCCATCATTTGCTGGATGTGACCACGCCGGACCGACCGTTCAGTGCCGACCGCTACCGGGAGGCCGCCTGGGAGGTGGTGGCCGACTGTCAGCGACGAGGACGGGTGCCGCTGTTTGTGGGTGGCAGTGGGCTCTATTTTCGGGCGGTGGCGCAGGGGCTGGTGTTGATTCCGGCCATGG
>JAMOAX010000155.1:0-6307 GCA_039908555.1 Magnetococcus sp. DMHC-8
GCCAGTAGACGCTCTGGGTATCGATGGGGTGCAAGGTCTCTTCAATCCCGCGTCGGGCGCGAAACACCTGGATGGCCCGCTGGCAGGGGGGGGCATGAGCCATAGTCGTCGACAATGACAAAGCCACCCCGCACCACCTTGTCGTACAGGGACACCAGGGCATCCATGGTGGACTCGTACAGATCCCCGTCCAGACGCAAAATGGCCAGTTGCCCGATGGGAGCGGTGGGCAGGGTATCCTTGAACCAGCCCGGCAAAAACCGGACCCGGTCGTCCAGCAGATCATAACGCGCAAACAGCTCCTGTACCTCCTCCAGCGAGACGGCCAGCACCGGCAGGCGGTGACGGCTGATGTCAAAGCCGGCATCTTCCGGCAAGGTGGGTACGGGCACACCGGCAAACGAGTCGGCGGCCCAGACGATCCGGTCGGTCACGCCATAAGCCTTGAGGACGCCACGCATGAAAATGCAGGCGCCGCCCCGCCAGATGCCGGTCTCCATGAAATCACCCGGCACCTGCTCCGCCAGCACTGTCTCGATGCAATACTGGAGATTTTCCAGGCGTTTCTTGCCGATCATGGTATGAGAAAGCTCGGTCACATTGCGCAAGGCGTAGGCCGGAACGGGATCGGTGTCCGGGGTGTGGTCCATCAGGACAACGGTCTCACCCGTCTCCCTGGCGGCCTGCAGCATGGCAAACAGTCGGGATTGCCACTGTTTGATATGCAAAAAATGACTGTATTGCAGCGGCGTTTTGTTCAACATGCACTGGAAGGTGTGCAACAGGCGCACTTCGTTTTCAATATACAACGCGTTCAACAGGGATTTTTTTAACAGGTCGATGTATTGTCTGGCCAGGGAGGTCGCCGCCGCACGGTTGGGCTGGCTGGCGGTCGTCGCCTGGGCCGGGCCGGGCTCGTCCAGCAACTCGCCCAACCGCCGCCGGGCATCGACATGGTCCGGCTGAAAGCGCAGGGCCTGCCGGAACGCGGCCGCCGCCTCCACGGGATGGTGCATCTCCTGTTGCAACACCCCGATGTTGTAGTGCAGGTCGACATGGTCGGGCGCCAGACGCAGGGCCTGCTGCCAGGCCGCGACGGCCTGGGCCGGACGACCCAGACGCACATGACAGATCGCCACCAGATTGAGCAGAGCGGCATCCTGCTGAAAAAGCACCGTCTCGCCCTCAGCCAACACCAGCAGTTCGGAAAACCTGTCCCCGGTATACAGGTTGAATGCCTGCTGGCGAACGGAGGAGGGCTGAACGGACGGTGGAGGATCGACGGCATGCCGGGTCATGGGATTTTGTTCCTGGGGCAATATCGCTTGCGGTCTTGTGCACAAGCTGTTGGCGATGATCCAGTGTGCCCCTGGATGGACAGGGCGGTCAAGGAGCGGATTGCCCCTATCCACAGAGATTCCGTTCATGAATGATTGTCTGTTCCTGGTCACTCATGATAGACTTTGCCGGTCTGGTGCGGATCGGACTTTTGCGAAACTTGGTTCATAAAGGTGGACATGCCCAGCCCTTATCCTCCCCTGAACAGCCTGTTTGCTCTACTGCCCGGCACGGCCGATGCGGAAAGCCGGGCCCAGATGGACAATTTTTGCCATGACGAAAGACCCTCCAAAACAGGCCAGCAGCTTTACAGCGACCGCATCGCCGGCTCGCCACCGATCACCACCTTGCATGTCTGGCAGCAACGGCATGCAGGTCGTTTTTTGGAAAGGGAGCTGTTCGTCGACCCGGGTGACACCCTGGGCAACACGCCATGGACCTTCAGATCGGACAACGAGAACAACTGGATTCATCCACATGTCGCACGGAATCGCCAGCTGGTCCGGCTGGAAGACGCCCGTGCAGTGGCCAGACGAGTCGGCGGCTATCCTGTAGGGGAATTGCTCAGCCACATCGAAGATTTCCGGGGCCGTGATGCCGGTCGGCAGGCACGGGCCAGGGCGTGGCTGACCGAGTTTTGTGCCGCATGGAATGAAAAACGCGACCTGCGCCCGGTGTTTGCCACCTATCTGGACGAGGTCGATGATCTGCTGACCACACCCGATTGGGCCGATCAGGTGCGGGATCGCCTGGGCATGGGGGATCTGCACCCGCCTGCGGGAGATCCTGGCATTCCCGTGCTGTTGCTGCAATATACGGTGGCGGAAACCATGGGTGACGGCGCAGATCATCCCAGGCTGGCTGTGCCCACGGTACTGGATGGCACATTGAATCCCTGGTTTTTTCCCACCCCTCGACCAGGCAGTCGAGCGCCGTCGGAAGAGAGCGAGGGTGGTCACACTTTGAACCTGAACACGGTCGATCCAAACAATTATCGCTACGGGGTGGAACTGCTGCACCCAAAGGTGGCCTATACGCCCGACCATCTGCTGCGCAGTGGGTGGATACGCCGACCGCCCGGGTTGGCCCTGGAGACTGCCCGGTCGTGGCATCTGCCCCTGGTGCGCACCTATATGGACCGGGAGGATTTTTACGGGAGTGCCGGCACGTGAACGCGGCTGTGGAACAATGGCGCCAACGCTTTGCGCACGATCCCCCACAAGCCGTGGGCGATTTGCTGGGGGGGCGGGTCTACCTGGGCGCCATCAATCGGGCGGAACCGCCCGAGGCGCTGCAGTATGCGCTGGCCGACCTGGGCCATGCCGGTCAGCAAAGGCTGGATGATGCCCTGCTGGCCTGGCTGAAGCAGGCGCGGCAGGCTGACCATGCTGCCCAATTGGGTTATGACAATCCCAAGGCGTTCGCACGCATGCTGATGCACGGTTTTCACACCGCCGCCACCATGGATCTGCCACAAACCTTGCGATGGATGGAGGATGGCTGTGCCTGGAGAGAGTGGCAAACCTTCCTGGGAGAATATTTTTTTGGCCAGTCCTGTGATCCCCTCGGCACCTATTACACCGCCCTGGGCAGCCGTCAGCAAGACCGCCGGTTGTTGCGCCTGTGGCTGGAGGTGGCGGCACTCTCCAGGGGCGGTTTCAGCCACTACGGACGCATGGGACTGGACGGATTGTTGCGGATGCCTGAGCAAGATGGATCAGCGCCAGCCGGTCGGGTGAGTGAATCCTTGCTGGTGGGATTGCTGCATTTCGCCCGCGGACTCAGCCGCCTGCAGCGGACCAGTGATGAACTGGACCGCTATGTGGCGTTCCTGCAGGGGGCCTATCCCATGAGTGCCGATGCCTGGACCCGCAAGCTGGGCGAGGCCCGGCAGAGGGTGCCACTGGATGAAACGGCCACACAATGGCTGCAGCGCCATTTTCCGGCCGCGTTCGCGGAACATGAAACAGCCAGGAGCGGCCCCGGCGCCCTGCGTCCGCCCTCCAAGCCGGAATGGGATAACATGTATCGACGGCTGAAGAGTGAGCCTTTGACCACTCTCCGTGCCGATCTGGTGCCTTTCCTGGACCGCTATCGTCAGTATACCGAAGGTACGGGCGACAGTAACCTGCTGGTCCGCTCCTTCAACTCTGTCGGCAATGCCATCCTGGACAAGCCCGATGGAACCGATCCTGTCTGGGTGGCCGAACTGGCCCAGGAGGCCGCCACATGGGAACCCTATAATGCCTACTCATGGCCCCTGCTGGGACGGGCACTGGACGATGCAGGGGACTGGCGGCGGGCCGAGGCCGTCTTCTGGCAGGCCCGCCGCCGTTTTCCCCACAATGTCCTGCTCCACAACCAACTGGGTGAAGCCCTGGCTCGACGGGGAGAAACCGGAGCTGCCCTGGCGGTGCTGGATGAGGCCATCCGGTTTTTCCCGGATGACGTTGTCAACCGTGTCAGCAAGGCATACGCCCTGCTGTGGGCGGGAAAAACGGAAGAGGCGCTGGCCACGCTGGAGCATGCGGTACGGTTGTCTCCGAATGATATGGCGGCACAGGTGGGCAAAGCCAGTCTGCTCATGCAACGGGGACGACTGGATGAGGCCGGTCAAGCCCTGGAGCAGGCACGGGCCATCGATCCGAAGAGTTCTGAATTATTCAAAAAAGAGCGGGATCTGCAGCGACTTCGGCAAGGGCACAGTATGGATTTCCACCTCAAGCCCCGCCCCACCGGTCGTGACGGCTCCCCGGACACCCTGGCAGAGATCACGGGACAGGACATCAGCCATGCCCCGAGCCTGGGCAGAGCGACGGCCTTTCGCCGAACGGGCAACAGCGGAGTTGCCAGGGCCAACCTGGAACAGGTTGGCCATCCAATCGAGCGGCGCAGTGAAGAGGGATTGCTGATCTGGTGGGAAAAGGGAGAGGCCGAGGCTGCCGACTATTTTGATGCCCAATTGGAACATCACCCTGGCGATGGCACCCTGCGGTTGCACCATGGTCGCGCTTGCCAACGCAGCAATCGGGCGTCGGTTGATTGGAATCAGCTCCGGGCCCGTTTCCCGGAAATGGAGGCGGTCATTCTCACCGAAAAGAATAACGGCAAGGCGCCGCGTTATCCCGTGCCCGCGGGCACGGACAACCGAACCGATACCCACGAGGATCGCAAGCACGCCTGGTTCATGCAGACCCTGGATCGGGATGGTGCCCTCCTGGACCCGGCGGAAGAAGAGTTGATCGCCGCCTGCCGGGCATGACCCCCCCCTGTGAGCTGCCCGTTGTCCTCCCGAATCCCGGTCACGCCCGTTCTGCCGGGTCAACCAACCTGATTTGACCGGTACAAGCCGTTCCAGAATCGCCAGATTGCCTGCGGCGCATGTTGAAAACGCCGCAGCAAAAAGCGGCTGCGGCTTTCTTTAAAATCAACGGCACAGGCAAAGTCCCAGGGCTCTGCCCTGGACCCGCCAGGGGGGTGACCCCCCTGGACCCGCAGCAATTTTTTAAAGCCCGTCCAATCAGCTTGGTTGAGCCACTACCCCTTCGGCGGCCAGACGGGTGCGAAAGTATGGGCGATGCCCAGATGGTCCAGGATGCGGGCAACGATAAAATCCAGCACATCGTCCAACCGCTCCGGCCGGTGGTAAAAACCGGGAGCCGCCGGCAGGACGGTCACGCCCAGACGGGCCAGTGAGAGCATGTTTTCCAGATGAATGACCGAAAACGGGGTCTCGCGGGGTACCAGAATCAAGGGACGCCCCTCCTTGATGATCACATCCGCCGCCCGCTCGATCAGATTGTCGGACAGACCGTGGGCTATGGCCGCCAGCGTGCCCATGGAACAGGGACAGACCACCATCGATCGGGAACCGGCCCCGCCGGAGGCCATGGGCGCCAGCCAGTCGTCCTTGGCAAAATGACGCAGGCCGGAAAGATCCACCGGCTGGCCCTGGGCATGAAAATAGTGACCCAACGCATGGACCACCACCGCACCATCCCCCTGGAGAGACAGATCACACTCCTGTCGCAACACCAGCCGTGCCGCATCGGAGATCAGCAGATCGACACGCTGCTGCAACACCAACAGCGCATGCACCAGACGCAACCCGTAACGCGCCCCGGAAGCACCCGTCCAGGCCACCGTGATCAACCGTCTGCTGTGCATGTATCCCCCCGTCACACATTAAAGCGAAAGTGCATGCAATCCCCGTCCGTGACCGGGTAGTCCCGCCCCTCCAGCCGGAACCGCCCCTTTTCCTTGGCACCCTGCTCCCCCTGGCAGGCGATCATGTCCTCAAAACCGATCACCTCCGCCCGGATGAAGCCCCGCTGGAAATCGGAATGGATCACCCCGGCCGCATCAAAGGCGGTCGATCCCTTCCTGACCGTCCAGGCCCGCACCTCCTTGGGCCCCACGGTAAAAAAGGTCATCAATCCCAGCAGATCATACGCCTGTCTGACCAACCGGTCCAACCCCGAACTGGTCATGCCCAAATCCTGCAGAAACAGGGCCCGCTCTGCCTCATCCAGTTCGCTCACCTCTGCCTCGATGCGCCCGCAGATGGCCACCACGCCGGCCTGCTGCCCGGACGCCAACTGCCGCACGGCGTCCGTCATGGGATGGTAACCAGCCTCCTGGGCCCGCTGCAGCTCTTCCTCCGCCACATTGCAGACATACAGGACCGGCTTGCTGGTCAGCAAAAACAGATCCTTCAAACCGGCCAACTCCTCTCCCGTCAGTCCCTGCAGACGAATCGGCACCCCCGCATTGAGCCCCTGGGCCACTTTCTGATAGAGAGACTCCAACCAGCGCGCCTCCTTCTCCCCCACCTTGGCCCGTTTGCTGACCCCACCCAGGCGCTTCTCCACCGCCGCCAGGTCGGCCAGCATCAACTCCGTCTCGATCACCTGAATGTCCGTCACCGGGTCCACCCGCCCCTGAACATGGGTGATGTCATCATCCTCGA
>JAMOAX010000156.1:0-6220 GCA_039908555.1 Magnetococcus sp. DMHC-8
ATTAAATAAAATTATTGCAGGGGTCCGGGGACCGTCACGGTCCCCGGCGGGAGTCCAGAGGGCAGAGCCCTCTGGTGGGGCTCGGGGCAAAGCCCCGAATGGAACTCATCGAGTTCGCAAGATTTTTTGTGGGGGCTTTGCCCCCACACCCCCACTGGGGGAGATAATCTCCCCCAGGCCCCCATGCAATTTTTTACAAAAAACCTACCCTTGTAAGGGGGGGCACCCCCCTGGCGGGTCCAGGGCGGCGCCCTGGGACTTTGCCGTTGCTTTCAAAAGAGCCGCAGCCGGGTTTTGCTGCGGTCTTTGAGCATGCGCCGCAGGCGAACCGGCGAAGCCTGACGTGCTGCCGGACGAAACGATGATCAAGGCCGGATCGTGGATTTCGTTTATGGGTGCGTCGGAGTATACTGCCCAGGGCTGCGTCGTGCAATCCATTCCGCACAGGGTTCATGCCAGCCAGAATGTCGACAGAGATGGCCGTCAAGAAACGGACAGTCCTGACAAAACCCTGACATTTCCGGGAGCGCCACATGCACATCGCCATGGATACGGAACGCAACCGTCTGTTGGCTGCCTGGCAGAAACTGGGTCGGGCGGAACAGCGCACCGTGCGTCTGTTTGCCGAATTTTTGAGCCAGCAGAGTGGCGACGGGTCCGCCGCACCATCACCATCTCCCCCGCAGGAGCCCCTGCCCATTCCCAGACCGGCGCAGGAATCCGCCGTATTGGCCCTGAAACGGTTGAAAAAGAGCTACCCCATGATCGAGACCGACTTTGCCTTGCTGGAGGAGGCGTCACAGCTTTTGCTCAAGAAGGTCATGGGCATGGCCGATGCAGAGGTGATCGAGGCGTTGGAAGGGCTGTTTGCCAGACGCTACCAGGCCTGGAAGGCGGAGGCCGGGTCGGTCGATCAACGCTGACGGTCTGACGCTGTCGTGCGGCTTTTGATGGGAGGCGGCACGGTCAGATCGTCGGGGATCTCCCCGCTGACCTGCAGGCGTTCCAGCACCATCAACGCGAACAGCACCAGGATGACCGCCAGCAACAGCCAACCCAGGAAACGGTGCAGCGCCGGACGGACCGGTTGCCCGGTCCGGTTGTCCAGGATCTCCGGCGCGTCATGGGCGGGAAAGAGAGTTCGCCAGAGGAGACGCACGCCATAGTACCCCCCACCAGCCACCATGATGCCCAGCAATAACAGGATGACGGTACGCACGGTTCAGGGACGCCGGCACGGCTGCAGCGGTTGCCGGTCGCGGTGGGTCGACCATGCATGGCACAATTCTGGCATTACGATAACCAACCCGCAGTGCGGCACGTCAGCGGCGCAAGACAATGATCGGGATCTCCTCCGCCGTGCCGTTCCGGTCGTTTTTCGCCTGATAGCGCGTGCTGGTGTGGCGTGCCGAGACGTAGGGAATCAGCCCGGAAGAACGGGCGGGTTCGACGGAGGTCGTGGCGAGTGTGGTCCGTTCGGCGGAGGCCGTGGCGGGCTTGTCCCGCTTGGCGGCGGTCGTGGCGGTTCTGGCTGACTCGGATCGGCTGGCCCGATACGAGTGGACGGCCTTGGGAGCGGGAACCGGTCTGGGGGAGCGGACGGTCGGCGTGTCGTCATCGTCGTCGGTGCTGCCCAGCAGGCGCACAATGCGCTGGTGGGCATCCGCCACCATGGGAGAGTCACGCTCCTGCTTTTTGCGATAGTGGTATATTTTTTTGGGGGAGTGGTTGCTTCCTGGCACTGTCTTTGCGAAGTAGCTGAGTACGTTGTTGACGTAGCGTTTGGTGGCCGGGAAGGGCGGTATGCCGCCGAAGCGGCTGACGGTGCCGGGTCCGGCATTGTAGGCGGCCAGGGCCATGGAGAGGCTTTCGGGATAGCGCTCCATCATCTGGCGCAGGTAGCGTGCGCCGCCCCGCAGATTTTGTTCCGGGTTGAAGCGGTTGCTGACGCCCATCTCCCGTGCCGTCTCCGGCATGAGCTGCATCAGACCCACGGCCCCCCGGTTGGAAACGGACACGGTATCAAACTTGGACTCGACGGCGACGACTGCCTTCAGCAGGTTGGGGTCCAGCCCCTCTTGCTGGGCGACTTGGCCGATGAGGGAGCTGAGTTTGGGTGGATTGGCCCAGGCAGGAGAGGAGAAGAGCCAGAGCAGGGCGACCATGCCCGCCAGCATAATGGCCCGCCGGTCAGGCCAAAAAAATCCCGCCGATCTGTCTGCCGCAGGGGGCAGTGCCCTGTTGCGTGGCGCGTCTGTGACTGAAAAAGTCGTTTGATTCTGAGTAAGTACATAGCTTGACATCATGTATTCTCTCTTCTGATAGACCGGTGGTTCTCAATCTCTCCCGCAGGTATCCAGGCAAATCGAACTGCATCCTACCATTACTATTTTGTTTTGAAAAGAATTTTTTATAGCCATCCGCGATTTTCCCGGAATGGGTGGCGAAGGCCGCCTGAAAGTCGGCGTTGACGGTGTAGGATGACGGGTGGATGCAGGGTCCGATCAGGGCGTTGATCCGCTCTCGTTGTGCGCCCAGGCGGACCATGGCGGTCAGGCAGGACTCCAGGATGCCGAACAGTCCGCCGCGCCAGCCGGCGTGGGCGGCGCCGATCACCCGGGCGGTGCCGTCGGCCAGCAGCACCGGGGCGCAGTCGGCGGTCATGATGGCCAGGACGATGCCCTCCTGTCGTGTCACCCAGGCATCGGCGTCGGGCGGTGTCATCAGGCTGCCGTCCGTCGTGATGGTGGTGGTGCCGTGCACCTGATTGAGATAGCAAACCCGTTTGACCCGGCCATCCCATGATTCTGCCACCCTGGCCCGGTTGTTGGCCACGGCGGCGGGATCGTCCCCCACATGTTCCCCCAGATTCAGGCTGGCATATTCTCCCCGACTGACGCCGCCATGGCGGGTGGTGAAGAAAAAAGAGACCCCGTCGACCTCTGCGGCGCTTTCCGGTCGGACCAATGGAATAGTTGCTTGATTTTCGACGGGCAGTCCTGTCATACTGTCGCACTTTTTCTGCATGAGCCAATCTTCCTTGCTCCGGACACGGGTGTGACCGGGGCTGTTTTGTTCCGCCGGCGCCCTGTCGGGGCATGGGGCGGGACTGTTTTACCTACGCAAGCCGAAAGGAGGCACTGTGGCTTTTTACGAAACCATTCATATCCTACGTCCTGATCTGACCACCGAGCAAGTGGAGCAGATCAACAAGCGGGTTGCCGAGATCATTGCCGCCCAGGGCGGCCGGATTCTGGAGACCGAACTGTGGGGGCGCCGTCAGTTGGCCTATCCCGTCAAGAAGACGGGCAAGGGTTTTTACGTCTTTCATGTCGTGGAAGGGGGCGGTCCCCTGGTGGCCACGCTGGAGGCCTGGCTGAAGATCAACGAAGATGTGTTGAAATATCAGACCATCTCGGTGCGCAAACCCAAGACCGGTCCTTCACCGCTGGTGCCATTCGAGGAGAAGCGCCCGGAGGGTGAGGCCCCGACCGGTCTGCTGGCCACGGAAGAGGAAGAGGCCGCGGCGGCCATCAATGCCTTTGAGAGTGTCTAGTGCCCGAACCGGCCGTCGTGCTGCCGGCCTGGGCCAATCATGTGGTTCTGGAGGGCACGCTGGCCGCAGCGCCGGAGTTCCGCGTGACTCCGGCGGGGCGTCTGGTGGCGCATCTGCACCTGGAGCACCTCTCCCAGGGGCGCGGGACGGAGCAGGCACAGCGCCTTGAGCTGCGCCTGCCGGTCCTGGCCCTGGGGCCGTTGGCCGAGCGGTGTCGCCTGCTCTCCCAGGGGACGCTGTTGCATGTGGAGGGCAGCCTGAACCAAAAGCGTTGGGTTCGGGATGGCAAGGTGCGTTGGGGTGTGACCGAACTGTTGGCCTGCCGGATCGGGCCCGCAGCACGGGAGCCGATTGGCACACCAGAGCCATCATCCGGTATTTAAATCAATTCTCCACCCATTGAAGAGGATTTTGCATTCCATGTCCGACTATTCTTCTGAGTCATCCGCCTCGGGACCCCGTTCAGGTGAACCGGGCGGTGACGCCGGGGCCCGTCCAACCGCCGGTTTCCGGCGTCCGTTCCTGCGCCGCCGGAAAGTCTGTCTGTTTTGTGCCGACAAGACGGTGGCCATCGACTATAAAGATCCCAAATTGCTCTTGCGTTTTATCACGGAGCGGGGAAAAATGGTGCCCAGCCGCATTACCGGTGTTTGTGCGCCCCACCAGCGGCATTTGAGCAAGGCCATCAAACGGTCGCGCAACATTGCTCTGCTGCCCCACCTGGTCACGTAGCAGCGGTGGGTTGGCTTTCCATTCCCCACCGGGGGCCGATGGTCCGGGGGAGCGGTGCGCCGTTCCCCCGGCAGTGGTCAACAGGATGATCCGGGCCGTTCTGGTAACACCATGCTGAACAAAATCACGACCCACCCGGTGTCCGCCGGGTTGTTGTCCGCCGGGTTGTTGCTGTTGCCTTTGTGGTTTCCGCTCCTGACCCCTGTCCAGGCCGTCGTGCCACTGCCGCTGCTGTTGGTGACCCTGCGGGCCGGTCACCGGGCCGGTTGGCAGGCGGTGACCCTCCTGCTGCTCTGTGCCTGGCTGGTCGGTGGCGGGTTGCTCTTTCCGGTGGCGGTGTTTCTGCTCTTTGCGGGTTTCCCTCTGCTGGCTGTCTGGCTGTGGCGGGCCGGGTGGCAGACCAGTTATTGTGCTTTCGCCGCGTTTGTACTCGCCAATCTGGTGCTGGTCGGCGTGCTGGGGTGGGCCATGCTGGGCGGGGTGGACCTGCCGGCGCGTCTCGCCGGCGAGATGAACCTCCTGAAGGATGAGGTGCTGACCGCCCTGACCACCCGGGGCATGACGGCCATGGCCCTGGCCGAGTTTCGTACCGGCCTGGAACAGCTGATCGCCTTGATCAGCCTGTTGCTGCCGGCCATGGTGTTGACCAGTTGGTTTTTGATCCAGGTGGGCAATCTGCTGGTGGCCCGTGCCCTGGTCAGTCGCTGGGGAGAAACGGGCCTCGCCGACGAAAATCTGGTGGAAATGCGTCTGCCTTTCGCGCTGGTCTGGGCGGTGATTGCCATGGCCCTGCTGGCCATGTTCGCCCATGGCGTCTTGCGCCATCTGGGCATCAACTGGGGCATGTTGCTGGCTGTTCCCTATTTTTTTCAGGGGTTGGCCATCGTGCAGCGCGCCTTTCAGTGGTACAATGTGGGAGGGATGGTACGGGGCATACTCTTTACGGCCCTGTTTGTCTGGACGGGAATGGTCCTGCTCGTGCTGCTGATCGGGCTGTTTGATACCTGGGTTGATTTTCGTCTGCGCTTTTTTTACAACAGAGAAGGGCAAACCCCTTCCGGGAGATGACTGACCATGGAACTGATTTTATTGGAGAAAATTGGCAAGTTGGGCGAGCTGGGCGCGGTCGTGAAGGTGCGCAATGGCTACGGGCGCAACTTTTTGATCCCCCAGGGCAAGGCCCTGCCGGCCACGCCCGTCAACCGGGCCCGCTTCGAGGCAGAGCGTCAGGCTTTTGAGGCACGCCAGGAGGGGATCAAGAGAACGGCGGAAGAGTTGGCAGCGCGCATCCGGGAGGTCACGGTGGTGCTGGACCGACCGGCCGGTTCGTCGGACAAGCTGTTCGGCTCGGTCACCAATGCTGATATCGCCGGTTTCTTCCAGGAGAAGGGGATCGAGGTTCCCCGCAGCACGATTGATGTGCCCAAGCCCATTCGCACGTTGGGGGACCATCTGGTCCGTATCCGTTTGCACCCCGATATCGTGCCGGATGTGACGGTGACGATCACGCGGCGTGCCAACCGGTAACCGTTTCAGTCATCTGCGAGGAGAAGACCATGGCACTGTACGATTACAAATGTGACGCCTGTGCTGCCCGTTTTGAGGTCGACCATCCCATGTCGGCCCCGCCGGTGCAGGTTTGCCCGGAGTGCGGAGCACACAAGGTACGCAAGATACTCTCCACCGGCGGCATCAGCATTCGCACGGTCGGTTCCAAACACAGCGCGCCGCCGCCCTCCTGTGCCACCGGCGGGTGCGGTGGCGGCATGTGCGGCATGGGCTGAAAACGTTTGCGGGGTCCAGGGGGGATCATCCCCCCTGGCGGGTCCAGGGCAGCGCCCTGGGACTTGGCTGTTGACTTTGCTGTTGACTTTAAAAGAAGCCGAAGCCGGTTTTTGCTTCGGCGCTTTATAACATGCGCCGCAGGCAGTC
>JAMOAX010000157.1:0-6151 GCA_039908555.1 Magnetococcus sp. DMHC-8
CCCACCTCGGCCACCAGCTTGACCGACACCCGGGCGGCGGGATTGACATTTTTCAGGCCAAAAATAAGCTGAGCCAGATCCTCGATGGAGTAGATGTCATGGTGCGGCGGCGGGCTGATCAGGGTCACACCAGGCGTGGTGTTGCGGGTTCTGGCGATCACCTCGTTGACCTTGTGGCCCGGCAGTTGTCCCCCCTCTCCCGGTTTGGCACCCTGGGCAATCTTGATCTGCATTTCGTCGGCATTGACCAGATAATGGCTGCTGACACCGAACCGGCCGGAGGCCACCTGCTTGATGGCGCTGCGGGCAAAATCCCCGTTGGGACGGGGTTTGAAACGGGCCGGGTCTTCGCCGCCCTCGCCGGTGTTGGAACGCCCCCCCAGGCGGTTCATGGCAATGGCCAGGGTCTCGTGGGCCTCCTTGGAGATCGAGCCGAAGGACATGGCGCCGGTGACAAACCGCTTGACCAGCTCGGAAGCAGGTTCCACCTCGTCCAGAGGAATGGGATTGGGGAGTTTTTTCAGGCGAAACAGCCCGCGCAGGGTGCACAAGGCCCGGGACTGCTCGTCAATGGCCTGGGAAAATTCCTTGAACAGCACATAATTGTTTTCCCGGGTGGCCCGTTGCAGCAGGGAGATGGTGTGGGGCGTCCACATGTGCCGCTCCCCGTCGCGGCGAAACTTATACTCCCCGCCCACGTCCAGCCCGTCCTGATAGGCCAGCAGACCACCGTAAGCCCGCTGATGGCGTCGCTGCCCCTCCCGGGCGATCAGCTCCAGGTTGACCCCTTCGATGCGGGAGACGGTGCCGGTAAAATAACGTTCCACCACCTGGCGATCCAGCCCGACCGCCTCAAAAATTTGCGCCCCGCAATAGCTGCGCAGGGTGGAGATGCCCATCTTGGAAAACACCTTCAACATGCCCTTGTTGATGGCTTTGACATAGCGATATTGCACCTGCTCCGGGGTGTGAGGGTCCAGCAGGTGCCGCCCGGCCAGATCGTCCAGCAGCTCGAAAGCCATGTAGGGATTGACGGCACTGGCTCCATACCCGACCAGCAGGGCAAAATGGTTGACCTCCCGGGCCTCCCCCGTCTCGACAATAATGCTGGCCCGATTGCGGGAACCGGAACGAATCATGTGGTGATGCACGCCGGAGGCGGCCAGCAGCGCAGGAATGGGCATCCGTTCCGCCGAGACGCCCCGGTCGCTGAGGATCAACAAGCCGACCCCTTCGGCCAGACTCACGGAGACCTCGTTGCACAGCCGCACCATGGCCTGTTTCAGGCCGTCCGGGCCGGCATCGGCGGCATAGAGGGTGGAGAGGGTCCTGGCACGCAGGGGATCTGTGGTGACGGCCCGAATTTTTTCCAGTTCCCGGTTGGTCAGGATGGGCTGGGCCAGCCAGATGCGGCGCACGTGGCCGGACTCCTCTGCCAGCAGGTTGCCGGTCGGCCCCAACTGGGTGAACAGGCTCATGACCAGCTCTTCGCGAATCGGATCGATGGGCGGATTGGTCACCTGGGCGAACAGTTGCTTGAAATAGTTGAACAGCAGCACCGGTCGATCAGAGAGCACCGCCAGAGCGGCATCGTTGCCCATGGAACCAACCGGTTCCTCACCGGTCTGCACCATGGGGGCAAGGATCATCTGGATATCCTCTTCCGTATAGCCGAACAGATGGGCCCGGGTGCGCAACGGCTCCGGTTCGGTCGACGGCGTGGCGCCCTCCGGCAAGGTGTCGATGGGAATCAGGTTTTCTTCCACCCACTGGCGATAGGGCTGACGGGCGACGATCTCCGCCTTGATCTCCTCGTCGTCGATGATCCGCCCCTGCTGGAGATCGATGACAAACATGCGGCCCGGCTGGAGCCGACCATGGTGCACCTCCTCCTCCGGGGGCACAGGGATGGTGCCGGCCTCCGAGGCCATGATGCACAGCCCCTTTTTGGTGATCAGGTAACGGGCCGGTCGCAGACCGTTCCGGTCCAGGGTGGCACCGATGTAGCGACCGTCGGTAAAGGCCACGGCAGCCGGTCCGTCCCAGGGTTCCATGATGGAGCCGTGGTATTGATAGAAGGCACGACGGTCCGGGTCCATCTGCTTGTGATTTTCCCAGGCTTCGGGAATCATCATCATCATGGCGTGGGGCAGGGAGCGTCCCGACAACACCAAAAATTCCAGGGCGCGGTCGAAGGAGGCGGAATCGGAAATACCTTCCGGGACGATGGGAAACAATTTTTTGATCCCGTCGCCGAACAGGGGAGAGGAGAGGGCGGCCTCCCGGGCGTGCATCCAGTTGATGTTGCCCCGCAGGGTGTTGATTTCACCGTTGTGGCAGATCATGCGAAACGGATGGGCCAGTTCCCAGGTGGGAAAGGTGTTGGTCGAGTAGCGCTGATGCACCATGGCAAAGGCGGAGACCATGGCCGGTTCGCTCAGATCGGGATAGTAGGCCGAGACCTGATCCGCCAGGAACATGCCCTTGTAGAGCAGGGTGCGGGAGGACATGCTGGCGATGTGGAACGATTTGGTCTCCTCCTTGCTGTAGCCCAGCACGGCATTTTCGATGCGGCGGCGAATGATGAACAGTTTGCGTTCAAACCAGAGCGCATCAACATCGTCCGGGGTGATGCCCTGGCCGACGAAGACCTGGAAGACGGCCGGCTCGGAGGCCTTGGCGATATAACCGATCCGGGCGTCCGGGCTGATGGGCACGGCGCGCCAGCCCAGCAAACGCTGGCCCTCGTCGGTGATCATCTGTTCCACGTGGCGCCGGAAGGAGTCCTGATGTGCGGCCTGTTTGGGCAGAAAGATCATGCCCACGCCGTACTGTCCTTCCGGGGGCAGGGTGATGTTCAAGCGTTTGCATTCGGCCCGCAGGAAGTCATCCGGCAACTGCATCAGCAACCCCGCGCCGTCACCGGTCAGCGGGTCCGCTCCGGTGGCGCCCCGGTGGGTCAGATTGACCAGCACATCCAAGGCCATACGGATGATATCGTGGGATTTCTTGCCGTTGATGTTGGCCACGAAGCCGATACCGCAGGCATCGTGTTCAAAGGCGGGATCGTACAACCCCTGCTTGTCTGGAAGGCCGTTCTGGATCATGAGTGGTTCCCGATTGCGTTTTATGAAATGGCAAAAAGCGCTCCGAGTATCCCTTAACTGCCTGGCCAATGTCAACCGGGGTCGATTTTTCGATGGAAGTTGGAGGAGTTGATTGCCCGCCCGACCACCCCGCCGTGGCGTGGACCGGGGGATGATCCGGCAGGGCCGGAAGAGGAGTGGCAACTTGCGTCACCACCCTCCTCCCTGATAGAATTCTTCGCATCGTCGATCACCCCCAGGAGCTCACCAAAGATGTCCATGCGGTTCCATTTGGCCAACCAGGAGATTATCTTCAACCAGGGCGATGGCCGGATGGTTCTCCGGCCCGCGCAACTGGCCGCCTTTCAGGCATGGGCCAGGCGGTATGACAAAGCCCTGGCAAATGACCGGGATGCATCGGCGTTTTTCACCCTGGGACAGGAAATTTTTGCGTGGCTGGATGAACAGGGCTGGCTCAGTCACGCCTTGCAGCACGGGGAGGGAGCTCTGGAAATGGAATTTTCCGTCTCCCAGAACCCCGACGAGCTGGGACGGGCCTTCCTCCATGTCCCCTGGGAGTTGCTGGCCGGCCCGGCAGGTTATCTGGCCAGGGACAGTGGACGCCCGTTCATTCCCGTGCGCCGTCTGGGAGATCCCCACACACCCTGGCAGCCCCGTCATGGCGACATGCACCTGGTTTTCATGGCTGCCGCGCCCCGCCAGGTCTCCACCCTGGACTACGAAAAGGAGGAGTCCGGCATTCTTGAGCAGACCAGTCGCCTCCCTTTGGCCCTGACGGTGGAAGAAAGCGGCTCTCTGCCTCTGCTGGGAGAGGTGGTCAGCCAGTTGCCCGCACCCCCGGAGGCGATCCACATCTCCTGTCACGGGGATATCAAAAACCATCAACCTTTCCTGATTCTGGAAGATGAGGCGGGCAACAGGCATGATGTAACCGCCGGCGATCTGGCCGAAGAGTTGGGCCGGAGTTCCCTGCCCCCCCTCCTCTTTTTGTCTGCCTGTCGCACCGCCGAGGGTCGGGAAGAGCCTGCCTCCCTGGCCATGGAAATGGTGCGGTGCGGTTGTGCCAACGTGGTGGGCTGGGACAGCAGCGTCTATGATCAGGATGCATCGGCCTTCGCCGGCCATTTTTACAAGGCGCTGGCCTCCCATGCCACGGTGAAGCGGGCAACCGCCTCGGCCCGACGGGCCTTGCTGCAGGAGCATGAACGCAATCCCGAACGGTTCAGGCATTGGCATCTGGCGCGACTGCTCATTGGACCAGCGGGCGGTGGAGCGGTCTGCCTGGCCGGCCAGGGCAAACGCCCCATCCCCCGGGATGCCGGGGCGAGAGAGTTTTTGGACAAAAACCAGGTGCCCGTGGCCACACGGGCGCATTTTGTCGGGCGGCGGCGGGCCATCCAGCAAATCATTGCCGCGTTTCGCACGGGGGACCGGTGGGGGGCGGTGGTCCATGGCATGGGATGCGTGGGCAAATCCAGTCTGGCGGCCCGCATCGCCAACCGGCTGGCCAGCCATCAAACCGTGCTGGTTTTTGAGAAGTATGACGCCGTGGCGGTGTTTGATGCCATTCTGGACAAATGGCCGGGCAGGCACCGGGCCGATTTGCGGGATGCCTGGCGTGAAAAGGTGCAACACCCGCGTCAGGGGGCACAACACCTGGGAGATGCCCTGCGGGAGATCCTGGCGACTCCCCTGGACAACCCCCTGCTGCTGATCATTGACGACCTGGAGCAAATTTTGCTGCCGGCAGACGGCCAACGACCGGCCACCCCCTTCCAGACCCCCTTTCAGCCGGTCATGCGGGCCATTCTGGAGGCTTTCCGGGATGTGCCAACGGCTGCCCGGATTCTTTTTACCAGCCGCTACCGCTTCACCCTGACGGCCACCAATGGCCGGGAGTTGGCCGAAGGACTCCTGGATCTCCCTCTGTCCCCTCTTTCTGAGCAGGAACGGCACAAACAGTGGGGAGCGGAGAGCCGTCATGCCGATGTTACCACCCTCGTTATCCGCATCCTGCGGGCATCCCAGGGCAATCCCGGCCTGCAAAACCTGCTGACCCGTCCAGTATTGCAGGGCCGGGTGGCCGATGCAAACGAGGCGGTGGACAAGGTGGAAACCTTTCTGGCCCATGGCACGGTACCCCAGGATACCGATGTCGGGGATTTTTTCCGGCGCATGACCCTGGAAAGTTATGTCAAGGCCCTGACCCCTGCACAAAAAAAGGCCTTTCGTGCCGTCACCCTCTTCCAGTTGCCGGCGCCACGACCCGCCGTGGCGGCGGTGTTGCGGGCGGTCAGTGATCCGGACCCCTCCGAAACCTGCCATCGCCTGCTGGGGCTGGGGCTGTTCAACCGGTATGAGTCGGGACACAATGATCAGGAACATCTCGGCACCGAACCCCTGGCCCGCCCCCTCTTTCCGCCCCCCCTGACGCCCGATGAAGAAAAAAAGTTGGCCCAGGCCGCTCTGCCCCCCCTCCTCGCCGCATGGCGGGAAGGGGATGGCAGATTGCCCTGGAATCCCTTGTCCCTGGAGGCATTTCGTCTGGCCCAACTGGCCGGGGCGGGTGCCGCCATGGAGGAGGCGGCCATCGAGGCCGGTTTCTGGCTGTTCAAACGGAAGCACGATGCGCGCACCCCCTTGACCATGGTGCAACAGACCCTGGCCGTGCTGGCCGCTGCCCAATTGTCGCCCTCGCCCCGCCTGTTGCATCTGGGCGCCCAATGTGCCGCACGGTTGGGAGAGGCCGAGACCCGCCGAACCCTGCTGGCACGCGGCATGGCCATGCCCCAGGAAGATACCGTAGAGTGGGCCGAGTTGTGGGGGGAATATGCGGTGATGCTGGCCATGGCGGGCGACCCGACCGCCGCACAACAGTGGCTGAGCCGCGCCGCACAGGTATTCCAACAGCACGGCGACATCCACTCCCGCGCCATCACCCTGGGCAAAATCGCCGACATCCTCTTCCAGCAAGGACAACTGGACGAGGCCATGCGCATCCGGCGCGAGGAACAATTGCCGGTCTACAACCAACTGGGCGACAT
>JAMOAX010000158.1:0-6114 GCA_039908555.1 Magnetococcus sp. DMHC-8
CCAACTGCAAAGGCTTGACGATGGAACGGGTCAGCAGCAACCCCATCAACACCGCCAGCACCGAAAAAATACCGGCCATCATCAGGCCATGGTTGCGGGAGCGGGTAATGTCCTCTTTCATCTGCGCAACGGGCTGGCTGACCAGCAGCGAGGCAAAGGGCAGAGGCTGCTCCATGCGCAGGGGGACCCCGGCAATGACCAGATAATCCTCGCCGGTCTGTTCCATCGAAATGTGAAAATGCAGTTTCTGACACGCATCGGCAGCCTGGTTGGCCTGGCAGGCGGTCATGACATCCTGGAAAGGCTCCATGGCAACACGGGGAGTGCGCAGCGCCATGCCGAGAGTCGGACTGAGTTTGTTGTCTCCCTCCTGGGCAGTCGTCGCTGCCTGCTTCATCTTTCTTTCGATAATCTCCTGTTTGAGCAGCACGGCATCACCCTGCCCCACGAACTCCCGCAACTTGGCGTGGTCCAGGATAAAGCCGCCCTGCAGGACGGCGATCGCCGCCCCTGCGGGGTTCTTGATGGACATGCTGCTCAAAATGATATAATTTTCCGTGGCATCGTCATGGATGAAGCCGGTTTTCTGCACATGGGCAACGGCCCCCTTGAACTGTTCCGTCTGGGCCATGTTGAGGCCGTTCCGATGGGGTTGGGTGCTGAACAGGATGACGCCGTCCGTACCCACCACCTCCAGCACCGTCAGACCAAAATCCTTTTTGACCGCGCTGATCAGGTCGCGCATGGGCTGCCCGTTTTTTTCCTGGGTGGCAACCGTGACGGCGGCAATGATCCGAGGGTCCTGGGAGGCATCATCCAGAATATTGCGCGCAGTCTGCACCATGCCTCCCAGGCCCAGATCGATCACTTTGGTGACCTCGGAACGCAAGGCATTCTGATAGGATTGCGAGATCGACTCCTTCATCTCCATCTGGTTGATGGCCAGAATGGCCATGATCGGAGCCAGGACAAAAAACAGGAATCCACCTCCCAGCTTTTTCGTGATGCTCATGACGTTCACCTCCCAAACCACATCCATACCGGTCCATGGACCGATGATTGCCCGGGGCGTGACCCCGAACCCAACCAGGGGGTTGTCCCCTGGACTTCAACAAAAACAATTCCCCTGGACCGGCATACCCGTTCGGTCCTTTGCTCCTGCCCATGTCACAATTGCATCACGCCGTCCCAGGTCGCCTCGGGCGGTTCCTGGATAAACCGGCGACACCGTTCCAGATAGATACGGGTTACCCGGTCCTGACCCAGGCGTTGCTCAAGATCCGCAAAAGTGCTCTCGGCCAGCGACCACTGACGTTCCTTGTAGCGTTGCAATCCGTCGTTGTATTGCGACAAATGCTGGTCCATCAAGGCGACCCACTCCTCCTCGTTGCCGTCCAGCACCTCCCAGACGGTCACTGGATCGTTGCGGCCCTTGACCCGCACCGTATCGATCTCCCTGACCCGATAGCCCCGGCAGCGACCGGTGGTCGCCCGCGCCGCATGGGAAATGGCAATGGTAATCCCGTAGTGTTTGGTGAGACTCTCCAGACGCGAAGCCAGATTGACCGCATCACCCACCACGGTGGTATCCATGCGCTCCTCAAAACCGACCGTCCCCAGATAGACCAGACCGGTGTGAATGCCAATGCCAACCCGGATGGGCCGATAGTTGGATTTGCGACGGTAGCCGTTGTAGACCTTCAGGATCTGGGACATCTCGATGGCCGCCTCAATCGCATCACAGCCGATTTCACCATCCTGAATGGAAAACAGGGCCATGATGCAATCCCCGATAAACTTGTCAATAAAGCCACCATGCTTCTGGATCATGGGGCCGACAAATCGCAAATAATTGTTGATGAAGCTGAAATTTTGTGAATGACTCATGTTTTCGGACAGATTGGTAAAATCCCGGATGTCGGAAAACAGGATGGACATGAGCTGCACGGTGGCATCCCCGCAATTCAGGTTTTCTATTTCATCCTTGCCCAAATGTTGCAGAAAATTTCTGGGGATAAAGCGTTCAAAGGCGCGGGTCTTGTGCTCGATCTTGTCCAGGGCCTGCTGACGCTTTTCCGACTCCTCCCGCAGCAGAAGATTGGAATGTTCCAGGTTTTCCAGATCCTGGTAGGAACGCAGCAGGGAGACCACCGTCGTGAACAATTTTTGATAGGTCAAATCGCTCTTGGTCTTGTAATCGTTGATCTGGTATTTGATGACCACATCCTTTTCGGGCACCATGCCTGGCTGGCCCGTGCGCAGGACGATGCGGATCATGGTGTTGTGCAACCCGTCCCGAATATGCTTGACCAGTTGCAGTCCCGTGTCATCCTCCTCCATGACCACATCCAGCAGAATCAAGGCAATATCCGGGTGGCTGTCGATCACAGCCATGGCCTCGGCCAGGCTGAAGGCACTGATGAATTGCACAGTGCGCCCCTGAAAGGTGAAATCATCCAGGGCAAGTTTGGTGACTGCGTGGATGCCCTCTTCATCGTCCACAATCAGGATTTTCCAGGGCGGCAAATCGATTGATCGGGGCTCGTCCGGCCCTTCTGCAGCAAAAAAAACCTCATCATCGGCAACACAACCATCCGGGTTGGCATTTTGAAGGTCTGGCATGGCCGGTGGCTGTCCGTCTTCCATCGTGGCGTGCGGTTGATGCATCATGACATGTCCTGATCGGTTAAGCCCGGATGGGCAGCACAATGACAAACAATACCCCTTGCCCGGGCTGGCTTTCGCAGGTGATGGTGCCGCCCAGGTTCTGTTCAACCAGGTTGAAGAGAATATTCAAGCCCAACCCGGTTGAGCCCTGGTGGCGTTTGGTGGTAAAAAACGGGTCAAATATTTTACCCATGTGCTCCTGGGCAATGCCCTTGCCATCGTCACGATAGTGAAAATGGAGTTGCTCACCCACCTGGGTCACATCAATGTGAATGGCGCCGCTCTCCCGGTCATCAAAACCATGGATCAACGAGTTCATGATCAAATTGGTGAACACCTGGGCGATGGCGCCCGGCGTGGAAAAGATCTCCAGCGTCTCGTCACACTGAATATCGACGGTATACCGGTTGTCCTTCAAATGCGGTCGGAGACTGGTGACAATGTCCAGCAGATAAGACTTGATCTGGACGGGGCGCTTGGCCTGGCTCGTTTGATCGGCAGAGACCATCTTGAAACTGCGAATCAGTTCCGCCGTGCGGGACAGGTTGAGCAGAATCAACTGCACATTCTCCTCGGTCCTGGCAAAATATTGCTCCAGATCTGAACGCTTCATGGTCTGCTGTCGATAGGCCTGGGCAATCCGGGCGGTGGCCTCGGCCAGCGCGGAAGCCCCTGTCACGCTGATGCCCACCGGGGTGTTGATCTCGTGGGAAACACCCGCCACCAACCGGCCCAGTGAGGCCATCTTTTCGGATTGAATCAGTTGCTCCTTTTTCAGTTTTAAATCTTCGTAGGTCTTCTGCAACTCTTCAATGGTCTGTTCCAGCTTTTTGTTCTGGGAGGCCAGCTCCACCATCAATTGCCGGTTCCGGCGGGCAATCTGCCGCATCTCCATCACCTTCCGCACGGAGATGAGCAGCATGTCGCTGATGTTTTCATCCTTGAGCAGATAGTCGTTGGCCCCCTTGTTGACGGCCTCGACGGCCACCGACATTTCATTGCTGGAGGTCAGGATGATGATGGGCAGATCGTTGCCACTCTCCCGGACCCGGCGTATGAACTCCAGGCCACTCATGCGGGGCATGTTCACATCGGACACCACCAGGGAAATGTCATCCTGATCCTGGATGGTCGCCCAACCGGCTTCGCCATGCTCGGCAGTCACCACATCGTAACCCGCTCCGGTCAGGATCTCTTCCAGCATGCAGCGCACGATCATCTCGTCGTCCACCACCAGAATCTTGAATACCGGACTCATCAATCGTTCTCCCCGTTCATCCCACCAGCGTTCTGACCGTATCCAACAACGTCGTCTGTTGAAAATCTCCCTTGACGATATAGGCGTTGGCGCCAACCTGCATGCCCCGCTTTTTGTCTGCCTCCGACTCCAGCGACGTGACAATGATCACCGGCAGATTGCCCTGCGGGCCACTGCCGCGCACCTTTTCGGTCAGGGTGAAGCCGTCCATCCTGGGCATTTCGATGTCTGTGATCAACAGATCGTAGGAAGCTTCCTGGAGCTTGCTCCAGGCCGACAGGCCGTCATTGGCCACTTCCACCTTGTACCCATAGGATTCGAGAATGCTGCGCTCGATTTCGCTGGTGTTGATGGAATCGTCGGCGACCAGAATGCGAATTTTGCGCTGTTCCTGTTGCCCGGTGACGGCCCTGGCCTGCCGGCGCTGGGAAATCTGACCCTGTCTGGCACGGGCAACCAGGGCCGGCACATGCAGCAGACAGATGGCGTCCTGGTTGCCTGCCTGGGTAATACCGGAAACCCAGGCATTGTTCTGCAAATGGACAGGCAGGGGTTTGATCGTCATCGCTCCCTGGCTCTCCAGGGTGTTGACGACAATGCCCAGGCGCTCCGCACCATTGCTGACAATGAGGATGGTCAATATTTCCCGGGAGACCGTATCCTCCGGACTGGCCTGGTTGAGCAGATGCAGCAGTTCAAATACCGGAATGAACTGTTCCCGCAGGCGGACCGCCGTGTAACCGGCCATGGGAATCAGGTCTGGCTGCTGCACCTGGATGATCTCATCGACAAAATCAGACAGGAAGGCAAACAGGGTCCGTTCTGCCTCGACTACCAGGAGAGAACGGACCGCCAGGGTGGCCGGCAGACGAATATTGAACCGGGAACCCTTGCCGGGGGTGGTTTCCACCGTTATCTCCCCCTTCAACTCCTCGACAATATTTTTGCGCACCACATCCATGCCCACTCCCCGGCCTGAGACATCGGTGATGAAGGAGCTGGTGCTCAAGCCCGGGTGAAAGATCAGCTCCACCACCTCCCGTTCGGCCATCTGTTCCAGGGTGTCCCGGTCCACCAGCTTCATTTTCAGGGCACGTTCCTTGACGGCTTCCAGCGGCAGGCCCGCGCCGTCATCTTCCAGTTCGATGATGATGCTGCCCCCCTCATAGCCGGCAAACAACCGGATGGAACCCCGGTCCGGCTTGCCCGCCTGTCGCCGCTTGTCCACGGGTTCGATGCCGTGGTCAATGGCGTTGCGCACCATGTGCAGCAACGGCTCGCCGATGCGCTCGATCATCTTTTTGTCCAGTTCCGATTCGCCACCTTCACTGACAAAATCGATCTCCTTGCCAACCGCAGCCGCAATATCCCGTACCGACCGGGCGACGGAATTGAATACCGTGGAAAGTGGCAACATGCGCATGCCCAGCGCCTTGTTCTGCAAATCCTTGACCAGCAGGGTTTGCATTTCGGCATCGTCGGCAAAGGCCGTCGAGGTTTGGCGAGCCAGCAGGGTAACCTGTGCCACCAGATCCTGAACATTGAGGAGTTCGTCGATACTCGTCTGGCCATCCTTGCGCATCAGCTGCGCATGCCTCTGCAAACGTCTGGTCGTCCGGGCCAGTTTTTTCAGATCGGCGGTTCGCTCCATCATGCGACGCTGGATCAGGGAAATCTCACCGGTCGCATTGATGACCTCGTCCAGGCGATCCGAAGCAATACGGATGGTAGTACCCGCCAGGCGGGTCTGAGGCGTTTCCCGGTTCGACGAGGATGGGATGACCGCATCGGCCGCCTGTTGGGAGGAGGCCGGCGGCGGGGGCGGCGCCAAATGAGCAGAAGATGTGTCGTCGCTCTCGTCCCGGGCAGGAGAGACCGTCCTGGTGGGTATGGCCTGCCCGATGGCCGTTCCGCCCTGCAGGGCCTCCTCAAGGCGTCGACAAAAAGCCTCCAGATCAAAAGCGGGTTCCTGCCTGTTGCGATTCTCTTCGACCAGTTCGGCAATGACATCCGCACCATGAAACAACAAGGTGGACAATTCCCGGGTCAGGACAAGGCGTCCACTGCGCAGCGCACCGAGCAGATCTTCCAGCTTGTGGGCCGCCGTGTTGATCCGTTCCAGCTTGAGCATGCGCGAGGTGCCTTTGATGGAATGCGCCGCCCGGAATATGTTGTGCAGCGTTTCCAGA
>JAMOAX010000159.1:0-6061 GCA_039908555.1 Magnetococcus sp. DMHC-8
AGACCGGCCCGAATTCGGGGTCCACCCAGTTGGCGCCACGACCCGGATGCGGCTTGACGCCGGTCTTGATGTTCTTGACCAGCTTGCGCTCCACAGTGTCGATCACAGAGATGGTATCCCGCGCATTGGCCGCCACCAGGAAATACCGCTTGCTGGCATCCCAACCCCCATCATGCAGGAACCGCTCGGCATTGATCTTGGTCTCGGTCACGGTGCCCGACGCCAACTTGCTGTAGTCAACCAGCAAGACAACGCCCGTCTCCTTCAGGTTGAGAACCCACTCCGGCGCATGATGCGAGGCGACAATGGAGGCAACACGGGGCTCAGGATGATACTCGTTGGTGTCATACGTGTAGCCACGGGTGCCGACAACCTTGAGGGGCTCCAGGGTGTCGCCAGCCATCACCACATAGTGGGGAGGCCAGTAGTCGCCAACCACCGCATACTTGTCCTCGAATCCCTTGAACTTGGACGTGTCGATGGAACGAGCATCCAGTCCGGTGCGGACCTCGGCAACCAGATTCGGCGGATCCGCCCACAGATCCATCATGGTGGCCTTGCCATCGCGACCGATGGCATACATGTAGCGACCGCTGGAGGAGGTGCGCAAAATGTGGGTGGCGAAACCGGAAGGAATGGTGACCAGTACCTTCTTGGTGTCGCCATCAATGATGGCAATCTGCCCCTTGTCACGCTCCACCACGCCAAAATAGTTCTGCCAGTTTTTGTCAGCCGGAGGAGTCGTAGGACGTTTGTCCACCGGGACATGAATCTTCCAGGAGTTCTTCATCTCCTTCATGCCCCACTCCGGCGGCATGGGAGCCTCCAATTGCACATACTTGGCCATCAAGGCGGTCTCGTCCTTGGTCATGAAGCCGCTCTTGCCCCAACCAGGCATACCGCCGTCGGTGCCGTCAAAGAGAATCTTGTCCAGAGCAGCCAACGTCTTGAGGCGGGTCTTGGCCGGCGTAATGTCCGGACCGGTGGCCCCCTTGCGCAGGGCACCATGGCAACCAGAACAACGGTCAAAATAGATCTGCTGCCCCTGCTGGAACTCCTCCTTCGTCAATTTGGGTTCCGGTTGCAACTTGGGTGCTGCCGGCGCATCCGCAGCCACAGCAACGCCCGCCAAGCCAGCGACCATCGCAGCAACGGCTATCGCGGACTGCCACAACAAGTTTTTGCTCTTTTTCTGCATATCTGGCTCCTTACGGCAAAAATGAAAGTTCAAGGACGACATACTTCAACACAAGCACAAGCAACTGTAAAGCAACCGACCCGCACATAACTTGATCAAGATCAAGTTTTACGCAGATTCTTTTCTCTCTCCAGGCCCCTCCGCCTATTTCACGTCCCACTCCACCGCTTTGTGCACGATGCTGTGGTGACACTCCACGCACGTCTTTTCCGTCTTCTGGTGAGGTTCAAGCTTTTTGAACCACTCCCCATCGGGCTTGTGACAGTTCTTGCAGCGGACGGAATCCTCCGCAATCATCTGCTTGCGGGCCTGTTTCGCCAGATCCACCCGCAGACGCTCCCACTCGGGAACATCCCGCAGACCGCTGGAAATCTCATGGAATGGACTTTCGCCGTATCCCCCCTTGTTGAGATAGAAAAATTTCCAGTTGAGAAACTGATAGACCGTGTGTGGCGCATGACAGCCCACACAGCCGGGCTTCACCCCCCTCTCGTTGTCAAAGTGGGGAGATTTGCGATATTCCTCATAAGGATAGGCATGACACTCGGCACAGCCCACCGTGACATTGAACAGCCCCGGGTCCGGTTGCCGGACGGGATTGAAATCCTCCTTGGACTGACTCGCTGCCCCCACCGGCTTGTATTCGTCATAGTTGACAAAAATTTCATGGCAGGAGGTGCACAGACTGATCCGATTGAACCGATGGCTGCTCCAACCCAGCCCGGCCACAATCGCCAGCACCACCCCCAACACCAAAACCAATCCTAACCTGTTTTTGAGAAAGTTCACCCCAACTTCTCCATGCACGTCGGTGTCCAGTGGGAGCCTAACCCATCCATTGCTTGAAAATGGCGATGTGCTTGGCATTATCCGCCCGAACGGTGCCATACACGTCGCCAGACTCGGCCGGGGCAATGGAGACTACCGTGTCGTTCCACGCCTGCTCGCCGTTTTGTGCCGAAATGGCAACCGGGAGAATTTCATTGGGACTGACCCCCCCATCTCGCCACCAGACATTGTCGTCAATGTCGTCATCCCGCAACTGCGGTTGCGCATACTCCGGCACAGGCCGATCAGGTTGGGCCCGGGCCACCCGCCCATACGCCGCCCGACCCACCGAAGTCGAAATACCCACCACCTGGGGATGAATGCCATGGGTGACCATCGCTCGCGTCACCATGTAACCCGCCGGGCTGGTCACACGGACCAGAGAACCGTCCCGAATGCCCAAAGCCTGTGCCGACTCCTTGTTGATCAACAACGGATTGCTGTGCCAGATTTCAGAAAGATACTTGATGTTTGAGGTCATGGACAGGACATGATACGCCACTTTGTAGGTGGTCATCACAAACTGCCCAGGCGACAGCTTCTCATGCCGGGGGTTGCGCTTCAGTGCCGGCACCATGACCTGAATTCGCCCGGACCCGGTCGGAAACCCCGCCTGCTTGTACAACCCGTACTGGACCTCCAAAGGCTCGCCACCCTTGACGACCTGGCGATCCGCCGGGTCCACCTTGCCGTAGTCCGGCCAAAACCCCTTGGAAAGCAGCTTCTTGTAGGCGGTCTCCATCCCGGGCGTGGCAGCACAGGCCTGCTCCACCCACTGCTTGGCATTGGCAAAAGCCCAGAACGGCTTCATCCCCTTCTGCCCGTCCGGGTCGATGGCCTCGACAACCTTTTTCAAGGTCTCCCTCACATCCTGGGCCTTGAACAGAGGGCGAATCGCAGGCGCACTGATGCTCGCCCAGGGCCATAACGCTGTGGGACTGCTCACCAAATCATGCCGTTCCACCGCCACGACATCCGGCAGGATCAGATCCGCCAACTCCGCCGTCTCGCTCATGAACGGCGAAAAATCCACCAGAAACGGGATCTGCTTCTCATCCTTCAATACTTCCCGCCACAAACCGGCCGCCGGTGCCGAATAGACCGGATTGCTCATGTGGTTGAACAATATCTTGACCCGGACCTTCCCCGCCAGCACATGGAAGGGAAAGAGATGATTCAAGTGCAACGCCGCACTGCCGACCGGCTTCGGTACCGGTTGCGGCACCCCCACGTGAAACTGCCGGGGCAGACAACAACCCCCTTCGTTGTCAATGTTACCGGTGATGACCGCCAGCAGCATGCAGGCCTGCTCCACATCCATCCCCTGCTCCCGACGGCTGACACCGTTCATGCTGAACACGGAGGCCGGATGGCTTTTGGCAAACTCAACCGCAATGCGCTTGATCGTCTTCTCGGAAACGCCGCTGATCTCGGCTGCCCTCTGCGGGGTGTAGGGTTGCAGATCCGCCAGCAGCTGTTCACTGGTCGTGTTGGTCCATGTGCGGATGAACGCACTATCCGCCAACCCCTTCTGCAAAATATGCTGACACATGGCCAGGGCCACAAAGCCATCGCTCCCCGGGAAAACCGGAACCCACTCATGGCTGCGCCCTGCCGTGTTGGACATGCGCACATCAAAGGTGACCAGCTTCAACCGGTTGTTGACCAGACCATCGGTCAACCTCTGGGCCAAAGGCATGGCCGTCTCCATAATGTTGCTGCCAAAATTGAGCACATACTTGCTGTGCTCCAGGTCCGGCAACAGGAAAGAGACCCCGAACATCTGCCGCAACGCCGACTGTTTTGCAGCACCCCCCAACCCGGGCGCAGTGCTGCGCATGAGGGAACGGGAACCCAACGTATCCAGGAACCGGGCCATCCCCTCCCGATGCCCCCCCTCGTTGACGACAATGGTGTCCGGTTCCGGCAAAGCCTCCTTGATCCGGGCCGCCACCTCGGCAATCGCCACATCCCACTCAATGGGTTGCCACTTGCCGGAACCCCGGGGTCCGACCCGCTTCAGCGGGGTGGTGATGCGCTCCGGGTCATAAGCCCCCAGAAAGGAGGAAAGCCCTTTGGCGCAAAACTTGCCCCGGCTGGCCACATGATCCGGGTTGCCCTCGGCCTTGTGAATGCGCCCATCCTGCTCGAAGGAGAACCCCCCGTCAAAGTAGGGACACAGGGTGCAGGCATAGTGGCTGCGCTCCCGGGGATGATAGGTGCGAAGTTGGTGAAAATTTTTCCCGCCCAGCTCCAGTTCCATGGCATCGGCCGGCGAGACCACAGCCGACGCGGCGAGCAACGTGCCGCCGGTGACCAAAAACTGACGTCTGCAGAGTTCAGCCATGCTGCGCCATTCCTCACTCAATAAAATGACTGGAGATACTGACCGCCCATCACCCACCAGATACGCATTCCGTACACACCAACGGCCACCAGCAACGAGGCCAGCACCACGCCGGTCTTGGTCCTTTTCAGGGGGGTGACGAGGATGATCAGCGGAATGAACAGGCCAATCACCAGTTCAAGCCAGAGATACGGAAAACGAAAAACCTGCATCAGCACCACCCCATGCCCGACGACCTCGTTCTGACTGCCATAGATGGTCTGCATGAAGTCCAAAAACAACAGGAAAATGTCAAAGACAATTCCGTACACCATGAACTGGGCCATCTCGAACACCAGCGTCCAGTCAAACTGCTTCTCTGCCGGCAACAGCAAATTGCGAATCCAGACAATCACATTCATCAACCCGATGCCGGAGATGAACGCCCCGGTCAGAAAGAGCAACGGCGCCAGGGCGGTATGGTTCAAAAACCGTCCCGGGTTGAGCTCCATGACCACGCCGGTGTACCAATGGGTGGAAAGCGCCAACACAATGGCAACAATGCCGAATACTTTGGCAAAAGTCTGATTGTTTTTGATCACAAAATAGCTGTACACCATCATGGACATGGGATACAGACAGATCAGCAGGGTCCCCCAGGCCATCGGCCCGGTACTGTGCCAGTATCCAGGGATGAGCAGATAGATGAACCGTACCGGCTTGCCCAGATCCCAGGTCAGCAGGAAGGGAACCAGCAGCAACATGATGATGGCCGTCACCGATGCGGTCATGGTGAGCGGTTTGTACCGCTTGATTCCGAACACCCATCCAAAGCTGGAAATGACGAACGACCCCGCACTGGCCCCCACCAGCCAGAAATAGACCGAAATGGTCGTCCCCCACGCCACATGGTGGAAGGCATTGTAGGTAACGACGCTTTCTTCCATGATTTTCCGTTATCCTCTAGTCGAAGAGAAAAATCTTAAAAGCGGCCAAGGTCTCTTTCGCCTTGTGGGGGATCGTTTTCAGATATCCCAGCCAGTTCTTGCCCACCTCGGCCATCAGGGGCTCCCCTTCCACGATATCAGCGAAGGCATCGCCCTTGTGATTGCGCTTGAAATCGTTGAACTCTTCCCGGTTCTGAACGCTGCGGTTGGCATAACTGTGGGGCTCGTCCATGATCTCCCAGTCTGCCCCGACATAATACACCGAGGGGCTGGTGCCCAGTTCCGGTTTGAGTACCGTCACCGTCTCGGTAGCGACCAGCTTGAAAACCTCGCTCTGAGGGTCGTTCATGTCGCCAAAGATGCGGGCTCCCCCCACACAGGCCTGCACGCAGGAGGGAACCAACCCCTTCTTGACCCGGTGAATGCAAAACGTGCACTTGTCCACCACCATGCGGGGCAAATTGCCATCCGTCCTTTTTTCCGGCAACAAGTGACGCGCATTGTAGGGACAGGCCACCATGCAGGTGCGGCAACCGATACACCGGTTGTACCTCTGCAGGACAAAGCCCTCTTCATGCTTGTAGGTGGCCTGGGTCGGACAGTTGCGCACACAGACGGGATAATCGCAATGGTTGCACAGACGCGGCATGAAAATCCGCTTGGTGTTGGGATAGGACCCCTTGTCCATCACCTTCACCCAGGTACGCCAGACACCGAGAGGCAGGCCGTACTCTGTTTTGCAGGCAATCGAACAGGACATGC
>JAMOAX010000160.1:0-6022 GCA_039908555.1 Magnetococcus sp. DMHC-8
TCAAGGTCTTGTGGGGCTCTGCCCCACACCCCGCTGGGAAGGGGCCAGCCCCTTCCCAGACCCATCCTGTTAACTTTTATTTATCAATACTGTCCCGGCTTAAGTGGGGGGCCCTGGTCTGGACCCTCGTCCTGCCCGGTGTCGGGACCGGGGTGGCGGAGGAGTGGCGACTGGGCGCCGCGCCCGGCGAACACCTCCAGTATACGATCCGCTGGCTGGGAGCGCCCGCCGCCACGGCCGCCATGCAGGTGGAGAGCGGTCCGGGGGACACCTATACCGTGCAAACCACCTTTGCCACCATGGGCGCAACCCGCCTGATCCGCGCCATCGACGACTCCCTCACGGCGGAAGGCCGCTACCAGGAGGCGGGGTTCATGGCCCAGCGCTTTGTCAAGGATCAACGCCGGGGCGAACAGATCCGCTGGACCCGCTACCACTTTGACCGGGAGATGCACCAGGTGCAACGTCTCCATCGCAGCCAGGCAGATCGACCGGAAGAGGCGACCACCATTCCGTTCGCCATGGCACAGATCACCGACCCCTTGAGCGCCCTGTATGCCGTGCGGGCCTGGTCGGACCTGTTGCCCGACCAGACCCTGGCACGGTGGGTCGTGGACGGGGAGAAGGTCTTCTGCCTGACCATGACCGTGGGCGGCGGTCGTCTGCTCCAGACCCCCCTGGGCACTTTCCCGGTTTTTTCGCTGCAGGTCGTCGTGGAGAATGCCGAAAAACGCCGGTACAAAGGACCCATTCAGCTCTGGCTGACCGACGACCACCGACGCATTCCGGTACAGGTGGAGGCCCAACTGAGCATCGGCACGGTGGTTGCCGAGCTGACGGCCTACGAGGATGGCCGGGGCAACAGCCGGTCGGTACAGGAACACTGAGCAGGGAACCGACAATCATGAACGATACCATTGTGGTGATCATCCCGGCCCGCTTCGCCTCCAGCCGTCTGCCCGGCAAGCCTTTGCTGGACCTGGGCGGCAAACCGATGATCCGCCATGTCTACGAGCGGGCGCTGCAGGCCGGAGTGGCGACCGTCTGGGTGGCCACCGACGATCAACGCATCTTCGAGGCCGTGCAGGCCTTCGGTGGCCGGGTGATCATGACCTCGGCCCACCATCAATCCGGCACGGACCGGGTGGCCGAAGCGGCACAACAACTGGAGGCAACCATCGTGGTCAACGTGCAGGGTGATGAACCCCTGCTGGACCCGGCCCTGATCGACCAGGTGGCCGCCCCCCTGCAGGCCGACCCGCACCTCGACATGGCCACCCTGGCCCATCCGCTCCACGATCCCGAGGAGGCCAATGATCCCAATGTCGTCAAGGTGGTGTGCGACCGGCGGGGGTTTGCCCTCTATTTTTCCCGTCTGCCCATCCCGTTCGACCGGGACCGGGGAGAGGGCAGAGCCCCCCTCCTGCGGCATGTGGGTTTGTATGCCTATCGCGCCGGTTTTTTGCAAACCTTCGCCCGTCTGCCCCCCACCGAACTGGAGCAGCGGGAGCGGCTGGAACAGTTGCGGGCCCTGGAATACGGCCATGCCATTCGCGTCGTCGTGGCCGATGGGGCGGCGGCCATCGGGGTGGACACCCCGGCGGATGTGCAAAAAGTCCGCCGGTTGCTGGAAAACGGGGCCGCATGCCACCCGGTGCAGCGAGCCAATTGTCCGGGAGTCTGTTCATGAGTCAAGCAACAGAGCAGGGGCCACACCAGTCTCTCGTCACCCTGATGATCGGCGCCATCGGCGTGGTGTTTGGCGACATCGGCACCAGCCCGCTGTATGCAGTCAAAGAGGCCCTGGGCGGGGCGCATGCCGCAGCACCCACCCATGACAACGTACTGGGCATCATCTCCCTCATATTGTGGACCTTGATGATCGTGTTGACCATCAAGTACCAGTTGTTCATCATGCGGGCCGACCACCAGGGCGAGGGCGGCACTCTGGTACTGGTGGCCCTGGCCAGAAAATTCACCCAGGGCAATGCGCGCCTGCAGCGCATCATCATGATCATGGGCATGGTCGGGGTGTCGCTCTTTTTTGGGGATGGGGTGATCACCCCGGCCATCTCGGTGCTGTCGGCGGTGGAGGGGTTGGAGGTGGTCACCCCGGCCTTGCAGCCCTACATCGTGCCCATCACCATCGTGATCATTTTTTTGCTCTTTTTCTTCCAGAGCAAGGGCACGGACAGGATCGGACGCCTGTTCGGTCCCATCTGCATGATCTGGTTTCTGGCCATCGCCCTGATCGGTCTGAAGGAGATCATCCGCCACCCGGACATTCTGGCGGCCCTGAATCCCCTCCACGGGATACGATTTTTGTTCGGCGACACCGGAGGCAACACGTTTGTCGTGCTGGGGTCGGTATTCCTGGCGGTCACGGGGGCCGAGGCCCTGTATGCGGACATGGGCCATTTCGGCAAGGCGGCCATCAACTGGTCCTGGGGAACCTTTGTCTTTCCCGCCCTGATCCTGAACTATCTGGGCCAGGGCGCCCTGATCCTGGGCGATCCGGCCATGGCAAAAAATCCCTTCTACCTGTGCGTGCCGGAGTGGGGCATGCTGCCCATGGTGCTGCTGGCCACGGCGGCCACCATCATTGCCTCCCAGGCCGTGATTTCCGGCGCCTTTTCCGCCACCCGGCAGGCCATCCAACTGGGTTATCTGCCCCGTCTGAAGGTGGTGCATACCTCTTCCTCGGCGTATGGGCAAATTTATGTGCCGGTCACCAATTGGCTGCTGTTGATCGCCGTGCTGGTCCTGGTGCTGGGCTTCAAGAGTTCCGAAAATCTGGCAGCAGCCTATGGCATCGCGGTGACCGGCACCATGGTCGCGGTGACCAGCCTGGCCTTCGGCATCGTCCTGAGACATTTGTTTGCCTGGAGCTGGTGGCTGGCCCTGCCGATCCTGCTGCTGTTTCTCAGCATGGACCTGGGGTTTCTGGGTGCCAATGCCCTCAAGTTCCTGGATGGCGGCTGGTTTCCGGTGATCCTGGGAGCGGCCATCTTTTTCCTGATGTCCACCTGGCGCAAAGGACAGGATCTGGTGCGCCAGGCGGTGCGCAAGGAGGAAATTCCGCTGGAGCCCTTCCTGCGTCAACTGGACACCCCCACCATCCACCGGACACCCGGCACCGCCGTCTTCATGACCCAGAATTTGCATGTGGCCCCCTCCGCCCTGGTGCAAATGCTGCAACACACCATGACCCTGCACGAACGGGTGATTCTGCTGAGCGTGCAGATCAAGGAGATCCCCTATGTGGCCGAAGAGCAGCGCCTGACCGTGGAGGTGTTGTTTGACACCTGCTACCGCGTCCAGATCCGTTACGGTTTCATGGATCATGCCGATCTGCCCAGGGCACTGGCCGGTTGCCAACTGGCGGACGACCAACCGGTGACCATGGCAGACACCCACTTTTTCCTGGGCAAGGCCAACTTTGTCGCCGGGCGACACCCGGAAATGGCCGACTGGCGTCTGAAGCTCTTTTTGAGCCTGCTGCAGAATGCAGCCCCCGCCACCGGTTATTTCAAACTGCCCCCCATGCGGGTGGTGGACATCGGCACACGCATCACCCTGGGTGACCCGGAGTGAATTTGCCTGCGGCGCATGCTGAAAATGCCGCAGCAAAAACCGGCTGCGGCTTTTTTGAAAATCAACAGCAACAGCAACGGCAACCGCAGGCAATCTTCGTCCGACAGCATGTTCGGTCCCGCCAGTCTGCCTGCGGCGCATGCTGAAAATGCCGCAGCAAAAACCGGCTGCGGCTTTTTTGAAAATCAACGGCAACGGCAACGGCAAAGTCCCAGGGCGCTGCCCTGGACCCGCCAGGGGGGTGACCCCCCTGGACCCGCAATCCCGACCAGCGATGATCCGGGCCATTCGGGGATATCCCGATTTTTTTGTTGTTCTTTCGTCTGAATGGGATTACGCTTCCGTTCCTTCGGGGGGTGTGTTCACATGACGATCATCTCTTCCAGCAGCGAGGCCACTCAGCATGTCGGGACAACAGGCAGGTTCGGAAAAAAGTCGTTTGTCGGCTCTGGTTGTGGGGGCCCTGGGGGTGGTCTTTGGTGATATCGGCACCAGCCCCCTCTACGCCGTCAAGGAGTCGCTGGCCGCAACCAGCCCGGGCCTGCCCACAGCGGGGGATGTCATGGGGGTCATCTCCATGATTCTCTGGTCGCTGGTGGTGGTGATCACCATCAAATATGTGTGGTTCATCATGCGCGCCGACAACAAGGGGGAAGGAGGGATCATGGCCTTGACCGCCCTCGCCCTGCGTTCCCCGCATGCCACACCCGTCTGGCGGGCCATCATCTACTTCCTGGGCATCTGCGGTCTTGCCCTCTTTTTCGGTGACGGGGTGATCACCCCGGCCATCTCTGTGCTCTCTGCCGTGGAGGGACTGGAACTGGCCACTCCCCTTCTCCAGCCCGTTGTGGTGCCCGTCACCCTGGGCATCCTGCTGGGTCTGTTCCTGTTCCAACGGCAGGGCACGGAAGGGGTGGGCGCCCTGTTCGGTCCCGTGATGCTGCTGTGGTTTTCCGTGCTGGCCGCCCTGGGCGTGTACGGCATCTTCAAATCCCCCCAGATCCTGACGGCGATCGACCCCCGCTTTGCCGTGGATTTCTTTGTCACCCACCGGGGCCATGCCTTCATCGTCCTGGGAGCGGTCTTTCTGTCGGTCACCGGCGCCGAGGCCCTCTATGCCGACATGGGCCACTTCGGCTGTCACCCCATCCGTCTGGCCTGGCTGTTCCTGGTCTTCCCCGCCCTGGTACTCAACTATTTCGGGCAGGGCGGGATGATCCTGCTGAACCCGGAAACCGTGAAAAATCCCTTCTACCTCCTCGCACCCGACTGGGGCCTTTATCCCCTGGTGGGCCTGGCCACCGCCGCCACCGTGATCGCCTCCCAGGCCGTGATCTCCGGCGCCTTCTCGGCCGCTCGACAGGCCATGCAACTGGGCTTTCTGCCCCGCATGGAGGTGGTGCATACCTCGGCACAGGAGGAGGGGCAGATCTACGTTCCCACCATCAACTGGATATTGCTGGTGGCGGTCCTGATCCTGGTGATGGGGTTTCGCAGCAGCAGCAATCTGGCGTCGGCCTACGGAATCGCCGTCACCGGGGCCATGGTCATCGATACCACCCTGGCCTTCGGCCTGGTGCTGCGGGTCATGTACAACTGGAGTCTGCCGTTGACCCTGCTGGCCACCGTCTTTTTTCTCCTGTTCGACACGGTCTTTTTCGCCGCCAATGCCCTCAAGATCCCGGAAGGCGGCTGGTTCCCCCTGCTGCTGGGCAGCGTGATCTTTTTGCTGATGTCCACCTGGAAAAAGGGAACGGAACTCTCCAGACAGGCCATCTTCCGGGATGAAATTCCCCTGCTGCCCTTCCTGAACCAGTTTGCCGAAAATCCGGTCCCCCGGGCACAAGGCGTCGGCGTCTACATGACCACCCATGCGGAGACCACCCCGCGCCCCCTGGTGCAAAATCTCCAGCATCACTGGATCATCCATGAGGTGGTGGCCATCCTCACCATCCAGTTCGTGGATACCCCCTACCTGACGACCGAAGAGCGGGTCAAGGAAGAAGACCTGGGCAACGGTTTTCACCGCATGACCATCCGTTTCGGTTTTGCGGAAACGCCGGACATTCCCCGCGCCCTGGAACACAGCCGTTCATTCCAGGATTGGAGTCACCCGGATGAGACCTCCTTCTTCCTGGGGCGCACCGTCTTTTTCGTCGACCGGCCACCCAAGGGCTTGTCCCTCTGGAGAATACGGCTCTTCCTGTGGTTGCAGCGCAACGCCACCAGCGCCGCCACCTGGTTCCACCTGCCCCCCCACCGGGTGGTGGAAATGGGAGCACGGGTCATCCTGTAACCCTTGCACGCGGACCTTGATCATCGTTTAGTCCATGCCCATCAGGAAACTGGACCGGGATGGCGGGTCCAGGGGGGTCACCCCCCTGGCGGGTCCAGGGCTTAAGCCCTGGGATTTTGCTGTTGCCGTTGA
>JAMOAX010000161.1:0-5997 GCA_039908555.1 Magnetococcus sp. DMHC-8
TCCCAGAACGGTCACTGCCTCCCGTACCATCGCCTCCACCGCAGTGCCCCGGACCACCACCAGGTCGGGATGCAGGGCGGTGGCGTCCACCCGAAAATCCCGGAGGGTCAAGATCTCCTGTCGCCTGGTTCGCACGGCTTCGGTGGAGTAGGCCCAATATCCCAGCATGCCCATCCCGGTCGCCAGACCCGCGGTTATGCCGGTCTCCACCAGAAAGCGCCGCCGGCTCCAGGCAGGTTCCACCTGTTGGGCCCGGGCAGGGCGTCGGCGCGGGCCGGGTGCGGTGTCGGACTCAGCCACGGCGGGCGAATGCCTGCAGCGCACCGCGCAGGTCCTCATCCAAAGGGTGAAACACCCCCAACCAGAAACCCTCAAGGGGCACCAACAGCCAATCCCCCTCGTACCGGTCGGCGATCTGCAGAATACGCAGGTCCGCCTCCTTTGTTTCGGTCACGGCCGTGCCCTCCTGCCGAAAAAACGCCAAAAACTGCTGTTCCAGGTCGGCTTTTTGTTGCGGTGCCACAGGAACACGAAATGCCTGGATGACCGTACCATCGGCCCGTTGAAAGTGGCGTTCCACCACCCGTTGCAGAAAGCGCCAGCCGTGGTAGTTTTCCTTGACAAACCGGGTGGCGGTCACGGTGCCCAGCTCGGGAAACGCAAAGACCAGGGAAGCCTTGCCAGACGCCTGTGGACCTTTGCCCAGAGCCTGGTGCACCGCCTGGGCCACCCCCTCTATCGGCAGATGGTCGGCAAAGGCGGCCAGTTTGACGTAGTAGGGTCCGGCAATAAAGCCGATGCTGCGCTCTCCCTGCAACCCCGCGTCACCCACCGCGACCGGCCGGCCGGTCGCACCGTTTTCATCCATCAGGACACCGAAGGCGCTGAGAGGCTCGCCCATGTCGTACAGGTCCACCACCAGTGAGGGTTGCCGGGTGTCGGTCGGCAAACGGTACTCGGCCACCACCAGGGCACGGAAACCGGCCCCCAGAAAATATTCGGCATGCCCGTTGACATATTCGTACAGGTTTTCTTTGCCGAACTGGCGCAGGGTCGGCTCCCGTTGCCAGAGGTCGACCTGCCTGGGCAGCAGGGCGGTCAGCGCACTGCCGCCCGACTTGAAGTCCAGCAGGGAAGGATCATACTGCTGTCCTCGCCAATACAGCAACGCCACCAGCAGGGGCAACAGGGCCAGCAGCAGCAACCGCACCGCCACCGGCGCAACGCGCCGGGGCGGTGGGGCAGCAGAACCACGCCGATCAGCAGCCGTCACCGCCACAGTCATGGCCAATCAGGCAACCGGGGCAAAGGTCAGGGTGCGATGGGCCGCCTGCAGCTTGCCGGCCACCGGCAGACCGTGTTCACACGCCTGAGTGCAGGTGGGAGCCGGACAATCCAGGCAGGGCGCCGCAGAACGGGGCAGCGCCGCATAGCTCTGCATGGCCCGCTTTTCATCGCCATAATCCTCGAAATACATCTGGTAGCGCAAAATATTGGCAATATCCACCCCCTGCGGGCAGGCAGTCATGCAATCGCCACAACCGGTCCGGCAATAGCTCTGACCATGCAGCGCGGCATATTGGTCCAGCGCCCGCTGATCGGCTGCCGTGAAAAGGGTGCCGGAAGCCTGCAGATACAGGTTCAGATCGTCCACCGTCTTGATGGTCACCACCAGGCCGGCCACCTGGGAATGTTTCAGCACCCAGCGGAAGGCCGCATGTTCAAAGACGGCGCCCCCCACTTCGGCGTTGCTCTCTTTGGCGCCTGCCAGGGTTTTCATGGCAATCACCCCGACACCACGCGCCGCAGCGGTCTGGATCAAGTCAGGCAGCTTGGGAAATTTCATGAAATTGAAGGCGGTCATGACCAGATCATAATGACCACTGGTCACCGCCGCGGTCAACAGGGGCTCCAGGTTGTTGGGACCATGGGAAGAGACCGCCAGATGACGAACCTTGCCCGCTTTTTTCAGCTCTTCGGTGGCAGCCAGCATGTTGTCATCCAACAGGCGACGCCGTTCCTCTTCCAGAGAACCTTTTTCACCGATGGCATGGACAAACACCACGTCCAGATAGTCCGTGTGCAACCGCTGCAGAGTGCCCTCCACCGCCGCGATATAATCGGCTTTTGCAGATCCGGCGGACAAATGGCCCGGGTAGGGGGCTGGCTGGCAATATTTGGATGCAATATGGATCTTGTCCCGCTGTTTGAATCGGGTCAGGGCCTCACCGATCAAGGTTTCGCTGTTGCCATAATCGGGCGCGGTGTCAAAATAGTTCATGCCCTGATCGATGGCCCGGAGAATCATGGCGGCGGAAGGCAGCTTGCCGGCTCCGAAGGAGATGTCACCCATGGAGATGCCGGTCTTGCCCAACTTGCGATAACTTTTAACCTGTGGTTTTTCTGCCGGCTGGTTGCTGCCCGGTGCACTCTCCCTGGCACCGGCCAGTCCGGGCAGGGCGGCACCCGCGGCCATCACCATGGAAGATTGAAGAAATTGTCGGCGACGCATGATCCTGTCTCCTTCCGGTTCGAGTGGTTTGCTGGACGTGGCCCGATCCATATCGGGGGAGGTGCCTCCCTGTACCCCGCCAGGAGAGCAGGTCTCCTGGCTTTGCAATGATCATTTTTGATTGATTTCGGTAATGCGCCCCCCCCGCGCGTAAGCCACCGTACCCTGACGGTCCAGAAACTCCATCACCACCGTGGATAGCGGGCGACCTGCCTCCGCGCTGATCAAAACCTTGGCCTCTGCCAGCATCCGGTATCCATCCCCTCCCCGCGCCAGATAATCCTGGGTGCCCAACCGGAAAGTGCGTCCGCCATGGCGCTCCAGAGACACTGTTTCGGCACCCCTGCCCCGCAGATGGACCTGCTGGACCCGATTGCCCACCGGTTGCCGGGCATCATAGCGGAAAGAGAGACCGGCAACCTGGAGGAATCGACCCGCCCCCTGCCCCACCAGGGAGACGCCATGTTCCAAGGCCTGCCAGATGGCCCGTTCGGAAACCTCCAGGAGCACGACCGTGTTGCCGAAGGGGGACTCCTTGACGATATCCCCGAAGGTCAAGGGCGAGTTGGCCGGATAGGTCCGATTGCCACGCAGCGCTCCACCGTTGAGGATGGCCAGATCGGCCTTGGTCTCTGCCAGAATGGCGTCGGCAAACAGATTGCCCAGGGTGCTCTCCTGCTCCCGCACCGTACTTTCACGACTGTCCAGCTCGGTCGATGTCTGTCCGGCCACCCGGCTCAAATCGCCCCGCAAATGGTTGTCCACCTCATTGACCATGGCCTGGATCGGCGGATGAACAGGAATGCGAAAGGTGGAAAGCAAATGAAAATTGGCAACCAACCGCTGCTTGCCCTTTTCACCCGGTTCCGGGCGGAGAACAGTCAGATCCAGTACCGCCAGGGAGTGTCCCTCTGCGTCGGCCTTGACAATCCTGGTCTTGCCCGTCTCGCGGAACACGGCATCGTGATCGTGCCCCCCCAGAATGATATCCAACCCCTCCACCCCTCTGGCCAGGGCCTCATCGTCCGCCAGGGATTGGTGGGTCAGGGCCACGATCAGCTCGGCCCCCTGTTGCCGCAGTTGCGGAATCCACTCTCTGGCCACGGCAATGGGATCGAGAAAAGCCACCTGGCCCCCCAGGTTGGCCAGATCGGCCGTGGCGGGGGTCAACAGGCCGAGAAAGCCCACCGTTACCCCGTTGATCTCCCGAATGGCCACATTGGCAGTGCCTGGAAAGGGCCGTCCATCGGCCATCTGCACATTGGTCGCCAGCCATGAAAAACGGGATTCGGCCAGCCTCTGGGCCAGTATGGCAGTCCCGAAATCAAACTCATGGTTGCCCAGCACCGCCAAGTCGATCCCCAGGGCGTTGCACAACGACACCATCTCTTTGCCCTTGGTAAGATAGGAAAGGACCGACGGAGAGAGGAGATCCCCGCCAAACGTGAGCAGGGTATGGGGATGACGCTGCCGCTCCTGCTCGATCAGGGTCATCAGGGGTGCAAAACCACCTATCTCCCGTTGGGGCGAAAGTTCATATATGTCGTTGAAGTGCAGCAGGGTGAGCCGGCTCACCCTCTCGGCCCAGGCCGTGGAACAACTCAGCAGCACCCCAATGATCAGAAGAGAACGCAGCAGGAATGGCATCGTCAGGCCTTGTTGATGGATGAATAGAGATATTCGTCCGCACGACAGGCCCTGCACATGGCGTCCCGCAACAGGCAGGCTGCGCAGACGGTTTGTATTCCCTTGCATTGCGGACATTTTTCCAGATTGTCCGCGCTGCCGCAGTTGAGGCATTTGACGTCGCTGACGATCCATGGATCAAAAAAATCCCGGGCCTCCTGATTGCCGAAGCTGACCGCAATACAATATTTGTCCAGACAGTATTTGTCCGTCCTGGTCACTGTACCAGGAAATATGGAGGTGATGCCTTTGTAGTCGACAATCAGTTCCCCCTCCTCGTTGACCCCGACCGGATTCCGGTGTTCCGAAACCAGCAACAGGCACTCCTTGCCGACATTCCTGGAAGAACCGGTGCAGGTGATACCGGATTTCGTGATAAAACGGACCGTTCTCTCCAGGGAATTTCCGGAAGGTCGCTTTTTTTCGGTCAATTTACGGATAAAACCCAACATACGGACTCTCCCCTTGTAGGCAGTATCAGTATTGAGCAACCCTGGCGGGGAAATGCCACCGCGCGGTCACTGTAACAATCACTCTCTGAAATTTCAAGGAAAATGGCAACAATGGGGCACATCTCAAGAACGCGCAGAGCAGACCATTCAACAGCGATGACAAGGATTTTTGCCCAGGTGTTCAGCCGAAGAACGGTACAATTCGGCCAGGTTTTCCGTCTCCGTCGGCGACCAGTCCCGTCGGGTTCGCAAATGAATGCGCTCCATCCAGGTCACCAGCTCCCCCATGGCTCGGTCGGTGTCATGGTCGGCAACCGCAAATCCTGCATCGCCTGTCATCTCATTGCCCCGCATCTGCCACCTGAGCAATGTGCCGTGCCGGCTGACCCGTTGCCCATCGCACCAGAAAAAGGTGAATACCAACGGCATGCCCACCGCGCTGCGTGGTTCCTCGTCGGGCCAGACCAGCGTGCAACCGCCCGCCCCCACTGCCAACAAAGTGGCGTCGAACGTGGTGCCATCCGCCTGCCTGATGGCCAGCATCACCCCGGTCGCATCGGTATTATCGACCCGCACCGACGCACGTCGGTCGGTCATCATTGACCATGACGCCTCCGTCACGACAGGCTCAGCGGCAGGCTGCCCGACTGGCAACGAACGATGCCACACCCGTCGACCGACAGACAGGTAGACGGCCCCGTTGAGCAGCAGCACCCCCGCTCCCAGCAGCGCAAATCCCCAGGCAGGAAAACCTCCCGGCCACCACGCATCCGGGTAGAGCAGTGGCAGGAGATAATGTTCCACAAAGCTGGTCGGGTATCCCTCTGCACCGCCCAACCGCCGCCAGTGGTTTTCCAGACGGGTCAGCGGGCAGATCCAGCCACTGAACGCCACCGTCACCCCCCAGGCCACGCAGGGCAGATGCACCCATCCCAACCGGGGCCACCGCATGACCAGCCATCCGCCACCCAACACAAAGAGCACGAACAGGAGATGCAGGCAGAGCACCCCATCGGCCAGATAACGGTAGATCATGGCCGGTGCCCCGTCTGCCAGGAGAGCAGGAAGGTCTGGATGGCTTCGTGATAGCCGACTGCTGTCCCAATCGTGTCATGGTCCACGCCCGGCAACACGACCTCCCGGTGCATGCCGCCCCAGGCCGCCACCAGAGCGCGACTGTGACGCACGGGCACAACCCGGTCATCACTGGCCAGCAGGGCCAACAGGGGAGCCGTGATGGCAGGAGCTCGGGCCAGAGAATCAAACGGATGTTTCAGGAGCCAGTGGACCGGCACCAAGGGATAAATCTCCTGGGCCAGGCTGCGAATGCTGTCATAAGGCGACACC
>JAMOAX010000020.1:0-27141 GCA_039908555.1 Magnetococcus sp. DMHC-8
CCTGCCAAATCAGCTCGGTTGATCCACTGGCGGGATACGACACTCTGCCGGACGCAGCGATAATCCAGGCCTTCTTCAACAGCAGCGTATTGACTGTCCCTTGCGCCCGCCGTAGCGGGCTTCCTGACGTTCCTGGACGAATTCTGTTTCGCTCATCACCGGTTGGTCCGGGTGGTGCAGACGGCGGTGGGCGACGTAGCCCTGATAATCGGGCAGACCGACCATGACGCGCAGCGCCTGGGCCAGTCGGCTGAACCAGAGTGGTGGGAAGGGATTCATGGACGGATGCCTTGGGCGGGTCAGGCCGTCGTGGCTTGTGGTGTCAGGTGGGCGGGGGTCTCCCGGGCGGTGACCTGTCGGGTGCCCAGGGCCAGCCAGCAGGCCCGCAGGGCGAAGCCAAAAATGATGACCACCACGGTCATGAAAAACAGCGTCAGCAGGGCATCCACCCGATCGTTGAAGATGATCTGGTGCATCTGTTCGATGGTCCTGGCAGGGGGCAGGAGGGTGCCGGCCTCCAGCGCGGCGCGAAACTGGGCAGCGTGGGCGAGAAAGCCGATTCTGGCCTGTTCGTGAAAGAGCTTCTGGCTGGCGGCGGAAAAGGTGGTGACCAGCAGCCATGCCATGGGGATGAGGGTCACCCAGGCGTAGCGTTCTTTTTTCATCTTGAACAATACCACGGTGGCGAGGATCAGGGCCACGGCGGCCAGCATCTGGTTGGCGATGCCGAACAGTGGCCAGAGGGTATTGATGCCGCCGAACGGGTCGGTGACCCCCTGATAGAGGAAATAGCCCCAGGCTCCCACGCAGAGCACGGTAGCCAGCAGGTTGGCCGGCAGGGAGGCCGTGTTGCGCAACGGGGCGTGCAGGCAACCCAGCAAATCCTGCAGCATGAATCGACCGGCACGGGTGCCGGCATCCACGGCGGTGAGGATGAACATGGCTTCGAACAGGATGGCAAAGTGGTACCAGAATCCCATCATGGCCTTGCCGCCCAGCAGTTCGGAAAAGATCTGGGCCATGCCCACCGCCAGGGTGGGTGCTCCCCCGGTGCGGGAGAGAATGGTCTGTTCACCCACATCCCGGGCGGTTTGTTGGATCATCTCCGGGGTGATCACGAAGCCCCATTCGGCGATGACGCGGGCCGCTCCCTCGGCATGAGGGCCCAACACGGCGACCGGGCTGTTCATGGCAAAGTAGATGCCTGGTTCAATGCAGGCGGCTGTGGCCAGGGCCATGAGGGCCACGAAAGATTCCATGAGCATGGCACCGTAACCGATGAACCGGGTATTCCATTCATTGTCCACCATTTTCGGGGTGGTGCCGGAGGCGATCAGGGCGTGGAAGCCCGATACCGCCCCGCAGGCGATGGTGATGAACAGGAAGGGGAAGAGGGAACCGGCCCAGACCGGTCCGGAACCATCGACGAAACGGGTGATGCCCGGCATTTTCATTTCGGGGGCTACCAGTACGATGGCCACGGCCAGGGCCAGGATGGTGCCAATTTTCAGAAAGGTGGAGAGATAATCCCGGGGGGCGAGCAGCAGCCAGACCGGCAGGATGGAGGCGATGCCGCCGTACAGAATGAGCATCCAGGCCAGTTGGGGACCGGTAAAGGTGAACCAGGCTGCCCAGGTGGGATGTTGTGCCACCTGACCGCCCAGCACGATGGCGGTCATCAACAGCAGGAAACCGACCAGGGAGACCTCGCCGATGCGGCCAGGTCGCAGAAAACGCAGATGGATGCCCATGAACAGGGCGATGGGAATGGTGGCTGCCACGGTAAAGGTGCCCCACGGGCTGGACTCCAGGGCCTTGACGACGATCAGGGCCAGCACGGCCAGCAGAATGACCATGATCATGAAGGTGCCGAACAGGGCGGCCAGGCCGGGAATGTCACCCAGTTCCGCCTTGATCATTTCGCCCAGCGACTTGCCATCCCGGCGCAACGAAAGAAAGAGAATCATGAAATCCTGAACCGCCCCGGCCAGGACGACCCCGAACAGCAGCCAGAGCATGCCCGGAAAATAGCCCATCTGGGAGGCCAGTACCGGTCCCACCAGGGGCCCGGCACCGGCGATGGCGGCAAAATGGTGACCGAACAGGACCACCCGGTTGGTGGGTACATAGTCCAGACCATCATTCAGGCGTACCGCCGGTGTCAACCGGTCCGGGTTGAGTTCCATGACCCGTCTGGCAATAAAAAGCGAATAGAAACGATAGGCAATCATGAAGACGCAGACGGTGGTGACCACTACCCACAGGGCATTGATGCGTTCGCCCTGGTGCAGGGCGATGGTGGCCAGGGCAAAGGTCCCGGTCAGTGAAATGACCGACCAATAGACAATTTTCATGATTCCAGACATGCGCGCTCCAGCCTGAATGGCCCACCCGGCCAGATGCTGAGGGTTGGATACCAACGTGGGGATCCGCGCAGTTTAGTTTTTTATCCCCACCATTGCAAGCCAATTTTTCTCCGAAAGCCATCCATAAATCCGTGCATTGTTCCCCGCATTTGTGGTACGCATAGCCTGGGCGGTGGCGGGTTGCATGTCTGCTATCTGTGCTTACTTTCAATAAATTTTTTACCTGGCGATGCGACATTGAGATACGGTGTTTCCCTGTTGATTGGGTTGCTGCTGGTCAGCCTGCTGGCCGTTGATCCGGCCTGGGCGGACGGTGGCACCCTGCGGAAGATCCAGGAGACTGGTGCCATCACCCTGGGACACCGGGAGTCGTCCATGCCGTTTTCCTATTATGGTGATGGTCAGCAGGTTATCGGTTACTCTCACACCATGGCGATGAAGGTGGTGGAGGCGGTCAAAACACGGTTGGCCATGCCCAACCTGCAGGTTCGGTTGATGCCGGTCACCTCGGCCAACCGCATCACCCTGGTGCAGAACGGCACCGTCGATCTGGAATGCGGTTCCACCACCAACAATGCCGAACGCCGCAAACAGGTGGCCTTTTCCAACACCCTGTTCATCATCAGCACCCGGTTCATGACCCGGATTGATGCGGGCATTGCCGATTTTTCCGACCTGGCGGGGCGGACGGTGGTGACCACCGCCGGCACCACCTCGGAGCGCCTGCTGCGCCGGATGAACGACGAAAAGCAGATGAACATGAACCTGATCAGCGCCAAGGATCACGGCGAGGCTTTTTTGACCCTGGAAACCGGTCGGGCGGTGGCTTTCGTCATGGATGATGTGTTGCTGTTCGGCGAACGGGCCAAGGCCAAGAATCCCCACGAATGGGTGATCGCCGGCACGCCTCTGTCGCTGGAGGCCTATGGTTGCATGCTGCGGCGGGATGATCCGGCGTTTCAGCAACTGGTCAATGCCGAACTGGCCCGGATCATGACCTCTGGCGAGGCGATCAAGATTTACGGCCTTTGGTTTACCCATCCCATTCCACCCAAGGGGATGAATCTGGAATTTCCCCTCTCCGAGCCGATGCGTGTTCTTTTCCAGGCACCCAACGATCTTTCCTTCGACGCGGACGATGCCCCTGTCGCGACCAGGGCCCAGGGGACCGGATACAATTGGAACTGGGGGGTGATGTTGACCCGTGCTCCCAGCGGTGGCACTTTTCTCGATTGGCTTCTGGAAGGACTGCAGTGGACGGTGGTATTGTCCCTGACTGCATGGATCTTCGCCCTGCTGCTCGGGATCCTGCTGGGGGTGATGCGCACCCTGAGTGCCCATCCGGTCCTGGTCTTCATCGCGGCGGCCTATGTGGAAATTTTTCGCAACATTCCCCTGCTGGTGCAATTGTTCATCTGGTATTTTGTGCTGCCCGAGCTGTTGCCCACTGCCTGGGGTGATGCCGTCAAACATTGGCATCCCATGGCCCAGCAATTTTTTGCTGCCTGGCTGTGCCTGAGCCTGTTTACCGCCGCCCGTATCACCGAGCAGGTCCGGGCTGGCATTCAATCCCTGCCACCCGGGCGCAAGAATGCCGGTCTGGCATTGGGGATGAGTCTGTACCAGGTTTATCGTCTGGTGCTGCTGCCCGTGGCCCTGCGTGTCACCTTGCCGCCCTTGACCAGTGAATTCCTGAGCATCTTCAAGAATTCCGCCGTGGCGACCACCATCGGCTTTATCGAATTGTCCCGGCAGGCCCAGCAACTGGTGGACTATACGGCACAACCCTATGAGGCCTTCATTGCGGTGACGGCCCTCTATCTGCTGATCAATCTCGTGGTCATGTTGACCATGCGTCGATTGGAAACATACTGGCGGGTGCCGGGCATGCTGACGGGAGGCAAAGGATGATCGCCTTCGACTTCGGCTCTCTCAGCGGGGCAACGCCCGTGCTGCTGCAAGGCATGTGGGTGACCGCCCGCATCACCCTGACCGCCATCGTGGTCGGCGTCTGCTGGGGCACCGTGCTGGCTGTTGCCCGTTTTTCCGCCATCAAGCCATTGGCCTGGGCGGCAGCGGCCTATATCAACCTGTTCCGCTCCGTGCCTCTGGTCATGGTGATCTTGTGGTTTTTTCTCATCGTGCCCCAACTGCTGCGCCTGCTGTTCGGCACTGCGGTCGAGGATATCCGCTTTGCCACGGCCATGGTGGCCTTTTCCCTGTTCGAGGCGGCCTATTATGCTGAAATCATGCGTGCCGGTCTCCTCAGCGTCTCGCGGGGGCAACTCAATGCCGGCCTGGCCCTCGGCCTGACCCGGGGGGCAACGGTGCGACTGATCATCCTCCCTCAGGCTTTCCGCAACATGCTGCCTTTGCTGCTGACCCAGGCGGTCATTCTGTTTCAGGATACCTCGTTGGTCTATGTGATCGGTTTGTCGGATTTCTTTGGTACTGCCTACAAGGTGGGTGACCGGGATGGGCGTCTGGTGGAAATGCTGTTGTTTGCCGGCGCGGTCTATTTTGTGATCAGTTTTTCTGTTTCCCAGTTGGTTGCCCGTTTTCAGAAAAGGTCAACGCGATGATTTCAATCCGAAATGTTTCCAAACGCTACGGCAATTTTCGGGTCCTGGACCGGTGTTGCGCCGAGATTGACAGGGGTGAGGTGGTGGTGGTTTGCGGTCCGTCCGGTTCGGGCAAGTCCACCCTTATCAAGTGTGTCAATGCCCTGGAACCGTTTCAGGAGGGAAATATCGTGGTGGACGGGGTGTCGTTGACCGATCCCAAGACCGATCTGACCCGACTCCGGGCCCGGGTGGGCATGGTGTTCCAGCATTTTGAGTTGTTCCCCCAGATGACCATTCTGGACAACCTGTGTCTGGCCCAGGTCAAGGTATTGAGGCGCTCCCGGGGCGAAGCCGAAGAGAAGGCCATGAAACTGCTGGATCGGGTGGAAATGCGGGACCATGCCGGTAAATATCCCGGACAGATATCCGGCGGTCAGCAGCAACGGGTGGCCATTTCCCGTGCCTTGTGCATGGACCCCGTCTGCATGCTGTTTGACGAACCCACCTCGGCCCTCGACCCGGAGATGATCAACGAGGTGCTGGACGTGATGGTGGAGCTGGCTCGGGAGGGGATGACCATGATGTGTGTCACCCACGAGATGGGTTTCGCCCGCAAGGTGGCCCATCGGGTGATTTTCATGGACCAGGGGCAGATTCTGGAAGATACCTCCAGTGAGGCCTTTTTCGGTTCGCCTCGGTCGGAACGGGCCACCCTGTTCCTCTCCAAGCTGCTCTGCCGCTGACTGGCCAGGTTCCGCAAAAACCAAACCGCACCCATCTCGGGGCGCGCAGTGCTGTGGGTCCAGGCGGGTGCCTCCCCCCTGGACCCACAAGAGCATGCAAAACCACGCATTGCAATCCGGGTGTGGTTGAGTACCATTGACCTGTCATGCCAGGTCTGCTGACATGACCCCGATCCCCAGGATGACAACGCCGTCACGAATCGGGCTGTCGTCCAAATTTTGTCGGTTCAGGATTGGTACCGGACGGAGGACAACTGTTGGGTTAATTCTCCATGGCATCGAGCCAGTGCAACACTTTTTTTGTTTTCTTGGAGGCGTTCTCTATGGCGATGGCCTGTTTGCGATATTTTTTGTTAAACTTTTTCATGTCCGCTCCCTGTTGAACGGTTGATGGCTGACAAAAATAGACCGTGTTGATGGATCTCAAAGCAATAATGATGCCATGTGTCCGCAGTTGTCGGTGACGGGATACCTCAAATCCACAGGCGCGCAGCAGAGATCGCGCCGGCGAAGTGTTGAAAACTGCCTGAACGGTTGTGAGTCGGGTCCATATGCTGCGCCACCGCCTTTGCGCACTCCAGCTTGCGCAGTCCGGTCTTGAAGTATCCAGACCGGCGCAATATCCGCTCCAGGGATTCCCATGTGCCTCCCGCTATGGCGTCCGGATTGCGGAATCGGGTCTGTTGCGGAACGGTGACGGGAAGGCGGGGATAGGCGGTCCGCACCGCTGACCAATCGCCAAAGAACCATGCCTCCAACTCCTCGATGACAATCCGATTGACCACCTGAAAGGGGTTGCCCTGGCCGGCTCGACTTTTGCTGACCAGTCCTGCCCGGGCCGTCATCCCTTCCAGGGTCTGTTTCAGGGTGTGGCAGTCACCATCATCCCGGTCCAGCAGTACCAGAATGGCCCAGTGGGGCGGCAACCACCTGCGGTAGGCACACAGGCGACTCGGCAGGTTTGTGAGCAAATCGTTCTTGCATTGAAAAGAGTGTATCTCGAACGATGCAGCACCCAGCAATGGGGGCAACAATTGCTCCAGGACCACTTCCATCGACATCTCTTCAACGAAAGCGAGCAAATGTTGCAACATCAATCATGTCTCCTGCCCGAATCGTGTCTCCTGCCCGCAGTACGTGGCGCGCCCTGGTTGGTCAACGGATCACCCAGCCCGAAATGTCCTTCCATCCACAAGTAGCCCAGCTTGGCCCCCTCCTGGATGAATTCGGGAATACCTGTGATGTCTTTGGCGCGGACCGATTCAGTAAAGCCTTTGTCATCTCGATACAGCACACGCACCTCGTCTGCTTGCATGGCGTTCAGCAGAAACGGCGAGTGACTGGTGATCAACAACTGGGCATGTTCCGTCGCTGCACGGCACTCTTCGGCCAGTCCGGGCAACAGGCGCGGGTGCAAAAAATTTTCGGGCTCCTCGATGCCAATGAATCGTGGTGGATCGGGGGCATGCAGCATGGTCAGGTAGGCCAGCATTTTCATCGTGCCATCCGAGGCAAACCGGGAAAGTATCGGTTGCTCGAAAGGGGTATCCTTGAGCTGCAGCAACAGGCGGCCATCCGGCATGGCCTCTGCGTCCACCCGTTCCAGACGCGGTATACGTTGGCGCAAAATGGAAAAAATATGTTCCAGACGATCCGGGTGTTGCTCCTTGAGGTATTGAATGACATTGGGAAGATTGTCGCCGCTTTTGTTCAATCTTTCCTGCGGTCCTGCCTCGGGCTGGTTGCGGGTCTGCTCAATGGCCAGGTAGGAGACATGCCAATCAGTGATAAATTCGCGCAGTGCCGCAACCCGTGGATGTTCTGCCAACTGGCCGAGGGTATTGACCGCGATCAACTCCGGCGAGCGCAGACGGGTTTCCGTGCGCTGGGGATCAGAGTCCGGTTGTTCTCCGCTGATTGCGCGACCGGTTCCAAGAGAAAAATCCAGAAACCGGAATGGTTGACCTTTTGCGCCTCGCCGCCATTGCAGCCATTCCTTTATCACCACCGGTCCCTTGCCCTGTTCGTCAATCGCCAGGTGGTAGGTGATCAAGGGAGTTGTCGGATTTTCCCGATATTTCAAATAAAAAACAATGGGCCCTGTCTCGCCCCGGGTTTTCAACTCTCTGCCCCGTCCACGTCGATCCCAAGCGTGGCGCAGCCCAAATTGAAAACATTCCGATAAAAAATTGAACACATCAAAAACAGTCGACTTGCCACTGCCATTGGGGCCCAGCAACACCGTCATGGGCGTCAGGTTGTCCAATGTCACCCTGCGTAACGCACGATAATTTTCTATACGCAAAGATTCGATGCGTGGAATCCCCCCAGTGATGTTTCGTTGCATGGCATCCATTGGTTTTTCTCCAGGACAGTCGTTCAACTCAGTACCGACCGGCGTGAAAGATCAATCGCGGCATGGGTTGCCCCCCCACATCGTCCACCTTGATCCGGCTCAGAGAAGCGTACTCTACCACCATGCGAGAGAGGTTTTGCAAGGGTATCTGCAGGACCAGGCCCAGCATCATGCGAATCACCCCGCTGTGGGCCACCACCAGCAGGGAGTGGTCCCGATGCTGCGCCAGCATGGCATCCCAGCCGCTCTGGACCCGCTGGTGAAACGCCTGCAGGTGTTCCCCCCCGGGTGGCGGGTTGTGGAGGGGGTCCTGCCAGAAACGGGTCAGGCGCTGCCTGTCGACCGCCAGGATCTCCAGACTGGTCCGACCTTCCCATTCGCCAAAATGCATCTCCTGGAAACGGGATTCCGGAACCACCGGGATGGCCAACCGCTGACCCAACAGGTCGGCAAATCGTGCGCAACGCTGCAACGGCGACGTATAAATGGCATCCCAGTCGGGGTGTCCCTGCACGGCCGCCTGCATCTGTTGCCAGCCGTCCGCGCTGAGAGGATCGTCCAGACTGCCCCGATATTTCGGGCCGCCTTCCGGTTCGCCATGTCGCAACAAATCGATAAGGGTTGCCATTGTCCATTCATCCCGTTCAACAGGGTTCAACCGGCGGCAGACCGATCATCTGCCGAAAAGGCGCATCTGCCAGGAGCGGCGTTCCACCCAGGCGCAGCAGGCAGGCCATGCCGATCCGGTACACCATGGCCTGGTCGGGCTGGGGCAGGTTTGCCCAGGTTCCGCTCCATTCCAGATGGTGCAACACCTCATGCAGATGGCTGCCCAGGGGGAAAAGAGGTGGATTGGCCGGCCGGTTGCCCGGCCCGTGCCGGACAGGGCGGCTCACGCCCACATAGGGCGCAGCACACCGCTCACAGACGACCTGTCCGCGCTTGACCGAAAAATAGGCGATCTGTTCGGTAGTGCCGCAGCCCACGCAACAGTCGGTGCGCCAGCCATACCCCAGGGCACGAATCAGGCGTCCCTGACAGAGACCGATGAGCGCCAGAGGGTCATCGCCCGCCTCCAGGCCATTCCAGGTCCATTCCAGCAACTCGAAGACCGACGGATTGGGCTCGAAGGGGGCCATGAAGCGGTAGAGAATTTCTTGTACCACCTGGGCAGCCAGCAAGGCTGCAGGCCGATGCAACAGACGATGCCGGGGGTGTCGGATTTCGACAGCGGTCAAGGTGGACAGGGCGTGGGCGGAACGGGCATAACGACCCGTCGCCAGCGTGTGAAATCCGGCCAGGACGGCCCGGTCCAGAGTGGTGGCGGCCCGACCGGTCGCCCGGACCCCGCGGGCCACCGCCGCCAACAGCCCGTCCTGCCGGGTAAAAAAATGCACAAGCAGGGAGGTCTCCCGGAAAGGGGTGCGTCGCAGCACCAGGGCATCATCCGTGCAGCGCATCGCCCCTACAGGTCATCCGGTCGCTCTTCCGGTGCGGGGTAGCCCAGATCGCGCAGCAGGCCGGCATCTTCTCCCCAATCCTTGCGCACCTTGACCCACAGTTTCAGAAAGATCGGGACACCGAAAATCCGCTCCAGTTCAAAGCGGGCGGCCGTACCCACCTGTTTCAACATGCTGCCCCGATGACCGATCACGATGCCTTTCTGGGACTCCCGTTCCACCAGAATGGTGGCCTCCACGTCCCAAATCTCCTTCTCCCCGGCTGGCAGGCGGGGCTGAAAGATGCCCAGTTTGACCGCCAGGGAGTAGGGAAGTTCTTTTTGCAGATGCATGAACAGTTTTTCCCGGATCACCTCCGCCGCAAAAAACTGTTCCGGCTGGTCGGTCCACTGGTCTTCAGGGAAATAGCGCGGCCCCTCCGGCAGATGGGATGGCAGCAGGGTGAGCAGGTGTTCCACGTTGTAGCCCGTCAAGGCGGAGAGGGGTACGACGGCCACACAGGAGAGGTCCTGCAGGGCTTGCAGATGGGCAAACAGTCGGGCATCATCCAGATGATCCACCTTGTTCATCACCAGCAACAGAGGCGTCATGCCGGCTGGTCCGGCGTTCCGGGGCAGACGGGCGAGAATCTCCCGATCCGTCCCATCGATGCCGCGCACGGCATCGATGAAATAGAGGATGGCATCCACCTCCTGGCAGGCGTCATAGGCCGTGCGTACCATGGCCCGATTGAACAGGGATGAGCCGGGACGGTGAATGCCGGGGGTATCGAGAAAAATGATCTGGCAGTCCGGTCGATGGCAGACTCCCAGGATGCGGGTGCGGGTGGTCTGTGCCTTGGGTGTGACAATGGCCACCTTGCGACCCAGCACGGCGTTGAGAAAAGTGGATTTGCCCGTGTTCGGTTGACCGGCAATGGCCACAAATCCCGATCTGAAGGGAGGCGGCGCGGCCGCCGGTTGTCCCTTCCGACCGGTGGGCTCAGGAGATAGAGAGGGCTTGGTCATGAGTGGTCCGGTTCCTTTTCTGTCAGAGCGAGAGGTGTCTGGGCGCAGACCGGTTCCTGACCATCCCATGGCAGCTCCTGACCGCTGTTGTCCTGCTGGTACATTGCCATAAAAACAGCTTGTGCAGCAGACTGTTCGGCCATGCGTTTGCTGCGACCGAAGCCGACACGGGAGATGGCACCGCACGCCCCGTCTGCCCGGTTCACGACACAGGCAATCTGAAATACCCGTTCATGAGGGGCGCCTTCCATGGTGACCAGTTGATAGTCGGGCAGACCCAAACCGGCGCCCTGCAACCGTTCCTGCAGCATGGACTTGTAATCCTTGGCCCATTGTTCCGGTCGACGCTCATCCAACAGTCCGGCGAACAGATGCTGGATCACGCCGTATGCTGCCGGGTAGCCTCCGTCAAGATAGATGGCCCCGAGCAGGGCTTCCACCGTGTTGCCCAGCAGCGAGGCCTTGTCCCGACCGCCGCTCAGCAGTTCGCCACGTCCCATGTGCAGGAAACGGCCCAGGTGGCAGGCGTGACCGATGCGGGCCAGGGAACGGGTATTGACCAGCGCCGAACGCCAGTGGGAGAGGGCGCCTTCCGGTTGGTCCGGGTGGCGACGGAACAGCAAATCCGAAATGGCCAGTCCCAGCACCGCATCACCCAGAAATTCCAGACGCTCGTTGTGACCGGTGCGATCTGGCATCGGTTCATCGGCTTGGGCATCCGCCTGGCCATCGACCGGGCAGCATGACTCCGGATTGTGCGGCCCATCCTGCAGATAGGAGCGATGCGTCAAGGCCCGGAACAACACTTCCCGATGGGTAAATCGGTACCCCAAGTGCTGCTGCAAAACCGCCAGAGAGTCATCCCGGTCGAAAACGTCCTCCCTCTCTGGTGTGTCACCGTCCCATTGTGCCGGTCTGTTGGTTGCCATGCTGGTCGCCAGAGACATCAGGTCTCCACCTCATAGACAAATTCCCACCGTTCGCGTCCCTCCAGGGTGAATATCCGGTTGCCAATCCGCAATTCCAGTGGGACAAAGTGGTGGACGGAGACCCGGTAACCATGCCCCAGTTGCAAAATCTTGAACGTCTCCGGTGTGGTGGCCATTTTGGATCGGCTCAATTCAAACACGACCCGCCGCTGCACCTCCTCCATGGGCAATTTGGCATATTCCCCGACCACCCGGTCGGCCAGTTCACGCAGCAGGAAGCATTCGTACAACCTGGGCAATGTGGTGGCTGCCATGGAAAACAGGGCACCGGCGAGACCGATCAGGAACAGGAGCGAGAGGAAGGAAAATCCCGCCGAGGGGTTCGTGTGTGGTCTGATCTGCCCAATGCTGTTCACCAGTCACCTCCTGTCTGTCGTTATTTGACCGCCTGTCCCAGTCGATCCCAACGCAACCGTCCCTCTTGGTGGTCCCAGGACCAGAAGAGGATCAATGCCTTGCCAACCAGGCGGTAGGCGGGCACAAAGCCCCAGACACGGCTGTCGTTGCTGTTGTCCCGGTTGTCACCCATGACAAAATAGTGACCCGGCGGGACAGTGGTATCGGCGATATCCGCGTAGGAAAAAGGCCGCACCAGCACATCATGGGCAGCCGCATCTGTACCCTCCGAAGGCGGCAGCTTTTCGGTCAGACGCAGGGATTCTGTTTCTTGTCCATGTTCGTTTTTATAGAAAAACTGACCTGTTGCTTCATAGGAAACCGGTTCGCCGTTCAGGTAAAGGCGCTTGTTGCGATAGGTCAAACGGTCGCCCGGCAGGCCGATGATGCGTTTGATGTAATCCTTGCGGGGGTCCTGGGGATATTCAAAGACCGCCACGTCGCCCCGTTGGGGTCCCGCCCCCATCCCGACGCGGGCGCGCGCAAAGGGGAGACGATGCCCGTAGGCCAGTTTGCTGACAAACAGATAATCCCCCACCAGCAGGGTGGGAATCATGGAACCGGAAGGAATCTTGAAGGGTTCGATAATAAAGGTGCGAATCACCAGGGCGATGCCCACCGCCACGGCGATGGCCTCGTAATATTCGACCCAGGCATCATTTCTGGCAAAAAACCGTCTGCCTCCTGCCAGCATGGCGAGGCTGGTCGCGATCAGACCGACCGCAGCCATCAACCCAAAACTCAGGGTGTCGCCCGGCGCAGCCTCCCGGCCGGGTGTCGGGGCATCGCCCACCCCGTAGATGCCCAGCATGAACAGACCGGTGACCAGCAGCAGCAGGCCGTGCCACAAATGTTTGCTGTCTCCTGCCTGTCGTCGCCGGTTCGTTGTTGCCACATCATCTTCGCCCATGGGTTTCTCCCACCCGTTGCATTGCCAGGACAGCCTAATCCACCTTGAGTACCGCCAGAAAAGCCTCCTGCGGTACCTCCACCCGGCCGATCTGCTTCATACGTTTTTTGCCGGCCTTCTGTTTTTCCAGCAGCTTTCTCTTGCGGGTGATGTCCCCTCCGTAGCACTTGGCGGTGACATTCTTGCGCAGTGCACTGACCGTCTCCCGGGCGATCACCTTGGCGCCGATGGCCGCCTGAATGGCCACCTCAAACATTTGCCGATGAATCACCTCGCGCATCCGTTTGACCAGATCCCGCCCCCTGGCCTGACTCTTGTCCCGGTGGACAATCACCGACAGGGCGTCCACCGGTTCACCGTTGATCAGAATGTCCAGCTTGACCAGATCACCAGGGCGATATTCATAAAATTCGTAATCCAGGGAGGCATAACCCCGCGACAGTGATTTGAGACGATCAAAAAAATCCATCACCACCTCGCTGAGGGGCAATTCATAATGTAGCATGACGCGGGTGTCGGAGATGTAGGACATGTCCCGTTGCAAACCTCGCCGCTCCGTGCACAGTTGCATGACCGGTCCCAGATGTTCCGTGGGCACCAGGATGGCGGCCTTGATGAACGGTTCGTCAATGCGCAGATAGCGTCCTGGTGGAGGCAGATCGGCAGGGTTGTGCACCTCGACCAGTGTGCCATCGGTGCGATGCACCTGATAGACCACGGTGGGGGCCGTGGTGATCAAATCCAGGTCGAACTCCCGTTCCAGCCGTTCCTGGACGATCTCCATGTGCAACAGGCCCAGGAAACCGCACCGACACCCGAAACCCAGGGCTGGTGAGGTTTCTGCCTCAAAATGGATGGCCGAGTCGTTCAGGCAGAGTTTTTCCAGGGCGTCCGTCAATGCCTCGTAGTCGGAGGCGATCACCGGGTAGAGACCGGCAAACACCATCGACTTGGCCTCGCGGAAGCCGGGCAGTTGCTCCAGGGTGGGACGGGCGGCATCGGTCATGGTGTCACCGACCCGGGCCTGGGAGACATCCTTGATGCCGGCCACCACAAATCCCACCTCCCCGGCGGAGAGGGAAGGCACATAGGTCATCTTGGGGGTAAAGATGCCCACCCCATCCAGAGGATAGTCCATGCCAACGCTGATCAGGCGGATCTTGCGGGTTTTTTCACCAGGACCCTGGGTGATCATCCTGCCGTCGTACACCCGCACGAGGGAGACCACGCCCAGGTAGTTGTCGTACCAGGAGTCCACCACCAGCGCCTTGAGCAGACCATCCGGATCGCCCTGGGGCGGGGGGATGTGGGTGACCACTGCTTCCAGGATGTCCCGGATACCGACGCCCGACTTGGCCGATGCCAACACGGCCTGAGAGGCATCCAGGCCGATCACCTCCTCGATCTGGGTTCGTACCCGTTCCGGGTCGGCGGATGGCAGGTCAATCTTGTTCAAAACCGGTACGATGGCCAGATTGTGTTCCATGGCCAGATACACATTGGCCATGGTCTGGGCCTCCACCCCCTGCACGGCATCCACCACCAGCAGGGCCCCCTCACAGGCGGCCAGTGAGCGGGAGACTTCGTAGGAAAAGTCCACGTGGCCGGGGGTGTCGATCAGGTTCAGGATATAGGTGCGACCATTCAGGGCCTGATAGCTCAGACGCACCGACTGGGCCTTGATGGTAATGCCTCGTTCCCGCTCCAGGTCCATGCTGTCCAGGACCTGTTCGGTCATGTCACGCGCATCCAGGCCGCCGGTAAATTCGATCAGGCGATCAGCCAGGGTGCTCTTGCCGTGATCAATGTGGGCAATGATGGAAAAATTGCGAATATGGTCCAGGGGCATGAGAGGTGGTAGTCAGGGGAGATAGGGTTGATACCAGGTTTGGCATGAACGGGTCATCCACGGTCCACCGGTCGCAGCAACCGGCAATCGACCGACACCATCTGCCGGTCGCCTGCGTGGACGACCTACTTATAATCCCCCCGATCCGTTTTGGCCAGTTCTACCGTGGCCAGTACTGCAGTTCGATGCAGCAGCTCCCGTTCTTCACCTTTTTCTGCCACGGAAGAGAGGGTGCGCAGGGCATGATCGCGGGTTTCACGCAGTCGCTCCCGGGCGGCGTCCAGGCTGCCGGCGCCGATGGAGGACTGGACCAGATCGTGTCCCAGGGCCGACAGGGAGTCCAGCAATTCGTCGGTCTTGTCCAACTGCTCTCGCCGCTGGTGCCGACCACCTTCCGAACCGGAGGCGCCGGGTTCAAATTGGACCGTCTGGATGACGGCCACCGCTTCCGGTTCTTTGGCCCCGGAAACTTCCGCCAGTTGCCGGGCAAAAATTTCCCCCGCGACTGAACCGGTTACCGTGTTTTTTCCGGTCACTGCAGGCCGGGCCACGGCCTTGTCGCCTTTGTCCACGCGGCGGATGGTCATGAGACTCTCCCAACGGCAATCTGTGATGAACAGTGTGACACAGGGGTGTTTTTTACAAAAAACGACTGTGTTGCCCCAAAGTCAATCAAAAACAGTGCCAAGATGTTCGACAGGGAAGAATATCGCAGATGCCGGCCCGTCCCTCCCCTATACGCCCTGTCGGAGGGGGCCTTTTTTGTAGGCCAGCTTGTTCAGTGCATTGATGAGGGCCTTGGCAGAGGCGACGATCACATCCGAGTCGGCCCCCTGTCCCTGTGCGACCCGGTCACCTTTTTCCAGTCGTACCGTCACCTCGCCCTGCGCATCCGTACCCCCGGTGATGGCATGCACTTGGTAGAGTTGCAGCCCGACCTCCTTCAACTCGGGTACGATCTGGGCAATGGCCTGGAAGACGGCATCCACGGGTCCCGCTCCCCAACTGGCTCCCCGCTGTCTCTCTCCCTGTATCTCCAGCTCCACGGCGGCCACCGGTGTATCCTGGGTCCCCGATGCCACATGGAGCCGCACCAGGCGATAATGTTCCGTTTCCCGGATGACTTCATCGTCCACCAGGGCTTCCAGATCCGCGTCAAACAACTCCTGTTTCTTGTCGGCCACCTCCTTGAAGCGGCGGAAGGCCCGCTCCAGATGCTCCGGGGAGAGGTCGTAGCCGAGCACCTCCAGCCGGTCCCGAAAGGCATGTCGACCGGACAGTTTACCCAGTACCATGCGATTGGCGGTCAAGCCCACCGAGTCGGGGGTCATGATTTCATAGGTGGTGGCCTCTTTGAGCACACCGTCCTGATGGATGCCCGCTTCGTGGGCGAAAGCATTGGCGCCTACGATGGCCTTGTTGGGTTGCACGGGAAAACCGGTGACCACCGAAACCAGCCTGGATGCCCGACTGATCTCCGTGGTGATGACCCCCACCTGGAATGGCAGCAGATCCCTGCGGGTGCGGATGGCCATGACCACTTCTTCCAGGGCGGCATTGCCGGCCCGTTCTCCCAGGCCGTTGATGGTGCACTCCACCTGGCGTGCCCCCTGCAGCACCGCCGCCAGCGAATTGGCCACCGCCAGTCCCAGGTCATTGTGACAGTGCACCGAGACCACCGCCCGGTGAATGTTGGGCACCCGCTCAAACAAGGTGCGAATCCGGGTGCCGAACTCGTGGGGCAAGGTGTATCCCACGGTGTCCGGTATGTTGACCGTGGTCGCACCGGCGGCAATGACCGCCTCGACGATGCGACAGAGAAAATCGATCTCCGTACGACCGGCATCCTCGGCGGACCACTCCACGTTGCGGGTATAGCGGCTGGCATGGCGCACGGCCGCCACCGCCGCTTCCACCACCTGGTCCGGGCTCATGTCCAGTTTATGCTTCATGTGGATGGGACTGGTGGCGATGAAAGTATGAATGCGGGGATCGGCTGCGCCGGAGAGGGCCTCCCAGGCCCGGTCGATGTCACCCTGCCTGGCCCGGGCCAAGCCGGCGACCGAACACTCTTTCACGGCGGCCGCCACCTTCTGGACGGCCTCGAAATCCCCCTGCGAGGAGATGGGAAATCCGGCCTCGATCACGTCGACCCGCAGTTTTTCCAGCTGTTTGGCAACGCGGAGTTTTTCATCCACGGTCATGGATGCACCGGGCGACTGTTCCCCATCCCGCAACGTGGTATCAAAAATGATGATTCTTTCTTCAGTCATCGCCTCACCCGTCGTTCAGGCAGTATTTGCCGAGGGTCGGCACGGCCCCTGCCGATGCGCCGCTCCGCAGACCATACTCCATGGAGTGTCTGTCGTTCTGTTTGGTTCCCCTGCACCGCACGTAAAAAAAAAAGCGGTCATGGCTGGGGCCAGTAACCGCTCACAACCACAACTGAATGTTGGTCGGGACGAGAGGATTTGAACCTCCGACCCCTAGCACCCCAAGCTAGTGCGCTACCAGTCTGCGCCACGCCCCGCACATAAACTGCCGGCACTCTACGCCACTCTCATCGACTTGTCCAGTCATCATCGCAGCACGCCCCATCTTTCCATGCCGAAGGCGGCAAATTTTTACCGGAATGGGCGGCACAAAGATTGCTTTAACCCATGACATGCAGAGGCCGCACTGGCCGCGACACCATTTCAGACAGCAGAGGAACATCCGTGAACATCTCCAGCATTGCCGACTTTCTCGTCAACCAGGTGGTCAAGACCGCCTCGGGCCTGCAGCAGCAAAGCAGGGACCCCGGCAGTCCGGTCATGATCAAACCCCAGAGGGACAAGACGTTGCAACGCGCCGATACCACCGACCGGGTGGCAGGTCCTTCGTCGGCCTATCGGGTGACCATCTCTTCGGCTGCCATGCAAAAGATGGCCATGTCCGGGACCACCCGGTAAACAGCGCCCCCAGCCGGCACTCTGCCACCGGAGCAGTCGGGACCGGGCGGCAATAATTGCCTCCTGATCCGCAGGGGGGCGGTATTAAGCAAAAAAGATCGGATGTGACAGGCCCTGGCCGTGTGCTCCCAGCAAGGCGATGGCCTGTTGTACGGTCGTTTGCAGGTCATCCATCCGGCGTTGGCGTTCGTTTTTTCCCTCCTCTTCAGACCATTTGCCCATTGCCAGGGCACAACGTTCCACCTCTGCCAGACCGTAACTGCCGGCCGTGCCGGCCAGTTCTTCTGCGGCGGCCGTCACCTGCTGCCGGGCATTGCGATGGATGCCGTGCTGGATGTGCTGCACATGTTCTGTCAACGATTGCGCGGCCATGCGCAAAAAATCGCGAAAAGCGGCCTCGCCCAGATCCTGCCGGAAACAGGTCAGACGCTGTTCGGCAGCCAAGGCATCCACCAGCCGCATCTGCTCGGTGGTCAGGCGGGCAAGCCACGGCTCTGCCTCTGCCTCTGCCAGATTGCCCCCCTGTCCCATGCCTTCCAGGGCCAGGGCACATCGTGCCAGACTGTCCGCGCCCAACTGACTGCTGCTGCCCCGCAAGGCATGGGCCGTTTTTTCCAGAGTGATCGGATTGTTCGCAGCCACGGCCAGTCGCATGGCCTGCAAGCGCTGCGGCAGCAGCTTCAGAAACAGGGTGACCACCTTGTCGGCCTCTGTGCCCAGGTCTGCGTAGAGAGTCTGCAGGCGTTCACGGTCCAGGACGGGGAGCTCTTGGGACCATTTCGCCTCCTGTCCATGGGGGGAGAGGCCGTCCGGAGGCAGCCATCGCAGGATGGCGGCCCGGATTTCCTGTTGTGTGACCGGTTTGGCCAGGTAGTCATCCATACCCGCCGCCAGGCATTTTGCCCGATCTTCCGGCATGCCGAAGGCGGTCAGGGCCACAATGGGGGTATGGCGGTTCTGTGCCCTTTCCTGATCGCGAAAGGCCCGGCAGACCGCATAGCCGTCCATTTGCGGCATCTGGCAGTCCATGAAAACAAGATGATACTCCTGATTTTCCATCATTTCCAACGCCTGACGGCCATGGGAGGCAAAGGTGACTTCCAGGTCGAACCGTTTCAACATGCCGAGCATGACCGCCCGATTGACCGGATCGTCTTCCGCCACCAGAATACGGGCGCCCCGCTGTACCGGGTGCCAGTCGGACATGGTCGTCCCGACGGTTGGCAGATCAGGGGGCGCTGTGCACGGCTGAAGTGGCAGTACCACTCGAAACAGACTGCCTGCCTGGGGAAGGCTTTCCACCGTCAATTGCCCATCCATCAACCGCACCAGTTGCTGGACGATGGAGAGCCCCAGGCCGGTGCCACCATACTGGCGGGTGGTGGATCGGTCTGCCTGCTCGAAGGATTGAAAAATCCTGGCCAACTGCTCCGGATGGATGCCCATGCCCGTGTCCTGCACGGCAAGGCTGACCATCTCTCCCCGGAGCGGGTCCGGCGTGCCGGTGACCGTGAGTGTGACCTGTCCCTGTTGGGTAAATTTGATGGCGTTGCCCAGCAGATTGACCAGGATTTGTCGCCAGCGGGTTGGATCGCCCAGCAGCCATTCCGGCAACCGGGCATCGATCTGTATGGCAAAATGGATGGATTTTTTTCTGGCCTGCTCGCCGAACAGGATGGTCAGATCGTTCAGCAACAGACGCAGGTGGAAGGGGATGGCCTCCAGTTGCAGCTTGCCGGCTTCCATTTTGGAATAATCCAGCACGTCATTGACGATGGCCAGCAGGGCGCGTCCGGAGTTGAGGATGGTCTGGGTATATTCCTGCCCCTCGGGCGGCAATTCCATCTCCATGAGCAACTCGGCCATGCCCAGGATGCCGTTCAGGGGCGTGCGGATTTCATGGCTCATGATGGCCAGAAAGGCACCTTTTGCCTGGTTGGCCGCCTCGGCTGCCGCTTTGCTGTTGGCCAGCTCCCGGTTTTTGGCCTGCAAGGTCAGATGGGTTTGTATCCGGGCCCGCACGATGTCGGGCCGGATCGGCTTGGTGATGAAATCCACCGCCCCCAGTCCGAAACCCTTGCCCTCGTCCGCCTCGGAATCCTTGGCGGTGATGAAAATGACGGGAATGTCGGCCGTGTCAGGATGGCCCTTCAACTGTGCACAGACGGCGAATCCGTCCGTGTCCGGCATCACAATGTCCAGGAGGATCATGTCCGGATAGGGTGGGGTGGCGAGCTTTTGCAAGGCCTGCTCGCCGGATGTGGCGACCAGCACCTGGTAGCGATCCTTCAAGGTATTGCCCAGGACGAACAGATTGTGCTGTTCATCATCAACCAGCAAGATCCGGGGAAGGGATGAATCGTTCATGCAGTGGGCTCCGGGTCAGGTCGTGGGTGGCAGCGGATATGGTCCGTACTGCTGCCGAATGGTCTCTTGCAGGGTGGCCAGAGTGGCCATGGCCTCTTCGGTGGCAAAGGCCAGGGTCTGGCGTTCCAGTCTGGTCAACAGGGCCGCTTCGCAGCCCCGCAGGGTATCGGCCAGTCGTTGCAGTTGATCGGCTGCGGTGAAATCACCTTGTGCCAACAAATGGGCCATGACCTGGCACTGCGCGTCGAAACGGGCCAGGTCCGGCGTGCCCTGGAGGAGGGGGGTGGCCAGGGGTTGTGCCAGGGGCGGCAACCCGGCCAACCCCTGCAGGACGGTGTGCAATGTCTCGGCAAAAGCGGCCATGCCGGCGTCGGTCGCATGACCGTCCCGAAACGCGGACTCCAGGCGTCCGGCCTGGTCGTGCAGGGGCATCATACCCAGGTTGCCTGCCAACCCTTTGATGGTATGCACCAACCGACTGGCCCGCGCCGGCTCCTGTGCCCGCCAGGCGGCCTTGATCTCGGCTGCGGTGGTGGCGTGATCCCGCACAAAGGCGGCCAGAGAGTGATGCAACAGCCGTTGATTGCCGTGTACCAGACGCAACGCCCGGTCCAGATGCAGCCCAGGCAAGGTGGGCGGCAGCCATCTCTCCTCTTCTCCGTCCACCTGTTGTCCGGGCAAAGCCTGGGTATGGTCCACCGCCCGGGGCCGAATCCAGCGGATCAGGCGCCGGAACAGTTGTTCGGGATCAATGGGTTTGGTGATGTAATCATCCATGCCGGCGGCCAGACAGCGTTCCCGGTCTTCCGTCAAGGCGTGGGCGGTCATGGCAATGATGGGCAGGTCATTGTTGGCATGCCTCTGGCGGATGATCCGGGTGGCTTCCAGACCGGTCATGTCCGGCATCTGGACATCCATCATCAGGAGGTCGAAGGGGTGGCGATCCACCTGTTCGATGGCCTCCTGGCCACTGCCAGCCAGGGTCACGACGAGTCCGTAGCCTTCCATGAACTCCTGGGCGATCTCCAGGTTGATGACGATGTCATCCACCAGCAACACCCGGGCGCCCCGGATGCGTTGGATCTCCTGACGGGTGGGGCCCCAGGCCAGGCGGGCCGGGTTGGCCTGGGTGGTCGGGCAGAAAACGGACGGCAGGTGCGCCGGGTCTGTTGCGGTGGTGCCCAGAGCGAAGGGCAGGGTCACGGTAAAGAGCGATCCGGTGCCCACCGTGCTGACCACCGTGATCTCTCCCCGCATGGCCACCACCAGCCGCTTGCTGATGGCCAATCCCAGTCCGGTGCCGCCATACCGGCGGGCATGGGAGATGTCGGCCTGAAAGAAGGGTTGAAACAGGCCGTCCATCTGGACCCGGCTCATGCCGATGCCGGTATCTTCGACCTGGAATTGCATCCTGACCATGGTCGGGGTTTCCTGAACAGTCTGGACGCTGAGAGTGACCACGCCCTGCCGGGTGAACTTGATGGCGTTGGCCAGCAGATTGATCATGACCTGACGAACCCGCAGCGGGTCACCGATCAGCGTGGCAGGGTACTGGGCCGGACCATGGACCATGAATGCCAGATTTTTCTCGGTTGCCCGGTCTTCCATGAGTTGGGCGATGTCATCCAGCAGTTCCTGCAGGGTAAAGGGAATTTGTTCGATACCCAGTTCACCGGCTTCAATCTTGGAAAAGTCCAGAATGTCGTTGATCATGTGCAACAGCAGGCCGGCCGCGCTGCGGATGGTCAGCAGGTGTTTGTGTTGACGCTCGGTCAGGGATGTGCTCAGGACCAGGTGACTGGCGCCGATAATGGCATTCATGGGGGTGCGGATTTCATGGCTGATATTGGCCAGAAAGAGGCTTTTGGCCTGGTTGGCATCGTCCGCCTTCTGTTTGGCGGCCTGGAGGTCCAGGGTGCGTTCCACCACTTTGCTTTCCAACTCGGACTTGGCCAACAGGATGGCCTCTTTTTCTTTCTGGGTGGCCAGATCCTTTTCCTGGCGCAAAATGTTGATGTGATCCGCCAGGGCCAGGGAGAGGATGACCGCTTCCAGCCAATTGCCCAGGCGACCTCCCCAGAGGGTCCAGTCGGAGGTGGGCACATAGCCCATGTAGCGTCCCCAACTGAAGAATAGACCGATGCACAGGATGCCCCAGGCGACCGTCAGGAAGCGGGCCCTTCTGTGGCCTTGCCACCATAACCATCCGCCGGTCAGGGTGGTGGTGATCATCAAGATGGGATAGCAGGTGATGCCCACCAGCATGCCGGCCTGTTTGTAATCGGCCAGCAGCAGCCATGCACCGATACCCATGTAGAGCAGCATCAGGATGAAGAAACGGTTGACCCGGGGGGCAACGGTGGGCAGGTCCAGAAACAGGCGGCTGAACTGGGTGGCGAAGATCGGGGTCAGCAACATGGATACGGAGGGTACCTGTTCGATCAAAAATGCCGAATCGGTATAAAAATAGCGGTGTCCAACTCCCATGTTGGCCAGACCGCCCACGGCGTACAGGCCGACATAGGCCACATACCACAAATATTCCCGCATGCGGGTGGAAAAATAGATAAATAAATTGTAGAACGCCACAAAAATCAGGCTGCCAAAGTAGGAGCCGATCAGGATGGCATGACGATCCCGGTATTCGGCAAACTCCGGCGGCGTCCACAAGGCGAGCTCGGCATCAATGAAGCCAATCTGCTCAAAGGCGTAGCGCAGATAGACGCGACTGGTTGCCCGGGCCGGGGTTTCCAGGGAGATGACCGGCGTTGCAAAGGGAATGGGTTGGGTCAGGAATGGGCGACGATCACCCAGATGCCATACTGCCGGGGGCTGGTCCGGGAGCAGATGGTAGACGTCCAGGTAATCCAGGGTCGGGGCGATGGCCTGCAGGAGCCAGGCAACGGCATGGTCTTGCGGATTGGTCAACTCCAGTCGTACCCACCAGGCCGAGCGGGAGAGCCCCTGGCTGCTGATCTGACCCAATGGCCGGAAACGTTCCGCCACCTCGGGACGGATGACATCGGCCCAGGTCAGGGATCGGGTCGGGTCTTCCAGCACGAAGAGGTGCCGGGTGGCAGAGAGACCATCGATGGGTGGGACCAGTTTGACGGGGGGCAGTGGTTGCTCGGCGACCGCTTGCCCGGGCACGGTTCCTGCCAGCATGGCTCCCACCCACAGCATGAGCAGCAGCAACCGGTCTCCCGTCAATCGGGGGCCTCGCTGCCTCATGGCGTCGCGCCCTGCGTGTGCTCCGCAAAGGTTTCCAGGTAGAGTTGGTCAAGGTGGGAGAAGAGCTCCTTGCAGAGGTCGTTGAAACGTTCCATGCCCTGGAACGCCTCCAGGGGTCGGTTGTCTCCGGCCAGTTGGACGATATGCCTGGCCGTTTCATGGACGGAGTCGTGCACCGTACCCAGTTGCTGGAAGATGCGCAGGTGGCCAAACTGTTGCGAACCGTCGGCGTCGTACCACTTGCCGAAGTCGCACTCATGGCTGCTGCTGACCTCCCCGGCAGACAACATTTCCCGGCCCCGGACCACATTTTCCAGTCTGCCCAGCCATTTGAGATGCGCCCCCTTGATCGTGCTGGAAGAAAAGGGTTCTTGTCCGGCGTGGATCAACTGGCTGGCCTTGATCAGATCGTCGGAGGCGGTGTGCACGACATTGACCAGGGTGGAGGTGTGATGGGCCGTTCCCTCAATGAAGTTCATGCGGGTGACCGCTTCCTGTACCGTCTGATTGGTGGCGGCAATGGTTGTCAGGGAGGATTGGGCGGCCTGGAGGGTGGACAGGGAGAGTGTTTGTACCTCATGGCTGTTCCAGGTCAGATCTTCGGCGGCCTGGGCGGCTTCCCGTGCGGCCTGGGCCAGTTCTGTCGATCTGTTGGCCGATTCTTCTGCCGAACGGGCCACCTCGCCGGCTGCCGTCGAGAGTTCCTGGGCGTTGCGTGTGACATCTTCGGCGGCCTGGGCGACGGTGCCCATCGAGTGGGCGATCTCCCGGGTGGCCATGGCCTGTTGGCTCACTGATCGGGCAATGTCGCGATTGGATGCGACCAGAATACCCACCCGGTCGACCACCTGTCGAATGACATCGGCCACCTGGCCGGTCTGTTCCTGAATGCTTTCCACCTGTCTGGCGATCAGGAGGGTGGCATCGCTGGTCTGGAGGGCCAGATTTTTGACCTCGTTGGCCACCACGGCGAAGCCTTTGCCCGCCGCGCCGGCTCCCGAGGCTTCGATGGCGGCGTTGAGGGCCAGGATCTTGGTCTGTTCGGCAATTTTGTTGATGATTCCAGTGACTTTGTTGATTTCACGGGAGGATTTGCGCAATTTTTCCACCACGGCCAGGCTGTCGTCGGCCAGCTTGTAGGCATGCCCAGACTCCTGACTGGCTGTTTCACAACGTTGGCGGACATCCTCGACGGCGACGGTCATTTCATCCACGGCCGCGGCCACCGTCATGACCGACTGGTTGACCCGTTCCAGGGTATTGTTGACCCCCGACAGATTGGCGGACATCTCTTCCGACGCGGCGGCCATGCTGACCGCTGTGGAGGAGGAGTGATGGGAGACGGACGCCATCTCCCCGATGGCGTGGGACAGCTGCTGGATGGCCGTCACCACCGTATTGATCCGGGCATCTGTCTGCACGGCATTGGCCCGCATGAGATCAACCTGCTGTTCCATCGTTGTATTGGCAGAGGAGATGTTTCGTACCAACTGACCGCCGGAACTGGCATCGGCATCCAGCAGACGTTTGGCTTCCAGCAGTTCACCGATGCAGGCATTGAGGGTGTCGGTCTGGAGATGAAGTTGATGAATGATGAAACGGATATTGTTTACCATGGTGGCTGCCGCTCCGTAGATGCCGGAACGGGTTGCGTCGGTGCCGGTAAACGAGACGGTCAGATCACCCTTGGCCACCTGTTCCATGATGCCGACCACGGTGGCCGGTTCCCCTCCTACCATGCGCAGAATGTGCCGCGTATAGAACAGGCCCAGTGCACCGGTGACGAGGGCGATCACCAGCAGCATGATCAGATAGGCAAAGAAGGCGGTCATCGCCTCGCCATGCCAATTATCTGCCCGGTTGGAGAGATCCGTGGCCAGTCGTTCTTCCACCTCCTTCAGGCGGTTGATCCGCTCGGACATGGCGGCAAACCAGTCGCCCGGGTCGACTCCGAACCCGCCTGTGCCGGCCCTGGCAAAGGCAATCTGGCGAAATTTTTCCACCTCTTCCACCGTTGGTCCTGACAATTTTTCCTTGAAAAAATCGGCCTGTTCATGTGTGGCCAGGGACAGGAAAACCTGCAAATAGGCCGCCTGTTCTCCTGTCAAACGCCCGAACTGGCGCAGCATGCCCGGTTCAAAGGTGTTCCTGACAAAGGCATTGGTCAGGGTGGCCCGCTCCAGACCGGCCCGTTCCTTGGCCAGCAGCAGGTTGAGGTAGGCGGTGGAGTGGGCCAACATTTCCGGGTTGCCCATTCCTCGGGTCATGGCCGTCACGGTCTCGAGCAGATGGGTGATGGTGGCGGTATAATAGCCCAGCGCCTCGGGGGCCGGGATGGTCAATCCATCCACCTGCTGGCGATAGTGGGTCAGCCTGGTCAATTCCTGAGTGGCGTTCCGGAGTGGGTCGGCCACCTCGTGACTGAGGGGGGACCCGGTGAGGGATCGCACAAAATTCAGCAGGACGTCCCGCTTTTTGTCGGTCTGGCCACTCCGCTGCCGGGGCAATTCGGTCTTGAACTTTTCCCCTTTGCTGCCCAGAAAACCTGCCGTCATGCCCCGTTCCGTCTGCATTTCGTGCACCAACCCGCTGATGCGGACGGCCAGATCCACCAGCCGTTTGGTCTCCTGCATACGCAAATAAATTTGCCGTTCTTTCCATACAGAGAGACCGCCGAACCACAGGAGCCCCATGATGGGAAACAGCAGCATGATGATAAACTTGTTCCGTAATGATATGTTATGCAATAACGACATGATCCTGTTCCTTTTGGAGATAAGATCGCCTGATGCCCGTTCTGCCGGTTGGCGTGCTGCACTGTGGCGGCAGTTTGTCGGTGAGATTTTGATATATGTTGGATGAAAGCCGACGCCTCGGAAACCGGAAATCGGTGCAGATGTGAATGGATTGTTGATGGATTGTTGACAAAAGATGAATTGTTGCTAGCATGGGCCGATCCTCTCTCCGGTCGGGAACGACTGCCATGCCGACGATGACACCGCTGATCTGTCTGTTGGAAGATGATGCCAGCATGCGTTTTTTGATGAGTTCCTACCTGGAAAAGTCGGGGTTCCGGGTCATGGCGTATGGCACGTCGGCGGCCTTTTTTGCCGCATTTGACAAAAAGCGGCCAGACTGTGTCCTGCTGGATCTGAATCTGCCCGACGAGGATGGCCTGGTGGTGCTCAGAAAAATTCGCTACCACTCCGATATCCCCCTGTTCATCGTCTCCTCCCGGGGCGGTGAACAGGACCGACTGGCCGGCATTGAGCTGGGGGCGGACGATTATGTCATCAAGCCGTTTCATCCCCGGGAACTGATTGCCAGAATTCACAACATTTTGCATCGCAACGCCCGGTTTGCCCTGCGTGGTCACCAGACTCCTGCCGTGGCAGTCACCGTACGCCGTTTTGCGGGTTTTGTATTGGATCTGGACAGGAGGCGTCTGGAGACGGAGCAGGGGGTGCGCGTGGTATTGACCCGGGGAGAATTCAACTGTTTGGCCACCCTGGTCAGGGCCCAGGGTGTGGTGGTGACGCGGGAGCAGCTCAAGGATGCCGTCTCCCGTCGTCAGGAACCACCGCAGGATCGTACCGTGGATGCCCTGGTGTGCCGGATTCGCCGGAAGCTGGCGGCGGCGGGTGGCACGGGTCAATCCATTCTGACCGTGCCGGGCTACGGCTACCAGTTGGAATGTCAACTCTTGCAGCCTGCCTGACCCTGTTTCGTTGCACACGTCTTTGAAGGGTGAAGACTGGCTGCGGTTGCACGGGGGATGTCGTCGCCCCCGGCTACCCCGGGGCAGAGCCTTGCAAGGGCATGTTTTTTTGTATCATGTTGATAATTAAATAAAATTATTGCAGGGGTCCGGGGACCGTCACGGTCCCCGGCGGGAGTCCAGAGGGCAGAGCCCTCTGGTGGGGCTCGGGGCAAAGCCCCGAATGGAACTCAT
>JAMOAX010000162.1:0-5887 GCA_039908555.1 Magnetococcus sp. DMHC-8
CGCAATCACCACGGCATCCACCGTCACGCGGGGGGCGTCTTGGGCTTCTTGGCCTTTTTCCTGGTCGGCTTTTTCTGCTTGTCGGCCTTTTTGGTCACACTTTTTTTCTGTTTTTTCTGGGCGGCCTTGACCGCCTGCTGTTTTTCTCCGGTGACCTGCTTGTTCTGTTGCTGAAGAGTGCCGCTTTTTTGCGCCGGCTGGGCCGCTTTTTTGCGGGCTGCCGCACCCTCCTGTTCGATGGGAGCCAGTTGATCGCTGCCCGGCGGCAGGGGAATCTCCTCCAAAGCCGCCGCCACCGGGGCAGGCTGCACCGCCCAGCACACCCACAACAAACACACCATCCACAGCCACCTTTTCATGCTCTCCGTGCTCCTCGTAATGTTTGTCTCAACAGAACCTTCCCGCCCGTCACGCGCGCGACAGCCAGCGGGTCAGCATGGCCTGGAAATCCTTGCCCCGCACCGGTTTGGTCATATAGTCATCCATGCCGGCCTCCAGACACTTGTCCCGATCACCCTGCATGGCAAAGGCCGTCAGGGCAATGATCGGCGTGCGGCGCCGACCGGGTTGGCCGGCCTCCTGGGCACGCCAGGCCCGGCAGGCGGCATAACCATCCATCTCCGGCATCTGGCAATCCATGAAAACCAGATCATAGGTCTGCTCCTGCAGGCAGGCCAGCGCAGCCAGGCCGTTGTCCGCCAGGTCCGGTTCCAGCCCCAGACGGCGCAGCAGACTGACTACCACCACCCGGTTGACAGGATCATCCTCGGCCACCAGAATCCGACAACCCGCCTGGGATTGTGCCACCGTTGCACACAACGGAGAAGAGGGCGGCCGCACCACCTGCCGGGGCGGGTGCAACGGCAGAGTGACACGAAACAGACTGCCAACCCCCACCGTGCTCTCCACCTCAATCTCCCCTTCCATCAGCTGCACCAGCATCTTGGTGATGGCCAGCCCCAGTCCCGTCCCGCCATAACGCCGGGAGGTGGCCCGGTCCCCCTGCTCAAATGATTTGAACAGCCGGGCAAAAAATTCCGGGGCAATGCCGACACCGGTATCCTGCACCCGCAAGCGGACCACCAACCGGTCGGCCCACTCCAACCGGTCGGTTGCCACCCGTTCCGCCAACAGGTGCACGTCGCCCTCCTGGGTAAATTTGATGGCGTTGGACAACAGATTGACGACAATCTGCCAAACGCGCACCGAATCACCCCGCACCATCTGCGGCAGATCGGCACCCACCTGCAACCCCAGGGTCAACCCCTTCTCCCGCAGCAGCCCTTCAAACAGCTTGGGCATGCCCTGCAACAATTGCTGCAGGTCAAACTCCTTCTCCTCCAGCGTCAGTTTGCCGGCCGATATCTTGGAATAGTCGAGAATGTCGTTGATCAGGGTCAGCAGCGCCTCACCCGCCTGCATCATGGTGGTGGCATAATAGCGCGCCTGCTCGGGAATCTGTTCGGCACACAACAGCTCGGCCATCCCGACTATGGCATTCATGGGGGTGCGGATTTCATGGCTCATGGTGGCCAAAAATTCGCTCTTGGCCCGGTTTTCCGCATCGGCCTGCCGCTTTTCCTCCTTCAACTGGTCAATCTGCGCATGCTCGATCAGGACGGTCAGTACCTGGGCAACCGTGCCCAAAAATTCCGCCTCGAAAGGGGTGACCAGATGGTGCCTGTCCACATACAAATTCAGCACCCCCAACACCCGATCGCCGGACACAATGGGCAGGACATGGTGACCGTGTTCCGCCTCCCCGGCCACCAGGCCGGAGTTCTGATCGGTACGGATGGCCGCGCCATCGGCCGCCACCCGACCACACAGACAGTGACCGAAAGGCACCGTGGCACAGGCGGTCCGCACTTCCGTCGGTATGGCCGCCGCCGCCACCATCCGCAGGGTTCGGGACGACCGGTCCGACAAAAAGATGGCCCCCTTCCCTTGCGTGGTCAGCCAGGGGGAGGCCAGAATGGTCTGCAGTCCCCGATGCAACTGGTCCGCCAGGGGGGCATCCTCCAGGGCGATCCGCAACAGGGCGCTGACCACCCCCTGGGCCTGATTGGCACGCCGTTCCAGAAACTCCGCCTGACGACGCTCCTGCACCTCGTGCTGCAACTCGGTGGTCCGCAACTGGACCTGCTGCTCCAGGGAATAGTTGACCTGGTTCATGCGCCCCTCCAACAGCTTGCGCTCGGTAATGTCCACGCAACTGCCGGAAAAACCCATAAAAAAACCGTTGCCGGCAAAACGCGGCAGGGCGGTCTCATACAGCCAGCAATAATCGCCCGCCCCATTCTGCAACCGGAACTCCAGGGAGTAGGGCCGCTTGTGCTGAAAAGCCTCGCCGGAAAAATGGTGATACCGTTCCCGGTCCTCCGGGTGCAAACCCCGCAACCAGCCGCCTTCCAGCTCCTGTTCCAGGATGGCGTCCCGAAAACTCAACCAGGATTTGTTGAAAAAAATGCGCTCATGCTGGGGATTCGACAACCACAACAGACCGGGTACGGAGTCGGCGATGAAACGGAACTCATTCTTCAGGATTTCAAAATAGTCCTGGTCGAGCCGGTTGAGATTCAGGAAGGTGAAGGCCGACACCATCTCCCGTCCCAGGGTGTTGCGGGTGGTGGTCACGCAAAAACGGGTGTACAGGGTCTCACCCGTCAGGGTGGTGAGATAAATTTCATGCACCCGCTTGTCCACCTTGGGTATCCAGTGGAGCGCCTTCTGCATGGGGATGCGGTTGTCCGCATCGACAAAATCCAGCGGGTGTTTGCCGATAAAACTCTCCCGGGAAAATCCCAGCATGGCACACAGGGCATCGTTGACTTCGATGATCTCCAGGGAACGGGCATCGATGATCCAAAACCCCTTGAGATCCGAATGGACAATGTCGGAACAGATCTCCGCGTTGGAGGCCCGGCGCGTGCTGCGGAAAAAACCCAGCGCATGGTGACGCAAACGGGCCACCAGCTCCACCTTGTTCGGCAGCTTGACCAGATAATCGTTGGCCCCGGCGGCAAACGCCTGGGCCTTGATGTAGGGGTCCTCTTCCGAGGAGAGCATGAGAATGGGCAACTGGCTGAAGGTGCGGCGATTGCGGAACTGGCGGATCAGGGAGATGCCATCCATCTCCGGCATCAGCAGATCCACCAGAATCAGCACGGGCCGGATGGTCTCCGCCATCTGAATGGCCTGCAACGGGTCCGGGCAGTAGTACAACGCCAGATCCGCCTCCTGTTTGATGATCTGGTGCAGCAAACGCTCGGTGACCACCTCATCATCTATCAACAGAATGCGTGCGACCGTCGCTTCCGGTTTGACGACTTCCCCCACTGTCTGGTTTCCTCGGTACGGTTCATTCTGCGTGGAACAGGAGACCCATTCTATACCGCAACGTACCTGGCAAGCTAGCTGTTTTCCACAACCCACCGCAGCGCCGTCTGCACGGCGGCGGCTTCCTGTTCCAGGGGGGTGTCCAACTCTGCCACCTGCTCCGGAGTGCCGGCCTGACCGGCCAGCTCCAGTCTTTCACACAACCCGCCCAGCAGCAGCGCCCCCATCTGGCGACTGGAACTTTTCAGGGGATGGGCGGCGCGGGCCAGGGCAGGCGCGTCTCGGCCAGCGAGTGCCCCACGCACCTCCGCCACCCGGGTCGGCAGCTTGTGCAGGTACAGGGTCAGGATGCGGAGAAAATCCTCGGTGTCCAACTCCTCGCGCAGCTCGCCCAACGACTCCGGATCAATGGCCGGACGGGAGGCGTCAAGGATCGATGGTACAGTGGGTGATGGCATGGCAGGCAATCCAGACCGGCAAGGATGGCAACGACAAAAAAAAACCGCCGTCCGGTATCACCGGACGGCGGCAGCACGCACGAGACTTATAAGGGCGTCACGTTTTCCGCTTTCGGGCCCTTTTCCCCCTGGGTGATGCTGAACTCGACCCGCTGACCTTCGGCCAGGGTTTTGAATCCCTCCCCGGCGATGCAGCTATGATGAACAAAGGCATCGCCCTTGCCGCCGCTCCGCTCAATAAAGCCAAATCCCTTGCTGTCGTTGAACCATTTGACGGTTCCGGTTTCACGAGTTGCCATACTGTCTAGACTCCTGCCATAAAAAAGAGACGATGTGGTAGTACGCTTATTTGCAGACCCATGACATGACTAAGACCGGACGAGGGGTAAGTCGGAACCGCGAGGGAGACTTGGAACCACGAAGGTAAGGCTTTGTTTCCGCATGGATGAGGCATTGGCTTTGAGGCTCTGCTTTCTGTTAGATAACGACCACCAACTGGTATGGTCCGGAGAGTAACACGGTAAAACAGGTTCTGTCAATCATTTTTTTTTGCGGTGGTCTTGATCATCGTTTTCCGCCAGATTGCCTGCGGCGCTTGTTGAAAAAGCCGCAGCAAACAGCGGCTGCGGCGGCTTTGAAAATCAACAGCAACGCCCGACAGCTCGCCTGCGGCGCTTGTTGAAAAAGCCGCAGCAAACAGCGGCTGCGGCGGCTTTGAAAATCAACAGCAACGGCAAAACCCCAGGGCGCTGCCCTGGACCCGCCAGGGGGGTGACCCCCCTGGACCCGCAATCCCGGTCGGGGTATCCGGGAGGCTCAGGCGTGGGTGATCCAGGCGGCATACTCGTCTGCCGAAAGCAGTGTGCCCAGGGCATGGGAATCATCGGGTTGCACGCGGATGATCCAGCCATCGGCGTAGGGGGCCTCGTTGATGCGCTCCGGGGCGCTCTCCAGGGCGGTGTTGACCGCCACCACCCGGCCAGAAAGCGGAGCAAACAGGTCGGACACCGACTTGACGGACTCCACCACCCCGAACGGTTGGCCGGCGGTCACGGCGCTGCCCACCCTGGGCAGCTCCACAAAGACCACATCCCCCAGTTGCTGGGCGGCAAAGGCGGTAATACCCACCTCCACCTCGGCACCATGAGCACGGGCCCACTCGTGTTCCCGGGTATATTTGAGCGACGGGGGAAGGTCGGCAGCAGCGGTCATGCGGGTATCCTCTCTCTTGCGTTCCGTGGCGGTTTTGGTTGCTCTTGCCGCCGAAAGGATGGCATAGTATCCCCACCGCACGGGATTCTCAAGGAGATCCCTGCGGGGACCGTCCACCGTGTTGGCGCAAGGCTTGCTTTGCAGGGGAGGGGCTTCGTGCCCGGTTTTCTGGATTGACCAGCCTTTATTGGGTTTTGGAGTGGTAAGGTGATCGTTCAGTGCGACAAGTGCCATCAACAGTTTAACGTGCCGGACGCCATACTGCAGCCGAATGGTCGCCAGCTGAAGTGTGCCGGTTGCGGCAGTCTGTTTTTCCAGGCGGCCCCCACCCCTGCCGATGTCAAAGTTGCGCAGGCCCCGGCTCCGAAAGATGACCCGGCCGTCAAAATCCTGCAAGAGGCCGCCGAAGAGCCCGAAGCCGTCCCCGCGCCGCCTGGCCAGCCCCCCGGGGAACAGGCCGCAACCGAACCGGAGGCGACCTCGGCCATGCCGGAGGCGACAGAAGAGGAGACCCCGGCAGAGCTGCCGGACGAACCCGCCATGGCAGAGGCGACAGAAGAGGAGACCCCGGCAGAGCTGCCGGACGGACCCGCCATGGCAGAGGCGACAGAAGAGGAGACCCCGGCAGAGCTGCCGGACGAACCCGCCATGGCAGAGGCGACGGACGAAGAGGCCCCGGCAGAGCTGCCGGACGAGCCGGCCATGGCAGAGGCGACAGAAGAGGAGACCCCGGCAGAGCTGCCGGACGAGCCCGCCATGGCAGAGGCGACGGACGAAGAGGCCCCGGCAGAGCTGCCGGACGAGCCGGCCATGGCAGAGGCGACAGAAGAGGAGACCCTGGCAGAGCTGCCGGACGAACCCGCCATGGCACAAGCGAC
>JAMOAX010000021.1:0-26512 GCA_039908555.1 Magnetococcus sp. DMHC-8
CGTTCCAGAATCGCCAGCTTGCCTGCGGCGCATGTTGAAAACGCCGCAGCAAAAAGCGGCTGCGGCTCCTTTGAAAAACAACGGCAACAGCAAAATCCCAGGGCTCTGCCCTGGACCCGCCAGGGGGGTGACCCCCCGGGACCCGCAAACCCGGCACGGTTCCCTGATGTGAGCATGCACCGTGCTCACCGTCCGGTCATCCATTGCCAAAAAGATTGGCGGGGGCCGGATCGGCCAGATTTTTCAGGTGTGGCCGGGTCGCGGGCGGCTGCCCTGGCAGTCCCGGCATCCTGCCGCATCGGAGCATGTCCCGCCCCCGTATCGGCCGCGCCATGTCGTTTTTCCACCATCTCTTCAATGGCCAAATCAAGATCGCGTGGCATGTTCGATTTCACAAAAACCCGGTCCAACTTTGATCTGGATTCTTTCAGATTGTATTGGTAGGCGCCAGACAATATAATCCTGATCAAATCCTCTTCTATCTGCAATGAGACAAGATGATCACGGATTTTGTCCGTCGTGACATTCGCGCTGAGCTGTGTGGTGGCAAACTGAAAAATCTTTAAAATCTGTTTTGGCAAATCCCCACCCACACCGTGGGCAGTGAGGGTTGCTTGAATGGCCGCGTCCGTCATGCCGGCCAGCAACTGTTCCATGATCAATTCGGCAACGGCCAAGGCATCGGTCGGTCGATCTGTCGTTGTCATGATAGTCCATCCCTCCACGCAGAAACAGGCATCCCGCCCGCGAACGTAGCAGTCATCCCAACAAGATTCAAGTGATTGTCAGCAGGGTATGAGCCAACTGGTGTGTCCACCGCCAACTCCTGTCGGACAACCACGATCCCGCCTGGACGACAACTGACTGCTTGAAAAATCCACATAATGCTCGTAGAATCTCTCCTTCGCCGCGCAACTCGGACCTGGTTTGCCCATCGACCGACAACAAAAAATGCCCGGCGTCCTGTTCGTGCGTATTGTGTGGGAGAACCGCCGTGGCACACATACTGATCGTGGAAGACAGTACCACCCAGGCCTTGCGCCTCTCCTTCCTGCTGGAGGGAGAGGGACATGCCGTACGCCGGGCCAGGGATGGACAGGATGCCCTGCGCCTGCTCGGAGATTATCGCCCGGACATGGTCATCAGTGATATTACCATGCCGATCATGAATGGTTTTGAACTGTGCACCCATTTAAAAAACAACCCGGATACCCGGCAGATTCCCGTGCTGCTGCTGACCAATCTGGCCGATCCCAATGACCTGATCTACGGCCTGGCGGCCAGGGCGGACAGCTATCTCACCAAGCCCTACGACGATCAATTCCTGCTGATGCGTGTGGCAGAATGCTTGAATCCGGACCGACCCGTCCCGCCGGATCAACAACTCGAGGACGAACCCCTGGCGATCCGGTTTGCCGGCAGAACCCATACGGTGACCGCCACCCGGGCACAGATCCTGAACATTTTTCTGGCCACCTATGAAAATTCCCTGCTGCAAAACCGCCAGTTGACCAGACAGCAGATGGAGATGGGACAACTCAACGAGAGACTGGCTGAAAAAAATGCCCAACTGCTCGAGTTGAACAAAACCTTGCGGGATCTGGCGATCATTGATGGCCTGACAGACATTCCAAACCGCAGGCGGTTTGACGAATATTTGCAGCAGGAGTGGAACAGAGCGCTGCGGGACCACTCCCCCCTTTCCCTGATTGTGATGGATATTGATTATTTCAAACTGTTCAATGATCATTACGGTCATGCGGCGGGGGATGAATGTCTGAGACAGGTTGCCCGGACACTGTCTGCCTCCGTGGTGCGCTCCATTGACCTGGTGGCACGCTATGGCGGGGAGGAGTTTGTCTGCATTCTGCCCAATACGGATATGGAAGGACTGGTGCGGGTGGGCAACCAGTTCCTGGACAACATCAACGCCCTGCAACTGCCCCATCCACAATCCCGGGTGGCCCCGCATGTCACCATCAGCCTGGGAGGGGCCACCCTGATTCCTGTCCAGGAGAGTGCCCCTTCGGTGTTGGTGGGTCAGGCGGACGCACGACTGTACAAAGCCAAAGAGGGCGGGCGCAATCGCCTGGTGACCTCATGATGCGCAACAAAAGGCAAAGGAAAAAGAGATGACAGCCCAGGACAGTTGGAACCCACTCTGGAACACCGGCGTGGCGAATGTCGATGCCGAACATTTGCAGTTGCTGGAGATCTGGCAATCCTTCCAGATGAACTACCGGGACTTGAGCCCGGCAGTGATCGGCAGCCTGTTGAATGAGTTGATTGAATACGCCACCTATCACTTTGATCACGAGGAACAACAACTGGCACAGCGGCACTACGACCGGTTGCCGGAACACCAGGCGGCCCATCAGCAACTGCTGGCCACCGCACTGGATTTTTGTGACCAGCTCAAAACCACCCACGACCGGGCATCCCTGGCAGCGGAGGTCGGGACCTTCTTCCAGAGGTGGATCATCCAACATATCCTGACCATGGATCAAACCGCCTTCCGGGAGGGATGACCGGCATTACCGGCGCTCGTCGGCATGCTCCGACCGTTCGGTGTAACGTTGCATGACATCCAGCGCCTCCGGCAATATTTCGTGAAAAACAGGCATCAAGGTCGGGTCGAAACAGGTGCCGGCATCCTGGTCCAGGGTGGCCACGGCCTGTTCCACAGGCCACGCTTTCTTGTAGGGCCGTTCGGCGGTCAAGGCATCAAAGACATCGGCGATGGCCGTGATGCGTCCGGCCAACGGAATTTCTTCGCCTTTGAGGCCGTGCGGATAGCCGCTGCCATCCCATTTTTCGTGGTGGGTCAGGGCGATCTCCTTGGCCATCTTCAGCAATTCCGCGTCATGATCGCCGATGATGTCCGCACCCATTTGGGGATGGGTGCGAATCACCAACCGTTCCGTCTCGTTCAACTCACCGGGCTTGAGCAGGATGCGGTCCGGAATGCCAATCTTGCCAATGTCGTGCATGGGCGAGGCATGGAAAACCAGATCGGCCCAGGTGTCGCCAATGTTTAACGACACCGCCATCAGCCGGGCATAATGGCTCATGCGGATGACATGCAGGCCGGTTTCGTTGTCCTTGAACTCGGCAGCACGCCCCAGGCGGCGAATGATCTCCAGCCGGGTGGCCGACAACTCCTCGGTGCGCAGGCGTACCATGCGTTCCAGTTCACGCCGCTGGTCGTACAGCGCCAGTTGCGTGCGTACCCGCAACTCGACGATGGGCGGCGAGATGGGCTTGGTGATATAATCCACCGCCCCCAACTCCAGCCCTTTTTTTTCGTCCTCCACCTCAATCTTGGCCGTGACAAAAATGACGGGAATCGGGGCCGTCGCGGGATTGGCCTTGAGTCGACGGCACACCTCGTAGCCATCCATGACGGGCATCATCACATCCAGCAGGATCATATCGGGTCGCGGGTCGGAAACGGCGATGCGCAGCGCTTTTTCCCCATTCAGGGCAGCCTTGACCTTGTAGTCTGCGCGCAGAATGCCACTGAGGACGTCAATGTTCTCAGGCGTATCGTCCACCACCAGGATGGTGGCCCTGTCCGGCAATGCATTGCTCATCCGTTCCTCCGATCATCGGCCTCTGTCGTCGACAGGCCAAGTTGGTCCGCCAGGGTATCGGCAACGGCCATGGCGGTATCAAAATCATATCTGCCAATCAGCAGATGCAGCTCCTTGAGACTGGCCAGCCAGTCCGATCGCCCGGACAACAGTCCGGCCATCTTTTCCACCCACTCGACGGCGTCCGTATCGCTCTCCTCCAGCAGGGTGCGCAACCGTTGCAGGGTGACACGTACAGTTTCCCGACGGCTCTCGTCCTGCCCGTCTGGGGGCATGGCCTCCATCGGTGCTGTTGATGCCTCTGGCGCCCGGTTGACCCGCAACAGGTCGTCAAGACCGGCCAGCACGACTGCCAGCCGGGTGGCCACGCCGACCAACAGTGCCTCGTCCACGGGCCCGGTCGCATTTTGCAAGGCACGCTCCAGCTCGCCGGCCGCCCCGTGCAGATCCTGGGCACCAATACTGCCTGCCACCCCCCGAAGGGTATGGGCCTGGCGTACCGCATCTTCTGTTTCGTTGCGCTGCATGTGGACCCGGATGCGCTCCAGTACCTGGGCCTGGTTGTCACAAAATTTGCCCAACAGACGACGATAGAGCGCCTGGTCCCCATTGCAGCGGGCCAGGCCGTCGCTGACATGGATGCCCGGCAAGACGGTCGGCAGCCCGGGCAGCGCCTCCACTGGCGGCGGAACGGGTAAAGACGGGCGGTCAACGGGCGAAAACCCGGCGGGCACGATCCAGCGGGCCATGGTGGCAAACATTTCCCGGACATTGATCGGCTTGGCGATATGATCGTTCATGCCGGCTGCCATGGCCTTTTCCCGGTCGCCGGCCATGGCATTGGCGGTCATGGCGATGACCGGCAAGGTGTGCCAGACCGTCTGTTGGCGAATGGCCTGGGTAGCGGCATAGCCGTCCATGACCGGCATCTGCACGTCCATGAGCACGCCGTCAAAGGCACCGGTCGCCAGTTTATCCAGGGCTTCCTGGCCGTTGTTGGCCACCGTGACGCTGATGCCGGCCCCTGCCAGCAGTTCCACAGCCAACTCCTGGTTGATCTCATTGTCCTCCACCAGCAGCACCCTGGCCCCCCGCAAACGCTGGATGGCCGCTTGTTCCTCGCCCAGACGCTCTTCGGCCCGCCGTCCGGCCATCACCTCCCGACCCAGGGCCGTCATGATGGTGTCCAACAGGGTGGAGGCAGAGACCGGCTTGGTGAGAAAAGCCTGGATGGCCAGATCCCCGGCCGCCTGGATGGCCTCTTCCCGACCATAGGCGGTGACCAGGACCGGCAGCGGCAGGGGGACCAGGTCCGTCTGTCGGGACAGGGCCCGGATCGTGGCAATCCCATCCATCCCGGGCATTTGCCAATCCACCAGCACGATCCGAATGGGATCACGGTCTGCAGCCGCCTGCTGCACGATGGTCACGGCGCTCTGGCCGTCGTGGGCAGTGACCACCCGGCAACCCAGGCTGCGGGCCAGGGTGGCCAGAATGTCGAGGGCAGTCTGATTGTCATCCACCACCAGCAGGCGCAACTGGGCCATATCCTGGAACACCGGCAGTTGTTCGTCGGGTCTGGCCACACGCCAGCCCAGCCAGACGGTAAACCAGAAGGTGCTGCCCTGACCCGGCACGCTCTCCACCCCGATTTCCCCGTCCATCATTTCCGTCAGCTTTTTGGAAATGGCCAGGCCCAGACCCGTGCCGCCAAATTTGCGGGTGGTCGAGGTATCTGCCTGACTGAACGAGGCAAACAGACGACCCTGTTGTTCCGGCGTCATGCCGATGCCACTGTCCTGGACACTGAACCGCAGTTTGACCCGCCCGGCAGCCATCTCTGCCTGGCGAACCCGCAGGACGATATCGCCCCGCTCGGTAAACTTGACGGCATTGTTGCCCAGGTTGACCAGAATCTGGCCCAGGCGCAGAGGATCGCCGACCAGCGCCGTCGGCACCTCGGGCGCGATGTCAAAGTGCAATTCCAGCCTCTTCTCCTCGGCCTTCAAACCGACCAGGTTGGCCAGATTGTCAAAAATATCCTCCAGGCGGAACTCGATGGACTCCATGGTCAGCCTGCCCGCCTCAATCTTGGAAAAATCGAGGATATCATTGATGATCCCCAACAGGGATTCGGCGGAACGGTAAACCTTCTGGATGTAGTTGCGTTGTCTGGCAGTCAAGTCGGTTTGCAACGTCAGGTGGCTCAAACCGATAATGGCATTCATGGGGGTGCGGATTTCATGGCTCATGTTGGCCAGAAAATCGCTTTTGGCCTGGTTGGCACCCTCTGCCAGTTGGGCCATCCGCTCTGCCTCATCCTTTGCCGCAATGGCCCGCTTTTCCGCCTCCCTTTGTTCGGTCACATCCGAGAGCACACCGATCACCCCGGCAATCTCCTGGCCGTTTTCGTGAAATGGGGCCAGGGTGACGATCCACTCCCTGGCCCGGGCATCCTGGGCCAGCAACACGGTCTCAAACACCAGCATTTCCTGTATCGCAGCAGACAACAGCCCCCTGCAATGCCCGGCGATGGTCTGGAAATCATCCCTCTCCCGCAGCAATTGGCCACACATGTGTATGGTGTCTTCCGACTCCATGCCAAAAAAGGCCAGGAAAGAGTGGTTGGCCAACTGGATGGTCTCCTGACCATCCATGTAAAAGATGGGCATGGGCACCGCATTGATCAACTTGCCCAGAAAGGCCCGTTCGTTTTCCAGTGCCTGCTGGGCCTTTTTGCGGTCGGTAATGTCGCGGATCACGCCGACCGTACCGATATACTGGCGACCACTCCAGGCATTCTCCCCGTACAGTCCGGAACTGTTGACCTCAACCACCCAGGCCGGCGTGGCCATGGGAATGATACTGGCGTACTCCGTCTCCTGGCCAAACCGGGATTTCAGACGCACCTCCAGCCCGGTCGTCATCCGCTCGCCCACCCGGCGCTCATCAAACAATTTGGGTTGTCTTGACGTCGCATGGCCCGTCAGGCGGGGCAGAACGCTCTCCCGGCTGACCTCCTCCACGTCCTCTTCGTAAATGATGGCGGAAAAATGCTGGCCCAGCAGGGTCTGTTTGTCATAACCCAGCCTGCCGATGGCATCATTGAGAAAGTTGAAACAGCCGTCTGCATCCAGCTTGTAGACAATGTCCGGAATGGTCTGGACCAGGCCGCGAAACTGCTCTTCCGAGGTCTGCAATCCTTCCAGGCTCTCGGTCAATTTTTCGTTCAGCTGCGCCATGGTAATCTGCTGTTTTTCCAGAAGGCGGGTTTGCAGCAGGGAGTTTTCATACGTGGTGAGAAAAATTTGCAGGATCTGCTCGCGGGTGGCGGTGATCCGGTGCTGTTTGCCGCCAAAATCGATTTCCAGCGGCGCATCCTCGACGAACCGGTCATGCGGGTTGTGCCAGGCATTCTGCAGACAGACGCGCACCCTCATCAACAAAAATTGATCGTCATACGGTTTGGTCACATAGCTGTCCGCCTTGGCATTCAGCCCATAGATCAGATCGTTGGGATCGGACAGATTGGTGAGCAGGACGACAGGGATGGACCGGGTCTGCGGATCGTTTTTCAAGCGGGTGCACAGTTCAAACCCGTTCATGACCGGCATGGTGATATCGCTGATCACCAGGTCCGGTTGGGCTTCCTCGATCATGCGCAAGGCATCCCGGCCATCCGTGGCCCGGCGAGCGGCATGACCATCGCTCTCCAGCAGGAAGGCGAGCCGCATGGCCTGGGTTGAACTGTCTTCCACGATGAGTATATTTGCCATACGATTGCTCGCACACCTTCCAGGCCATGGCTGTTGACAAAGGCCGCCTCTGCAGCGGGCAAGGCGGACCGGGGTCCGGTCCGCTCAATACAATCTGTTCAGCACGTCGATGATCTCCCCCGGTGGCAGCACCAGTTGTGCGGCACCCAGCCTGACCGCCTCGCCCGGCATGCCGAAGATCAGGGAACTCTGCCGGTCTTGCGCCATGGTGAGTGCGCCGTGGGTGCGCATGGCATGCAATTCCCGGGCGCCGTCCGCCCCCATGCCCGTCAGGAGAACACCGGCGGCGCGTCGGCCATAATGGGTGGCGGCAGACTGGAACAGGTTGGCCACGGTGGGGCGCAGGCCGTGTTCCGGCGGGCGGAGCGTGTCCAGGACCATCAGGCCGTTTTCGATGCCGATGTGCTGCTGGTCCGGACCGAAATAGACGCACCCCGGTTGGAGTGGCTGCCGGTGCCGGGCGATGTGTACGGGAAGAGCCACTTCGGTACGCAGCCAGGTCACCAGGCCATCCAGGAAACCGGTTGCGATATGCTGCACGATCACAATGGCAAAGGGTGGGGAAGGGCGCAGACCCTGCAGGATCTCCTTGAGCACCGGCGGTCCTCCGGTCGAGGCGCCCACGACCACCACATCGATTTGCTGTCGGTAACGCTGGATGAGTTGCTGGCGGTCCGGTGCCACCTCCTGCGGGGTGGACCCGGCCTGGGAGCGCACCCGCCGCACCACCCGCACGGCTGCCATGGCCTTGACCGTGCGAATGAACGCGGCAACCGACCCCGCATAGTCGGGACTGCCGGGCCCCTCCGGTTTGGACAGGGCAGTCACGGCGCCCACCTCAATGGCCCGGAAACTTTGCACCGCCTCCGGGGATTTCCAGGCCCCACTGCAGATGATGATGGGAATCGGATGAGTCTGCAGAATGTGTTGTGTCGCCGCATACCCATCCATCCTGGGCATGTTGATGTCCATCACGATCAAGTCCGGCTTTTTCCGCTGGACGCACTCGATGGCCTCCAGGCCATTGCGGGCCGTGGCCCCAACACGAATGGTCGGGTCCGATTCCAGCACCGCCTTCAGCAACATCAGGCTGGTTGCCGAATCATCCACCAGCAGCACGTCAATCACACCAGCCTGCCGATCACGCCAAGCAGCGTGTTCTGGTCAAAATCCCCCTTGACGATATAGGCAGACGCCCCCACTTCGACACCCCGTTCCCGGTCCTCGCGGGACGAGAGGGAGGTCACCAGTACAACGGGCAACCGGGCCAGCGCAGGTTCCGAGCGGATGCGGGCGGTCAGTTCAAAACCGTTCATGCGCGGCATTTCCACGTCGGAGATGACCAGATCGACCGCCGAACTTTTCAGGGTGGTCAGACCATCCAGTCCATCCACCGCAGTCTGCACCATATAGCCGGCTGCTTCCAGAATATTTTTGAGCAACATGCGCGACGTAATGGAATCTTCCACCACCAGAATGGATTGGCGTCTGGCCTCTTCCTGCACGCCCATCTCGCTCGGCCGGACCGAACCGACCGCATGCACGGCGGAGGCCATCAAATCCTGGACGTTCAGAATCGGCACGATCCGACCCGAGCCCAGGATGGTCGCGCCGGCAAAGTGCAGCACTTTTTGCAACTGCTTGCCCAGGCCCTTGACCAGCACCTCCTGTTCTTTCAGCACGGCGTGGACGCGAAAACCCATCCGTTGCTGACCAACACACAGCACGGCCACCAGTATCCGGGTGGTCTGGTCCTGGTCGGGCGATTCTCCGGTGATCCCCAGCACCTGAGCCAACTCCACCAGTGCGATGGGATCGCCCTTGTAGAGAATGGTGGCACAGTTTTCCACGGCCCGGATCTCCTCCCTGGTCACCCGCACCAGCCCCTCCACATGCAAACTCGGAATCACAAACACGTGGCGACCGCATTGAACAATCACGCCCCGGAAGGTCGCCAGTGACACAGGCAGGAGGATGCGGAAGGTGACTCCCCGGCCCGGTCGGTTGTCCACCATCAGGGTGCCGCCCAGTTTTTCCACTTTTTCACGCACAATGGTCATGCCCAGGCCGCGACCGGAAAGGTTGGTGATGATGGGGGCGGTGGACATGCCGGAATGAAAGATCAACTCGATCGTGCCACGTTCGTCCAGGGCCAGGAGCTGTTCCCGGCTGAGCAGGCCCTTGGTGAGGGCACTGTCGCGGATTTGCGCCAAATCCAGGCCGGTGCCGTCATCGCTGATCCGAATCTCAATCTTGTTGCCCTCGGTCTGGGCAATGTGCACCTGCACCGTGCCTTGTCGCTCCTTGTGCACCCGCAGACGCTCCTCCGGCTTTTCCATGCCGTGGTCCAGGGCGTTGCGCAACAGGTGGATGATGGGATCGCGCATCTCTTCAAGGATGCGTCGATCCACCTCCACTTCCCCACCGGAAAGCAGCAGCGACACCTCCTTGCCCTGCTCCCGGGCAATCTCCCTGACCATGCGTGGCAAAGGGTCCAGCAGGATGGCGCTCTCTACCATGATCACCTGCTTGGCCGTCTCCAGCAGATCATCCACCAGGCGACCGACGGCCCGATTGGCCTGGTCCATGGCCTTGGTCAGGGTGTGAAGGTCGCGTTGCAACGTCTGGAATTGTTCCTGGTTCCAGGCCAGGAATTTGTCGGTGGTTTCCCAGTGCGCCCGCTCCTCTTTCTGGAAATGAGCGGTCTGGTTGGCCGTCATTTTCTGGCGCAGGGCACGCCAACCGGGTTCCGCCTCGGCCCATTTTTTGCGCCACAAGCCAAAAACCTGCCCGGTCTGGCGCAGGTGGAGCAAATGCTGCTGACTGACGAGTTTCAGGGAGATCATCTCCTCGGCCTTGACCAGCAGTTGATCGAGCCGATCCACCGCCACCCGTATGCTGTCAGGCGCTGCCATGGTCCGGGCAGCGGCGCGCGCAGGCACGGCCACGGTCGCATCGTCCACCTCCGGCCCGATCGACGGCACAGACACAGGCACCGGTGACACGGGGGCAGAAAAGGCCGGTGCGGGAGGCAAATCCGGTGCTGCGGAGGCCCGACCCGGTGCAGGGGGAGGAGCCGATCCGGTGACGGTGTCTGCCGTTGGCGTTGCCAATGGCGGGCTGGTCGGCCCGGGTGGTGCGGTGGTGGCCGGACCCGGCGTCTGGCCGGGCGAAGCCTGTTGCTCCGCCGGTCGGGCAGCAAGATCGGCAGAGGGGAGGCCCGTCTGGGCCACCGGTGCGGGTTCCGCCGGTCGGGAGAGACCCGTGCCGGGGGGAGATCCCACGGCGGCCCGGACAGTCCCGCCGGTCGACGCGCCCCGGCAGGCATCCAGTTCGCCGATCAGTGCAGCCAGATCCCGTTTGCTGACCGGTGCCATGGGCTGATTCAGGTCGCCAACCAGCATCCCCTCCATGAAACGGATCGCCTTGTGAATGGCATCAAACAGGTCGGCCGAGGGAGTGAGCGTGGCCCCCTTCAGGCCGCTGAACAGGCTTTCCAACGCCTGGCAGACCGCCTCAATCTCTTTGAGATTGACGGCCCGTGCGGCACCCTTCAGACTGTGGGCATCCCGATAGATGGACTCCAGCAGGTCCTGTTGCTGTGCGCCCTCCCGAACATTTTCCAGCGCCACCAGCGCGGCACCGATATCCGTCAGACGTTCCCTGGACTCCTGGCGAAAGGCCTCCCGAAGCTTTTTCAGCAGTTCTTGTTCATTCATGGACGACTCCTCGGCGGTGCGTCACAGGACAAAATCGTCGCAGAGCCTTACACCTTGAAACGCTGGGTCAAATCCTTGAGGTCCCTGCTCAGGTCGTTCAGGGCCTTGATGGAATCCTCCAGCTGACGGGCCGCACCGCTGTTCTGGGTGGTGGCCAGTTTGATATTGTCCATGGCAATGACCACCTGATCCATGCCACCCAACTGTTGCTGGCTGGAGGCGGTAATCTGCTCGGCGGCAATCTCGCTGCGTTCCACACTGGCCTCGAACATCAGAATGGCCTCTCCCGCTTCGTTCCCCAGTTCAACGCCCTTGTCAACCGACTTGTTGCCCCGTTCGGTGGCCATCACGGCTGTACTGGTGGCCTTTTGGATATCGTTGAGGATCACCTTGATCTGCCCGGTGGCCTCGCGGGCCTGTTCGGCCAGACTCTTGACCTCCTGTGCCACCACCGCGAAGCCCCGTCCCGCCTCCCCGGCCTTGGCCGCCTCAATGGCAGCGTTGACCGACAGCAGGTTGGACTGATCGGTAATGTCATTGACCGAACCGACGATCTCACCGATGTTTTTGGTCTGTTCACTCAACTTGATGATGCTGTCGGCGATATAATCCATCTCCTCCTTGATGCGGGTGATACCGGCGATGGCCTGGGTGGAGGCGTTGCCCCCCGTTCTGGCCACGTCACGCAGTGATCGGGATTCATGCACCATCTCCTTGGCCTTGTCATTGGCCACATGAGCGGTGTGACGCACCTCCTCCACGGTGGCACTGACCTCCATGACAGTGGTGGAGGTTTCAGCGGCACTGGCCGCCAGTTGGGAGGCCGTGGCCGCCAGTTCACTGCTGGCGGTCGACAGGGAAAGACTGCCGGCGGTCATCTGCACCACCTGCTCACGCAAAATGTCGAGCATGGTGTTCAATGCCTCGGAAAGCTGCCCCAGTTCGTCCCGGCGCTGGTCGGTGTTCAACTTTTCCCGCAGGTCAAAGGCGGTCAACCGCTTGGCGAAAGCAATCTGTCCGCTCAGGGGTCTGGTGATGCTGCGCGTGATGGCGACCGCGATGAGGGTGCCGATGACAATGGCCAGCAGACCGGTGACCCAGATCACCTGGGAGAGCAGCTCGGTCGTCTTGACGATGAGGGCGAGATTGTCGCGGGCTTCCGCAACCTGGGCTTTCCGGAACGGTTCGAGGGCGTTCCGCACCATATCCGAATCTTTGTCAAACTTGGCCATCACGACATCGCCAGCCGCCTTGCCCTGTCCCTGGTAGTCATCCACCATCTTCAGTCCCGTCTTCATCAATTCGTCAAAAGCATTGCGAATTTCATCTATCTGACGGATTTCCGACTGGCTGTTCTCGGCGACGAACAGATTCCTGAATTTGTCAGTGCCTTCACGCATTTTCCTGGCGTATCCCGTCGCTTCCTGCACCGAATCCCGGTTGCCTGTCAGGGAAGCATCGGTCAAAAACTGTTGTACCGCATTGACATATGCGGTCATCTCCTCCACCAGCAATGCAAAGGGTACACTTTCGTCCCGCACCAGCGTCGCCTTTTTTTCCACATCCTTGAGCTGGAACAGAAAAATACCGAACGCGCTGCACAGGAGCAGCAGCACCAGGAAAAAACCCAGACCCAACCGGGTACCAATCCGCAAATTGTTCATTGTATGCACACCTCGTAACGGACCCGCCCGGACATCCTGTCACAGGCCAAGGCACCCCTTTCATCCATGTCGGGACCGGTCCCTTGATCCCCGTATCGGTTCATTTGACCACCATCATCGGGTCAGACAGCATTTTTTGGCCATCCAGAATAACGGTGTGATCACGACTGATCGCCTTCAGAAAGGCCTGGCGAATGCCGGTCAGGGTGGGCAGGGAGGGGGTGGTCTCCGCCTCCGGTATGGAACGGACGCCCTGGACGGCATCGGCCAGAATGCCGAACTCCATCTGGGGCGAGCGCAGCACGATAATCCGGTTCTGCTCGGACAAGCCCTGAGCAGGCAGATCAAACAATTTCCGCAGGTCCACGACCGAAATAATCTGGCCTCGCATATTAACGATACCCAGAATAAAGGCGGGGGCACCGGGAATTTCGGTCAATTCCTTCAATGGGAAGATTTCCTGGATGTGCAGCAACTCGATGGCATACTGCTCCGTGTTGATGGAAAACTGGACCACCATCCAGACGTTGCCCTCCGTGCGTACCTTGCCGGACTCCCGGGCGGCCATGTCGGCCCGGGCGGCGAGCACCTGCTGCGGGTCCATCACTGTTTCCCGCCGGTCTGTTACCGCTGTCTGTGTCATCTGTCCTCCGTCGTGGCGGATCATGTCAGGCACGTGTCATCCGCTGTGCCATTTGGCGGATGGCGGCAACGGTCAGACCGTCCGCACCGGGAACAATGGCGTCCGGGTCGGCACTGGCCAACAGATCCACCACGTTCCGCGCACACCTTTGCACCTGCCGTTTGTCCTGGTACAAACCGGCCAATTGCAGATGGGCAATCACCAGATCCGGTTGCAGGAACAGTGCCTTTTCCAACAACGCCACGGCCTCGTCCGGCCGGTTTTTTTCCAGACGTATCATGGCCAGATGGTAATAATGGTCGGCCTGCAACCGGTCAACGGCGATGGCACGGCGATAACTCTCCTCCGCCTGATCGAGTTGGCCCAGATTGGCCTGAATCTGCGCCAGCAAGGCAATGGCCTCCGGATGTGGTCCCGGTCCGGCGGATCGGTCTGGATGGTGCCCCCTGTTCAGACAACCCGTCAAGAGGTCGGCTGCTTCTGTCAACTTTTTATCATTGAACAGTTTTCTGGCTTGTTCCAACACGGCGTCAACCGGAAGGTGGTCTGTCGGCCTGGCTGGAGGGCGTCTGCCGGGGACAGGCAATGTGCCAGGTGTGACCGCCCGGGCCCGCCTGCCCGTCATGACTGGCGGGGCAGAAGGCGGCGTGACCGGGGGTGGCGCGGGTCTGGCCGCTGGCCGGGCCAACTGCTTGCGGAACACATTGGGTTCGGCAGGACGGTCGATGGCCAGGCGGGCATGTTGCACCAGGGCGGCTTCACTGGGACTGACGATCAACCAGCCGTCGTCGACGAGCAAAGTGCAAAAACGGTCGATGATCTGCGCACGCTTTTCCGGCGTGAAATACATCAGTACGTTGCGGCAAAACAGGATATCCACGGCGGCGGGCTGGTCCAGCGGCGGCGGATAATGGTCCGCCACCAGGTTGACCTGCAAAAACAAAACCTGTTGCTGGATGTGGGAAACGATCTGGAACTGGTTGGCCCCGAGCCGGGTAAAATATCTGTCCTGAACCCCCGGGGGTGGATTTCTGAACGACCATCCCGAGTAGATGCCGGTACGTGCCTTGTCCAGGGCGTTGGGGTTGATATCGGACGCCACGATTTGCACCTCCAGGGCGGGCAGTGGTGCCATGTGCATCATCATGGCCATGGTATAGGGCTCTTCCCCGCTGCTGCAACCGGCACTCCACAGGGTGACCCGGCTCCGACCGGTACGCTGCAATTGCGGCAGGATTTCATTGTTCAGCAGGCGAAAATTTTTTTCATCCCGAAAGAAGTAGGTTTCGCCGATGGTCAACTGTTTGGCAAGCAGTTCGATACGTCTGGCCTGATTGGCATCGTTCAGGAACCATCTGACAAAATCGTGCTGATGACTGAAACCGAGCGCGGCGGTCATGTCGCGCACGTGGCGGGCCAACTCTGCAGCCCGCTCCCGAGGAAAAGGAATACCGATGATATCCTGAATCAAGGCAATGAATTGTTGCCATTCCGCCTGGACCGTTTCATCCGGCCACGCGGGCATCTCCTGGTCCATTGAGGACTCCGTGTTCATCCTGTGACATCCCTGTGTGTGCCATGACCCCGGAAAACAACTTGGCTGTTGTGATGAACAGGACCGTTGCGTTGTCATGCCTGCCCACGCCGGCAAGATGCGGGTCCAGTTGCGGATGGATGTCACCGGATTCCGAGACATGGTCCTGATCAAAGGCGACCACCCCCAACACCCGGTCGACGAAAAAACAGCAGGCTGATGGAGCGGTCAGGCGTACCAGGCGGTCATCCGGATCGATGGGCTTGCCGGGCAGCTCCAGCCGATTGCGCATGTCAACGACCGGGAGAATATGTCCGCCCAGGTTGACCAGCCCCATCAACCAAACCGGGGCATCCGGCAAGGCGGTCACTTGCATGGCGCGATAGATTTTGTCAACATCCAAAACCCCGACGCCATACAACTGGTTATGGATCGAAAACACGACTTTCGGTTCTGAGTGGATAGCCATGACACATTCCGTTGCAAGCATATACCGTTAGATCAGACACGATTCCCCTCAGTCATAAGGGACATGGACGGATTGACGGAGCAGGGAACCACAGGGATCATCCCGCCATATTGCGTCGGCCAACCAATAGCCTGTTGATCAATTTTATCCATTACGGCTGACAGAAATCGTGAAGACTGCTGGCATCTTCTGTCTCCCCAGGGCATCATCCTCGTCTGGGGCCAAGTAAGATAAAGAAGCCGTTTCGACCGGGTCACGGCTACGAACGCATTCCTCGACTCTTCTTCCAGATCCCTTTTCCCCTTGGCCCGGTAGTCCGGGAAGACGCCCTCGACCATACCCGCGACAAACACCACGTCGAACTCCAAACCCTTCGACGAATGCACCGTCAAGAGAGCCACACCTGCCCGAGCTGCTTGCTGCGTCACTCCGAGAGCCTTGCTGCTCATAAATCCGCCGATACTTTTGGATGCGGGCCCAGAACGCAGATATTGATCCCATTCCTGCCTGAAGACAACAACATCCTCGTAAATCGCCCGTTTTTCTTCTTCAAGGAGCGGATCAGCGTATTTCTTTATCACATCAAGGCCGGGAAGCATGTCCAGCCGTTGCGTCCTTGCAGCTATCGCCGCAAGTGCCTCTGCCACGGCCCGATTCCTTGGCGTCCCCACAGAAGCCACCATTGAACAGATGACCTCAAGAGCCTTTGGTTCCCCAATCGTGGCCGGAACGGCTGTCTTCCACCGCTTTGCGAGAACCGCCAGGTGCAAGCGATCCTTTGGGTTGGCCATAACCCGCAGCGACAGCATGAAATCCTCCATCACATCGGACTCGTTCTCATGGTTCGCCGTCAACCTTTTGTAAAAAGGAATTTTGCGTTCCCGGAACTCCGCCTCCACAGCCATCAGGGCGAAACGGGTGCGGCCAAGCACTGCGCAACTTTCCCAGGTAATCGCACCCTCGACATCGCCGTGTCCCTCGGAGATCAGTGACTGGAGCTTGTCGGCAATGAGTCTTGCCTCCTCCGCTTCGTCCTCACCAGCAATCACCTCTACCAAACCGGTGATCTGCAACTGACCTTCGACCTCATAGTTTGGATCGATGGCCTTCGCGGTGTCCACCACGGTTCTTGATGATCTGAAGTTTTCGGTCAATTTGATTTCGCTTGCTCCGAACTCGTCGCGGAACTGCCACATAAAGTCCGGGCTAGAGGTGTTGAAACCATAGATGGACTGTTTAGGGTCTCCCACCATCATCACGTTGCGGAATGAGTCCCCGCAAAGGGCTGTCAGCACGGCATATTGCGCCTCATTCAAATCCTGCGCCTCGTCGAAGCAGACGAACCGGTATAGGCGGCGATAAAAGTCAGCGATCTTTGGATACTCACTCAGCAGCCTGTATGACAGTAAAAGCAGGTCGTCAAAGTCATAGGCCCCGCAAGCGCGAAGCCCGGCGTCGTAGGCATCAAGCACCCTTAGCCCGATTTCATCGCTGGAATCCTCCATCGACGAGGGATGTGCCTTAAGCCAAGATATGAGATCAAGCCACTGGTCGAGCCTGCGCCCAACAGCCTTTGAGTCTGGCTCAGAGGCCAGTTCGGCGAACAATAACGGATCCTGCCTGATCGCTTCAACAAGGATTTCCTTCCTGTCCTTGCGCTGTTCGAAAACGTGCGGAATCCCCTCGACACCAACCGGTTTTCCCCGTTCGGTGAGCATATCAAGGCAAAAACTGTGCATCGTGCCGATGAAAGCCCGATGACTCCCATCTCCCAGATCGGCGAGACGCTCCTTCATCTCGTTGGCCGCCTTGTTCGTAAATGTGAGTGTTAGAACACGGAAATGCCCTGGCACCTCGGTCAGAAGCCTGCGGACCCGTTCTGTCAAAACCCTCGTCTTTCCAGAGCCAGGGCCAGCCACGACCAGCAGAGCACCATCTTCATGCTCTACAACCCGTGCTTGGGTTGGTGACAGTCTCGCCTTTTTCATGGTTCCCCCCTCCCCTCCTGTCTGAGGCCATGGTCGGCGGAAATCTTTTCGAACAACGCCCGGATGAGGGTTGGAAATCTCCTGGTTTCGTCAGAAATGGCAGAAAGCACTGATGCAATCGGTTCGGCCATGCGTGTCTTTGATTCGGACATCGCATCGCACGCGGCCTTTTGGCGACCATCGGTCGTCTTGTAGTCCCGTACCCCTTTTTTGCACGACTCACCGTGCATTGTGTTGATGTAATCGTCGAGAGAGTCGGCTTTCTCTTTAACCAAATCAAATGCCTTTTCGATTTCTGGAAGGTACCCTTCAGCAACCAACCGGGTCTCGAAGTTGTGCCCATCGGGAATAACAAACACGTTCTGGCAGACATTAGCCTTCGGCTTCCCCAGTTTTTGGAGGGTGCGATCAAGCTCACTAACAGCTCTGGATTCTCCATCGGAAAACACATACCAAGGGATGGCCAATTGTTCCGCGAGCCAAATGAAGGGAAAATAGTTTGAGTGTCCCCCAACGCGAACGAAACTGAAACCCAACTCGTGGATGTTGCATCCCCAGAAAGCCTCGGCCAGGATCGGGAGAGCCTGCTCCTCGGTCTCTCCTTCGAAAAAAATGGCGGCTCGGGCGAACAACAGATCTCCCCGCGTGTTCACCACCCCATGCCGGAGTTTTCTGACCCCGTCGTCGTCCTTCAACGCTGACAAATCCAGTTTTGAGACAGTGGTTTCCCCGTCCCGGCGTGTGAACAAACGGAGATCCGATAGTCCCGCCTGTCCCGCAAAATACGGGGAATGGGTGCTGACGATGCGTTGTCCTGGGATCGATTTCACTTGCGAGAAAAACGATCTTTGGGCCTGCGGGTGAAGGTGGGCCTCGGGTTCTTCAAGGGCGAGAAGCGAATGGATGTGATCGCCCGCCTCCACAGCCTGCTTTCCCTTCCAAGAAGTGAAGGCCCGAAACACGAGAAGAGCGGCCAGACTGCGAGTCCCCATCCCGTGCCGACCCAGGGGAAACGATTGGGACCCCGATGCGGTCAAGGAAACGTCAACGCCCTTGGAGAGGTCGCGCAGTTTGCGGGCTACCGGAGAGATGTCGATTTCGCCACCTTCCGCCGAGACCACCGACTGGATATCGGCGAGGTTATCCTTGAGATGCTTGAGAATCCCGCTCTTGCCCACAAGGTCATGATTGAGGTCTGTGAGGGTCTTCTCGAATGCCTCAACGTCGGTCGGAGACAATCCAAGATCCTCTGTCATCCTCCTCCAGAAGGAGCCCTGTTTCCGTAGGTCATCCTCCAAATCCCGCTTGGCGTCGATGTAGTGGAGTGCCAAAGGCTCGATTTGGCCCGCATTCACCCGAGATTTTTCATCAATTGGGGATGCCAGCCAGTCGTTGAATCCCCGCCATTCATTGAGGAAGTGCCGTTCTACCACGTAATCGCCCTTCGATGGACTCCAAACGAGAGTCGTCCGAATTCCGACGAATTCGTCAAAACCAGCCTCCATATCCTGCTTTATTCCCGTGCCCCACAAAGCCGTCCAGAAACTACCGCTTGGAAAGTGGCCAACGGGACTTCCTTCCTTTCCGATCGGCCTAATGCGGACATCCACCGTGATGACGCGATCTCTTGGAGGCAGGGCCTCACCAGCCTCGAGACGCACGTCGTCCTGTCCAAAAAATTTGCGACCCGCCCCTATCGCCGCATAAAGTGCGTCAAGGAAATTTGTTTTCCCCGCATTGTTCACCCCGATCAGGATCGTGAGATCTTCGAGGGACACCTCAACATTTTTGAGTGTTCTGAAGTGGGAGACACGAACGTCGGTTATTTTGATCCCGCTGTTCGAATCAGCCATGGCAGGTAATCTCCATGAACGGCCTCGACACTGCCAGCATCCGGTTGGAAACGGGCCTGAAATTGTTCATTGCAGCTCCTGCGTCTGAGAAAGCCAAAGCCGGTTTTTGCTTCGGCGCCCTCAGCATGCGCCGCAGGCTGACTGGCGGGCTTTGACACCCTGTTGGACGAAACGATGATCAAGGTCGAAAACGGCCAGCAAAAAAGTTGCCGTAACTATTTGAAATGTTTGGTAGCGAGGGGGGGACTTGAACCCCCGACCTACGGATTATGAATCCGTCGCTCTAACCGACTGAGCTACCTCGCCACAGCAGGACGGCACGCATTCTAACGTGTCACGACAATCTGTCAACCCCTGAAGACACTCTCTGCCCTCACCACCCTAGCGGGACTGGCCGGAAGGCGGGGTCCACTCCTTGATCACAGGCACCGTCATGCCAATCTTGGCCACCCGGGCACTGATCTCCTTGGCCTTGGCTCGGGAGGGAAAGGGCCCCACACACACCCGCCGGACCGCACGCTCCTCCTCCACCTTGACCAACCGTACCGCACCCAACCCCAACGCCTGTGCCTTCTCCAACTCCTGCAACGCATCCCCCAACGCAAAACTCTGACTCAAAGAGATGACAAACCCCTCCCAGGTCTCCTGCACCTTGGCCACAATACCCGCCGCCTTCAGTTGCGCCTCGGCCTCCTTGGCCTCCCGCTGGTTGGCATACGGCCCAGCCTGCACATCATTCAAACGAACCAACTCCTGCGTCGTCTCTACCCACGGCTCCATCCCCGCCTTGCGCAAACGCTCCAGCATGACGTTGGTCCCCAGATCCAGAAACCCACCTGCCTGGACAACAAATGTCCCCTTGTCCTCGGGCTCGGCAGGAGGCTTCGGTTTTTTATTGACATCAACCACTTCCTTCTTTTCAATCCGGGCAGGCGGCACCTCAACCTCCTTGGCCTGACTGGGGTCCGCCAAGGCAAGCCGCCTCCCAGGCATGGGCGGACCTTGCCAAATATCATCCTGGCTGGTCGCAGACAGGAACAGGTATACCCACAGGTTCAACCCGACCAGTACCAGCAACAGCACAAATCTGAGAATCATGGCAACAATCGGGGGCAAGGGATGCTCCTAGCAATTGCGTTCGTACAATAGTTGCAAACCGGTTAACGTCAAATATTCATCGACCAACTCGATACACTCACTGTCCCCGGAAATCAGCCGGGCCAGTCCACCCGTCGCCATCACCCGCACACGGCCAAACCCGGACTCCGCAATCATCCGCCGCACCAATCCATCCACCAGTCCCACATACCCCCAGTACAATCCGGACTGCATGGAACCAACCGTGTTGCGCCCAATGACACGCGACGGACGCACCAGATCCACACTCGGCAACTGCGCCGTCTTCTCCGATAATACCTTGGTGGCCAAACCCAACCCGGGCGCAATGGCGCCTCCCCAATATTCTCCCCGGTCACTGACCAGATCAAATGTGGTCGCCGTCCCGAAATCCACCACAATGACCGCCTGCCTGACCTGCTCGAACGCCGCCACCGCGTTGACAATCCGGTCGGCTCCCACCTCGCGGGGATTGTCACAACAAATCGGCATGCCGGTCTTGATCCCAGGCCCCACCAACAAAGGCGACAACCGAAAAGTGCGCTTCAACATGCGGACCAACGCCGCCTGGACAGGGGGCACGACGCTGGCTATGATCGCGCCATCAACCTGCCCCAGGTCAATATGGGCCAACTGAAAAAGATTGGCAATCAAAATGCCGTACTCGTCCCCCGTCTGCTCAAGACGGGTGGCCACCCGCCAATGCCGCAACAGCCCACCCGCACCAGCAGCCTCCCCCGCGTTCCGTTGATAAACGCCCAGGACAATATTGGTGTTGCCGATATCAATCACCAACAACATGACCGTTCTCACCCTTCTTCCAGGCGCATCACATCCCCAGCCACCACCCGGGTCAGCGTGCCATCAGCCCGCTGCACCAGCAAATATCCCTCCGCATCCAACGCCCGCGCCCGACCGGAAAAGGTCTCATCCGCCAGTCGCACCTGTACCGCCTGGTCCAGCAGACGGGCAAACGACAACCATTCCTGACGCAACGGCCCAAAACCTTCCCGGTCGAAACGATCATACCAATGTTCCAACCAGGCCAGCAACCCGGCCAGCAATCGCGCACGGTCCACGGGACCACGCAAAGATTCTGCCAGATTGACGGCCTGCTCCCGCAACGCCACCGGAAAAGCCGTACGGGCACCGTTGACATTGACGCCAATACCCACGATCACATGCTGAATCCGGGCAGCCTCGGTCCGCATCTCCGTCAAAATACCGGCCGCCTTGCGACCTCCCAGCAGCAGATCATTGGGCCACTTGAGCTCCACATCTCCACACCCCAGATCGGCCACGGCATGGGCCAACGCCAAACCAGCCACCAGCGTCAACTGCGCCGCAACCTGCGGCGGTATGGCGGGACGCAGTACCACCGAACAGTAAAGATTGACGCCCCTCGGGGAAAACCAACTGCGACCCAACCGCCCCCGCCCGCCAGTCTGGCAATCCGCCACCACCACGGTGCCCTGATCTGCCCCCTCCTGCGCCAGACGGGCCGCCAGACGATTGGTGGAATCCAGTTCCGCAAAATAATGATACCGATCCGGTCGAAACAACACCCCGGTCAACAGCGGCGCCATCACCGCCGCCGTCGGCGCATCTGCAACCCCCACCAGGCCGGCCAACGGTCAGGTCTTGACCAACAGCGAAACATCCTTGCTGCCGGCACTGTGGGTAATGGCCCCCACGGAAATCAAATCCACCCCCGTCTCCGCCACCTCCCGGACATTGTCCAGCGTAATGTTGCCGCTGACCTCCAGCAGGGCCTTGCCACCGGCAATGGCCACCGCACGACGCACCATCTCCAACGGCATGTTGTCCAGCAGAATGGCCTGCGCCCCCGCATCCAGCGCCTCGCGCACCTGATCCAGCGATTCGCACTCCACCTCAATGCGGTGCAGATGGCTGACCGACTCCTCAACCCGCTTGATCGCCTCCGTGACACTGCCCGCCAGGGCAATATGATTCTCCTTGATCAACACCCCGTCATCCAACCCCATGCGATGGTTGCGTCCACCGCCAATGCGCACCGCATACTTCTGCAACAGGCGCAAACCGGGCGTGGTCTTGCGGGTATCAACGATCTGGGCATTGGTCCCGGCCACCTGTTCCACAAAGCGCCGCGTCATGGTGGCCACACCGGACAGGTTCTGGAAAAAATTCAACGCCACCCGCTCGCCGGTCAGGATGCCACGCGCCGGACCGGAAACAGTGCAGATCAGGTTGCCCGCACGCACGCCGCCGCCATCCGGTGTCTCCGGCAACATGCGAATGCGACGGTCCAGCAACGAAAACACTTCCGCCACCACCGGCAAACCACACACCACCAGATCCTCTCTGGCCACCAACACCGCCTCGGCCTTCTGACCCGCCGCCACAATCGAGTTGGTCGTGATGTCCCCGCGGCCGATATCCTGAAACAAGGCATTCTGGATCGTCTCCGACCAATGGCCGGACCACACAAAATTCATGGTACCCTCCGCAAGAGTGCCATGCGCTGCATGGCATCGTGAATCCCTTGACGTTTTTCCTGCAGCTCCTGTTCCTTGTACCGCTCCTTCTGCACCACCTCCGCCTTGGCGTTGGCCAGAAAGGCGGGATTGGCCAATTTGCCCCGCACCCGCTCCAGATCACTGTCCAGGCGGGTGAGTTCCCGGGTCAGGCGCGCCCACTCCACCTCCGGGTCGATCACCCCCTGCAACGGAATGTACAAACGCAACTGGGACAACACCGCTGTGGCACAACCGACCGGCGCCTCACCCGCCACCGGTTGCCAGGCCTCCAGGCGGGCCATGGGCAGAATCAATGCCTCATGGCGCCGGATCTGTGTCTCCAGCAAGGCCGGCTCGCCAGCCACCAGCAGGGTCAGTTTCTGGCCGGGCGGAATGCCCGTTTCACTCCGCATGGCGCGTACGGCCCCCACCACCTCCTGGACAAAGGCCACACGGGCCTCCGCCGACTCGTCCAGAAGCTCGGTCACGGCTTGCGGCCAGGGCGCCAGCATGATGGAACCACCCGAGCCGACTGCACCGGCCAGGGGGGCGACCTTCTGCCACAACTCCTCGGTGATGAACGGCATCAGGGGGTGCAGCAGGCGCAACGCCACTTCCAGAACATGCAACATGACGCGGCGCGTGGCCGTCTGCTCCTCCGGGTCACCATGGTGACCATACAAGGTCGGTTTGCTCCACTCCAGATACCAGTCGCAAAAATCACCCCACAGAAAATGGTAGAGGGTGGTGGCGGCCTCGTCAAACCGGTACTTGCCAAACGCCCCGTCCACCTCGGTCACCACCCGCTGCAACCGGGAGAGAATCCATCGGTCCACCACCGGGCAGGGCAGGCCCTGCCAATGCTGACCACAAGGGCGCCCCTCCGTATTCATCAACACAAAACGGGCGGCATTCCACAGCTTGTTGCAAAAATTGCGATACCCCTCCATGCGACCCAGGTCAAATTTGATATCCCGCCCCTGGGTGGCCAGACTGGCCATGGTAAAACGCAGCGCATCCGTGCCAAAAGGCGGGATGCCATGGGGAAACTCCTGGCGGGTGGCCGCCTCGATCCGCTGGGCCAACTGCGGCTGCATCAGGTCGCGGGTACGCTTTGCCACCAGGGTTTCCAGATCGATGCCATCAATCAAATCCAGAGGGTCCAGCACGTTGCCCTTGGACTTGCTCATCTTGTTCCCCTCGCCGTCCCGTACCAGACCGGTAATATAGACGGTCCGGAAGGGCACCTGGCCGGTAAACTTCAGGCCCATCATGATCATCCGGGCCACCCAGAAAAAGATGATGTCAAAACCGGTCACCAGCACATCGGTTGGATAAAAGGCCGCCAGTTCCGGGGTCTGCTGCGGCCAACCCAGGGTGGAAAACGGCCACAAGGCAGACGAAAACCAGGTATCCAACACATCCGGGTCCTGGGTCAGCTCCACATCCCGGCCATAATGCCGCCGGGCCTGCTGCCGGGCGCCCGCCTCGTCACGGTCGACAAAAAGCCGGCCATCCGGACCGTACCAGGCCGGAATGCGATGACCCCACCAGATCTGCCGGGAAATGCACCAGTCCTGGATGTTTTCCATCCACTCGAAGTAGGTCTTCTGCCAGGCGTCGGGAACAAAACGGATGCGACCATCCGCCACCGCCTGCATGGCCTCCACGGCCAACGGCGCCGTCCGCACAAACCACTGGTCGGTCAAAAAGGGTTCCACCACCGCTTTGGAACGGTCCCCGCGGGGAATCATGAGTCGATGGGGTTCCACCTTGGCCAGCAAGCCCTGCGACTCCAGATCGGCCACAATGCGCCGACGGGCCACATACCGGTCCAGCCCCCGGTAGGCAACCGGCACCGCCTCGTTCAGGGCGGCATCCACGGTCAAAATGTTGATCTGCGGCAACCGGTGTCGCTTGCCCACCTCATGGTCGTTGAAATCATGGGCGGGCGTGATCTTGACACAACCGGAACCAAACTCCGGCTTGACCGATATATCGGCAATCACCGGAATACGGCGCCCAACCAGCGGCAACAACACCTCCCGCCCGATCAGGTGTTGATACCGCTCATCCTCGGGATGAACGGCCACCGCCGTATCACCCAGCATGGTCTCCGGTCGGGTGGTGGCCACCACCACCCACACCCCCCCCTCCGGCCGGGGATAACGCAGGTGCCACAAAAACCCCTCCTCCTCCTCGGCCACCACCTCCAGGTCGGAAACAGCCGTGTGCAACACCGGGTCCCAGTTGACCAAACGGGTGCCCCGATAGATCAATCCCTCCTCGTACAGGCGAACGAACACCTCCTGCACGGCAAGGGAAAGCCGGGCATCCATGGTGAAGACCTCCCGGGTCCAGTCACAGGAGGCACCCAGACGCCGCAACTGCTGGACGATGGTCCCTCCGGAGTGGGCCTTCCATTGCCAGACCCGCTCCAGGAACAGCGCCCGGCCCAGATCATGGCGCGTCTTGCCCTCGCCGGCCAGTTGCCGTTCCACCACCATCTGGGTGGCGATGCCCGCATGATCCGTGCCCGTCTGCCACAAGGTGTCATCCCCCCGCATCCGCCGCTGGCGGATCAGGGCATCCATCAGGGTGTCCTGGAAGGCATGTCCCATGTGCAGCGTGCCCGTGACATTGGGCGGCGGAATCATGATACAGTAGGAGGAGCGCTCCGCCCCGGACCCGCCCGACCGCCCGGCGCCCGGCTGGAAAAAACCACTCGCTTCCCAATGGGCATACCAACGCCGCTCGACCCCAACCGGGTCGTACCCCTTGGGCAGGGCAGATGACCCGTCCGTGCTCATCGCCCGCTACCTTCTGACAAATTAATGCGCAAAATCAAATACATCACCACATCAATCCCGATCCGGATTCTTGATCCGTTCCAGCTCGGCCCGGATGGCCTCCTCCAACAACCCAGGCAACATTTCCCGCAACATGCGCTCTGCCAACTCGCTGACAATCCATTCCACACGCTCTCCATAGGCCTCTTGCAACAACTCTGCACGCCATGGCTGCACCGGTTCTGATGGCGGCCGGGAGACCGCCGTCGCAGGCAACACAACCGGTGCCTCGCCAGCCGGCACAGAGGACACCTCTGCCAGTTCCGGAACAACCGGTGCCCGTGTCTCCTCAACCGGGTCGGCAACCATCCCCTTCGCCGCCAACGCAGCCGGCTCTTCCTCAACCGGATCGGCAATCACCACCGGCGCCAACGCAACCGGTTCCTCCGCAACCGGATCGGCCACCTGTGCCAACGCAACCGGCTCATCCGCAACCGGATCGGCAACCGCCATCGTTTCCAACGCAACCGGCGCTTCCTCAACCGGATCGACAATCACCGCCGGTGCCAACGCAACCGGCGCTTCCTCAACCGGATCAGCAACCATCCCCTCCACTGCCAATGCAACCGGCTCCTCCTCAACCGGATCGGCAATCACCACCGCCGATTCCAACACAACCGGCTCCTCCTCAATCGGATCGGCAATCACCACTGCCGCTTCCAACACAACCGGCTCCTCCTCAACCGGATCGGCAATCACCACCGCCGCTTCCAACACAACCGGCTCCTCCTCAACCGGATCGGCAATCACCACCGCCGCTTCCAACACAACCGGCTCCTCCTCAACCGGATCGGCAATCACCACCGCCGA
>JAMOAX010000163.1:0-5772 GCA_039908555.1 Magnetococcus sp. DMHC-8
CCCGGTCCAGGGTATTCACCAGTGTGGCAGCTGTGGTGGCGCCGGATGTGGTCGGCGCGTGCAGACGATCTGCCTGGGGTGGCGGATCAGCCTCAGCGTGATCCATGCGCATGTCCAAAGGTCCATCGGCCTGAAAAGAAAATCCGCGTTCCGGTTCATCCAACTGTCGAGAGGAGACACCCAGATCGAACAGCACACCCTGTACGGCGGTGATGCCCCGCTCGGCCAGCACCTCTTTCAAGCGGCTGAAGGGGGTGTGGATGGGAATCAGTTGGTCGGCATGGCGTTCGAGCAGGGCGGCGTTGCGCTGAAAGGCTGTCCGGTCCCGGTCCAGTGCGACCAGTCGACCGTGAGGGCCGAGCCGTTGCAGAATGGCCTGGCTGTGCCCGCCGTCGCCAAAGGTGGCATCCACGTAGATACCGTCCGGCAATGGCGTCAGCAGTGCCAGGGTTTCCGGCAACAGGACGCTCCGGTGCCTGCCATCTGGTCCAACCCGCCCCGCCGGTGGCACCGGGGAGCACCGTCCTGCTATTGTCTCGCGCATCGATTCTGCCTGTCTGCAGTTTTCGATAAACTATAGCAAGGAACCGGTCCGGAGGCACGGAGCTTTGAAAGGGTTTAGGCCCTGCGGGGATGTTTTTCGGGTATCCTGGTGCGATCTCTTGCCCGGGTCCGGTCCTTCCGGGTCGGGGCGCAGGGGCCGTTTCATTCTCTCTTCCCGGCCAATGCCACCAGATGATTCACGATCATCTGGGCGGAGTGGGGGTTGGCCAGGGTGGCGGCCCGGCGGCCGGCTTCGAGGAGTCCTTGCGGGTCTGCCATGCGGGCCAGGAGAAATTCCGTCAGCCATTGAGGGGTCAAGTCGCTTTGGGCCTGCATCCAGCCGCCATGGACCCGCACCGTGGCCAGGGCATTGGCAGTCTGGTGGTCGTCGGCGGCAAAGGGGTAGGGGATGAACAGGGCCGGTTTGCCCACCGCCGCCAGCTCGGCCACCGTGGTGGCACCTGCCCGGCAGATGACCAGGTCCGCCTCCCGGTAGGCCTCGGCCATGTTCTGAAAAAACGGGGCCACCACGGCGGTGATGCCAAGCCGCTCGTACTCGGCGGTAACCCGGGCGACATCCTCCTGGGGCACCTGATGCCGGACCGCCACCGGCATGCCGCTCTCCCGGACCTGCCGGATGGTGGGCGGCAACAGGTCGCTGAAAATGCGCGCTCCCTGGCTGCCGCCAAACACCAGCAGGTGGAACGGTCGGTCACCGGCCGGCATGGCAGCCGGTCGGCCCTCCTCGTGGAGGGCGGTGCGCACGGGATTGCCGGTCAGTACCACCCGGGTCCGGGTGGCGGCAGACGGTTCAGGCGGGATGTCTGCAGGCTGGAAGGTGCGCACCGCCTCGGCAAACGAGACATAAACCTGATCGACGATTTTGCCCAGCCACCGGTTGGTCAGCCCGGGTCGGGCATTCTGTTCATGCAGGGCGGTGGGCATGGCCAGCAATCGGGCCGCCACCACGGTCGGCGCGGAAACATAACCGCCCATGCCCAGGACCACGTCCGGTCGATAATGACGGATGATCTGCCAGGCGGACCACAAGGCCATGGGCAGCCCAAGCAGGGTGCGGAGGCGGGTCTGCCACCCTTTGCCCTTGATCTGACCGACAGTCAGCAGGGCCAGACGTTTGCCACGCTGCGGCAACAGACGGCTTTCCAGACCGTGGGGGGTGCCGACGAACAGCACTTCGCCGCCACCGGATTCCCAGGCATCGGCAATGGCGATGGCGGGAAAGATGTGCCCGCCGGTGCCACCGCCGGCAATGATCAACCTTTTTCCTTCGGTGGTCATGGGGCGGTCTCCTGCGGGGCGGTGGTCCGCTTGCCCGGTTTTTCGGCTGGCGCAACGGTCCGGGAAAAGGCCAGCAACACCCCGATGGCACTCAGGGTGATGATCAGGGAGGTGCCGCCATAACTGATCATCGGCAGGGTCAACCCTTTGGGAGGCAACAGACCCATGACCACCCCCATGTTGGCGACCGCCTGGGAACCGATCAGGACGGTCAGGCCCGTGGTGCTGAGGCGTACAAAGGGGTCCGCGCTGAGCCGTGCAATCCGGATGGCCCGCCATACCAGCAGTGCAAACAGCAGGATGATCAGCCAGACCAGGCCCAACCCCATCTCCTCGCCGATGACGGCGAAAATAAAGTCGGTATGGGATTCCGGCAGGTAAAACTGTTTTTGCTCGCCCTGTCCCAGTCCGGTGCCCAGCACGCCACCGTTGCCGAACGACAACAGGGATTGGACCAGTTGAAACGAGCTGTTCTGGGGGTCGTCCCAGGGGTCCAGGAAGGCGGTTACCCGGCGAAACCGGTAGGGTGCCATGATGACCGCCAGGGCTGCCAGGGGAATGGCGAGCATGAGCAGTCCGGCAATCCATGCCAGGGAGATGCCGGCCACGAAGACGATGCCGAACACCACAGCGGCACTGATCACCGTGGCCCCAAAATCCGGTTCGGACATGAGCAGTGCGGCGCCCAGGACGAACAGGGCCAGCAGGTAGAACAGGCCATCCCGGACCCGGTAGACCAGGCCGGGGTCCTTGGCGATCAGGTGGGCCATGTACAGTGCCAGCATGACCTTGAAGGGCTCGGAAGGTTGCACGGTGATGACCCGGAAGTTCAGCCAGCGGCGTGCGCCCCCCCCTTCCAGACCCATGCCGGGGATCAGCACGGCAAGCAGCAGGAGGATGGACACCCAGAAGCCGATCTGTCCCAGGAAGCGGATGGTTTCGACGGGGAGGCGGCTGATGCTGATCATGCAGACGATGCCCGCCAGGGCAAAGATGGCGTTGCGCAGGGCAAAATGGGTGGCATCACCGAAATGGCGCAGGGCGATGGGAGCAGAGGCGGAATAGACCATCACCAGCCCGATGATGAGCAGGACAAAGGCGATGCCAGCCAGCCACAGATCCATGGGAGTCACGGCACTGGTTGGCGCAGCGGTGCGTTCGGTGGCTGGGGAGTGCCCCGGTTTTTTGACGAAGCGGTCGCGAATCAGCTTGAAGTGCATGGCCACCCTCTGTTGCCAACGGTCTGCGCCGAACCTGCCTGGTTTCTAACGAATCTTCAAGGTCGAGATGCCGATCAGCGCCAGTATAATGGATATGATCCAGAAGCGGACAATAATTTTGGGTTCGGCCCACCCTTTCAGTTCAAAATGGTGGTGAATGGGGGCCATGCGGAACACCCGCTTGCCGATCAGTTTGAAAGAGACCACCTGCACGATGACCGACAGGGTTTCCACCACAAAGATGCCGCCGACGATGGCCAGGACGATCTCGTGGCGGGTGATCAAACCGATGGTGCCCAGGGCGGCCCCCAGGGCGAGGGAGCCGACATCGCCCATGAACACCTGAGCCGGATAGGTGTTGAACCACAAAAATCCCAGGGCGGCACCCACCATCGCGCCGCAAAAGATGGCCAACTCGCCGGCCCCGGCCACGTAGGGGATGCCCAGGTAACTGGCAAACTGAGAGTGTCCGGTCACGTAGGCGATGATCAGAAAGGTGGCGGCGGTCAGCATGGTGGGACCGATGGCCAAACCGTCCAGGCCGTCGGTCAGGTTGACGGCATTGCTGGTACCGACAATGACCAGAATGGCAAATGGAAAGAAAAACCATCCCAGATCCAGCGACATGTTTTTGAAGAAGGGAATGGCCAGGGCGCCAAACGAGCACCCCTGATCGGTATTTTTCAAGGCGTAGGCGGCCAGGATGGCGATGCCGCTCTGCAACAGAAAGCGGGTTCTGGCCGAAATCCCTTTGGAATTTCTGCGGGCCACCTTGCGGTAGTCATCCCAGAAGCCGATGGCGCCAAAACTGAGGGTGGTGGCCAGCACCAGCAGGATGAACGGGTTGGTCAGGTTGGCCCACAACAGGGTGGGCACCACCATGGCCAGCAGGATCAGGGTGCCTCCCATGGTGGGGGTGCCGCTCTTCTCCAGGATGTGCCGTTGCGGGCCATCACTGCGAATGGGTTGACCGATGCTCTGCAGCCGTTGCAGCGAGCGGATCAGCCAGGGACCCACCAGGAACGAGAGCAGCAGGGCGGTCAGGGTCGCGCCAATGCTGCGAAAGGTGATATATTTGAAAAGATTCAGGATTGACCAGTGGTCGCTCAGCGGGAACAGGAGATTATAGAGCATTGGACACCAGATTTTCGACGATGCGTTCCATTTTCATGCCACGGGATCCTTTGACCAAAACCACATCTTCCGGGTGCAGATGGGGTGCGATATGTCCAAGCCACTGGGCAGGATCGGGACGGTGCCATGCCGCAATGGGGCTCCCCGCCTCCTGGACCGCCTGATGCAGGGAGGCCATCAACGGACCGGCGGTAAACAACAGCGTGATACCGTTGGCCAGGACGGCCTGGCGCAGTTCCCTATGCAACAATTCTGCCTCTTTTCCCAGTTCCAGCATGTCACCCAGCACGGCAATGCGTCGGCCCGGGTGACGGGGTTCCGGCAGGGCACGCAGGGCGGCCTGCACCGAGCCGGGATTGGCGTTGTAGCTGTCATCCACCACCCGCCAGCCCTGGGGCGCCTGGCGGATGCCTCCCCGGCCGGGTGGCGGGGCAAAGTTGTCCAGTCCGGCGGCAATCTGGGCGGGCGAGACGCCGGCTGCCCGGGCCGCCGCCGCCACTGCCAGGGCGTTCAGGCGCAAATGTGCCCCGTGCTGGGCCAGGCAGGTTTTTATCGCATCCTGTGCGGCTTGCCAATGGATCATGAATGGCGTGGCCGCTGCCGTTGTGGTCCCGGGTCCGGGCCCCTCTTCGTCCGGGGGGGGCGCATTGGTCAGGCTGTAGACATCGGCGGTGTCGTCCAGGCCGAATGTCAGAACTTTAACAGCTCCGGCTTTTTGACGGAGCCGAGCCGTACAGGTCTGACCGGCAGGAATGATGGCGAGCCCGTCGGCGGGCAGGGCTTCCAGCAACTCCCCTTTGGCTTCGACGATGGCCTCAACGCTGGCAAAGGCTTCCAGATGGGCGGGCATGACATTGGTCACGATGCCGATCCGGGGTTCGGCCAGGCCGGCCAGATGGGTGATCTCGCCGGCCCCGCTCATGCCCAGTTCAACCACCAGGGCCTGGCAATGGTCCGGCATGGCCAGCAGGGTCAGGGGCAGGCCGATATGATTGTTGAAATTGCCCCGGGTGGCATGGACCACCGCAAACCGTTGCTGCAGACAGCGGGTCAGCATCTCCTTGACCGTGGTCTTGCCGCAGGAGCCGGTGACTGCCAGCACCAGGGGGTTGACCTGCCGGCGCCATTGCCTGGCCGCCGTGCTCATGGCGTGCAGGACATCATTCACCACCACCACGGGGACCGGGGGGGTGACAGGCAGCGGGCGGTCCACCAGCACCGCCGCGCAACCGGCGGCCACGGCCTGCCCGATAAAATCATGTCCGTCAAACCGTTCACCCCGCACGGCGGCAAACAGTTCGCCGGGCTGGATGGTCCGGCTGTCGATGGAGATTCCCCGCAGGTCCATATCCACGGCGACATCGCCAAACAGGGAGAGGGTAATGGCCACAGCAACTCCTATCGTCGGATGGAAAACAGTGCTTTCGTCACCTCTGGCTTTCATTATAGGTCAAAACGGGGCGTTTGTCTCGCCATTAAATGGCGTTCTGGTGCGGCGGGAGGGCAAAACGGGATACAGGCGATGGATGGATAAAAACATTCGCGGGGTCCAGGGGGGATCATCCCCCCTGGCGGG
>JAMOAX010000164.1:0-5743 GCA_039908555.1 Magnetococcus sp. DMHC-8
GGCGGGTCCAGGGCAGCGCCCTGGGATTTTGCTGTTGCCGTTGCTTTTCAAAGCAGCCGCAGCCGGTTTTTGCTGCGGCCTGCTCAGCATGCGCCGCAGGCAGGCTGCCTGTCACCATCAATCCCGATATTTATCAAACAAATTGGCTCCATGTGATGGGTGCAAGCCATGACATATCCGCCAGTCTGCCTGCGGCGCATGCTGAAAAACGCCGCAGCAAAAACCGGCTGCGGCTGCTTTGAAAAGCAACGGCAACAGCAAAATCCCAGGGCGCTGCCCTGGACCCGCCATTCCTGTATGGTGTTGCGGGGGTGAGGGGCAGCGATATGGGCGGAAAGGCCGTGGTCGGCAGGATGAGAGGGCTGGTCGCTTGGGACAATCCAAAAAAAGCAAAAAGGTGTTTTCCGTGGTGGAGAAGACACCGCGTCGATTGTTTGGTCATCTGCCTGATGTGATTTTGACGGTGGATCGGCAGCAGCGCGTGCTGTTCATGAATCGGGCGATGGAGGATCGTCTGCCCAAACGGATGATCGGGCGGGACTCCGCCCTGCTGTTTCCCCGGGGGTTTCGTGCCTGGTATCGCCGGTGTGTCGGGCAGATTTTTCAGGAATCCGAGGTGGACCATTTCCAGTATTCCACCGACCAGTCCGTCTGGTGGGAGGTGCGACTGATGCCCATCCAGCGCGGGCGGCAGGTGGTCGAGGTCATGGTACTGTGCAGCAACATTACGGAAAAACGGGTTTATCAGGCCCAGGCCATCCGTCATGCCCGTTTGGCGACGATTGGTGTGCTGGCGGCCAGTGTGGCCCATGATGTCAACAACCCCAACAATGCCATTTTGTTCAATGCCTCGCTGGCCGGGCGGCTTTGGGCGGACAGCCAGCTGGTGCTGGAACGCTATTTTCGGGAAAACGGGGATTTCATGCTGGGCGGCATGCCCTTTTCCGAGCTGCGCAGCACCGGGGCCACCCTGTTCGAGGAACTTCTCCACAACAGCCGGCGTGTGGAACGCATTGTGGACAATCTGAAATGTCTGGCCAGACAGGACGATGCATTGCCGGACAGCGTGACCTGTTCCTGGCCGGCGGTGCCGGTGGCCTCGGTTGTGCATCTGCACGCCACGGTACGGGCGGCCCTCATGGTGCTCAACCACAAGGTTCACCATCATACCGACCATTGCACCTTTGTGCCGGATGGGGACGAGCTGGTTGTTCCCGGCAACATGGCCCAGTTGGAGCAGGTATTTATCAATATCATTCTGAATGCCCTGCAGTCCCTGCCGGACCGGAGCCGGGCGGTCCGGGTGCGAACTGTCCGGGAGGCCGAGGGGGAGATGGTGCAGGTGGTGGTCGAAGATGAAGGGGTGGGCATTGCCCCGAAACATTTGGCCCACCTGATGGAACCGTTTTTTACCACCCGTCTGGCCGCTGGTGGCACGGGGCTGGGATTGTCCATTACCAACCTGATTGTCCATCGGCATCGGGGTTTCATCCGGTTTCGATCGGTGGTGGGGCAGGGGACGACGGTGACAGTCCGTTTGCCGTTGCGGTCGCCGGCCGGGTCGGCGGTGGCGGAGGGGGTCGTGGCGACAGGGCCGGATGCCGCCGGGGGGCCTTGATCATCATTTCGTCCGACAGAGTGTCCCACTGCGCCGGCTTGCCTGCGGCGCATGTCGGGGACGCCGAAGCAAAAACCGCTTCGGCTTTTTTGCAAAGCAACAGCAAAATCCCAGGGCTCTGCCCTGGACCCGCCAGGGGGGTGACCCCCCTGGACCCGCAATCCTGTACGGTGTTCCAGGGACGGGGGGCCGCAATATGGACGAAACGATGGGCCCGCCGGGGTGTTTGGCCAGGGTGGGCCAGGGTGTGTGAAGGATGGTCAGGGGATCATGAATAACTTTTTGTTCAAGACCTATGCCGAGGTTGTTGAGCGCTTTTTCAGCTCGCAGCGACGGAACGATGGCCGGGTGTTCCTCTCTCCCCCGGATGGACCGACAGCCCTGTCGGAGCACAAGTCGACGGCGTTGCCGGTGGGTCATCTGTCGGATTTGATCAATCCCCGTGGTGTGCAGGTTGTCCAGGATCTGGTCGATCAGTTGCGTGGGGCATGGCAGGTACCGGACCCCGCCCGGTCACGGGATGCGACGGTCCGGCGCCGGACCGATGATCCCTCTTCTGCCGTACCGGTTGTCCCGATGGCGGCGGGAGAGGCCGAACGGATTCGCGCCCGTTTTGGCGAGTTCCAGGCGGCTGTTCAGAGCGGTGACGAGACGAAACTGGGGGGCAATCCCTTCCATGAACTGACCAGACTGGTGTTTCATTACAACCTGGAGGGTGCCAAAAATTTGTTCGGCGCCCTGCAGTTGGAACTGATGACCTCTCCGCCGAAACCCGTACCCCTGTTGCGTTCGTTCCGGGAGATCTGGTTTGCCGGTCGGACCGGTTCGCCCGCCATGGGTTCCATGCAGGGTGGTTGGTCGAATGTTGTCAGGAAAATTGCCGACCAGATTGATGCCTGGATGGGAATGGGCAAGGTGGCGGTTGCCATTCTGCTCTTTTTTGGTTCCTCTTTTACGACCGGTCAGGGGATCAATGACCTGTTGCAGAGCGAGGAGGCGCTGGCGCTGTTTGGTGGTCTGTTTGACGGGCGCGATGCGGAGGTGTTGCGTTATGGGGTGGCGGTGCTGGTGGGTCTGTTGCTCTCCTCGGCCATTCTCGACTACAAGGAGCGGCTTTTCTCGTCGGTGGCCGAGGAGGGAGGCGTGTTGCGGGGCATGCGGACGGCCATCCTGCGCTATCCCCGCTGGATGATTCTGGCCACCTTTCTCACCGTTTTTTCCGTCAAGACCAATTATGACGGTATTGTCTCCCTGATTTCCAAGAAGGCCGACCTGGCCAAACAGTCCGAGCAGATTCGCAGCCGGGTCAAAAAGGCCCTGGGTTCGCCTTTTTTTGTCAACACGGTGGAACCGGATGATTTGCATGATGTGCAGGGGCTGCTGCAGAATGCCACGACGGACTCCATCAACAAATTCAACAAGGTGCCCGATGACGAGGTGTCCGGGGTGGCCTCCAGCGGTGATCCGCGCATGGGGCCGCGCTACTGGGGCAAACATTTTATTGTCCATGGCGGCTATGAGCCGGGCGTACGGGATGTGGCCCATTCGACCCAGAGCCTGACGGCCGGTTTTTCTGCCCGCATTGATGAGATGCTGAAGGAGTCCCGTCTGGATTTGCGCAGTTCGGTGGCCGACAAGATCCGGGCGCTGCGCAAGCGGTATGACGACCATCTGCAGCGCACCGAAACCCTGGTGGAGCAAAAACTGGACAACCTGAGGGGGTTGATGGAGATGCGCGGCTACTCCCTGGAGGAGATCAAGCGGGTTTTCGCCCTGGAGCACTATCAGATCAACGAAATTGTGCTGTCGATGGCCAATGCCCTGGAGGAGAACAAGAATGAATATGAACGGGTGGCTGCCGAACTCAATCGCCTGACGGATGCCTATGTGGCGGTGTTGCAACAGGTGGACAAGTCGGGCGCCGCCTCGCGCCGCGAGTATCACATTGAGGGCAAGCTGACCATTCCCGACCTGGATGCCATCAAGGAGTTGAAAAACACCCACATCCCGAAGGCGCAGCACAAGAGTTTTGCGGAGCTGAAGGCGTTTCTGGAGGGTGAGTACGGCCTCACCCTGGCCAATGGTTTGTTGATGGCCATTCTGTTTTTGTCCTTTTGCATGGATCTGCTGGACCCGCTGATCTATCTGCGGTGGACCGCCATCATTGGCCGGCACGACCGATCCATGTTTCCCGACCTGATGGGTTATTTGCGGGAGTGGGAAAATGATTTTGTCGTCAGCTGCCACCAGTTTTTTTACCGTCGGGATGTGCAGCAGGCTTTCAGCGGGCTGGCCCTGCCCAACCGGACGGGGATTCGCAACGCCTTTTACCTGTTGCTGGAGGAGTTGGACCCCCACCTGAAGGACCCCCGTGACCTGACTTTTCTCCAGTACCAGGCCGAATGGTTCAAGGGGTTGTTTGTGCTGACCCGCACCCGGGACATGCACGGTTACAACCGGCGGGCACTGGCCATCGGTCGCTTTGTGGCGGGCCGGGAGCGTCATTTTCAACAATTGCTGGAGTACATGCTGCCTGGTATCCGGTTTGATCAGGGGGCGGCCGGTGGACCATCCCGGAGCCGGCAGGATGGGCGGGACTCCTTTGCCCTGGTTGTCAAAAAGACAGAGTTGGGCCAGGACCAGCAGCGTGCCCTGTTTGCCTGGGAGTTGGAGGCGGTATCGGGCCGGTTGACGACCCGGTCTGCCCCGGATGGTGTGCCGTCGGGCGACCAGAAAGCCCTGGGCGCGATGGTGGCGTTGGAACAAAAACGCAAAAGCATCAGCAAGTTGAGAGGGGGTGGGCGGGCGGGAGCTGACCCGATTCCGCCACCGGCCCTGGAGCAGGAGACGCCGGCCGTTGCGCCGGTCATTTCTCCCCGGATGCGCAAGGGGTGTGTCCGGGTGGAGGGGGCGGTCAATCCCCTGTTGAGTCCCTTTTTCCGGCCGGGGAGTCGGGCGCACCGGCGTTGGTTGCGCTTCTGGGAGGCGGCGTTCACGGCGCCCCTGGCCTGTTTTGCCCATACGCGGCGTCGCTGGTTGCAAGAGGTGGCGCGCCAGGACGGCCACACCCTGGATGACATGGAGGGTTTGTATGATTTCATGCCCGACCTGAAAGATGTGTTGCTGGTGACGTTGCCCGGGGTGCGCGAGAATATCATGGGGCCGCTGGAGGAGGCGCACCGTCGGTTTCCGAAGCGATGCCGGGCCGGCGGCCTGGCCTCGGTGGAGGAGTTGTCCGGGCGGATTGAAGACCTGGAGAAGGAGTCGCTGCAGGTATTGGGATTGTCGCCGGCCATGGGGGATCAAACCCGTCTGTATGCCCCGGTGAGCGGTGTGGCCCTGGAACTGGAGGGGGTGTCGCGGGTCGTGCTGGACCATGTGGGTGGTGATCCCACCGGGTTTCAGGAGAAGGTGGCTGCCCTGGTCCGGTATGCCGGGGAGGCCCTGGCGCAGGCCCATGCCATCGAGCAGGCCGTCAGCCAGGAGATGATCGGCATTCTCAAGGATGTCAAACGGCTGCACGAAAGCATCAAGCAGATTCTGCTGAAGATCAACATGAGCAGTACGGCCTCCCGGAAATCCGCCCTGCCGTTGCGGGACATGTTGCGTCTGTTGCGGCAGAACAAGGATATTCTGGAGCAGGCCCCCAGGCAGTCGGAGACCATTTTCAAGACGGTCGAGCAAATTTTTCACGAGAAGGGGGCCGACGGTTCGGTGCATACCGAGGCCTCCCTGGAGGTGCTGAAAAAATTGCAGGGTGAGGAGCGGCATCTGTTTGACCGGTTGATGCAAATTCTGGTGGATGTGCAGGGGGTGGCGTCGTCGTCGGAATTGGGGGATGATCTGCCCGACGGGGTGACTGCCGAATTGATGGCGGCCGCCCTGCCTTTTGCCGGTGTGGAGGTGGAGGAGATCGGGCCGGGTCTGCATCCCCTGGCCGCGGATGCGGGTTTGGATTTGACGGGGTTGTCGACCGGTGCCACGGCGGCCACGGGCGGCGTGCTGGCCGATGTCCTGGCTGCCGCCGGGATGACGGATGGTCCGGTGCCGACCGGGTTGCAACAGGCCGATGCCCTGTGGTCGGCCGCATCCGGGGAGGATGGGGCGGTGGAGGTTGGCGGGACA
>JAMOAX010000165.1:0-5675 GCA_039908555.1 Magnetococcus sp. DMHC-8
CCCTGGCAGAGCTGCCGGACGAACCCGCCATGGCACAAGCGACAGAAGAGGAGACCCTGGCAGAACTGCCGGACGAACCGGCCATGGCAGAGGCGACAGAAGAGGAGACCCTGGCAGAGCTGCCGGACGAACCCGCCATGGCACAAGCGACAGAAGAGGAGACCCTGGCAGAGCTGCCGGACGAACCCGCCATGGCACAAGCGACAGAAGAGGAGACCCTGGCAGAACTGCCGGACGAACCCGCCATGGCAGAGGCGACGGACGAGGAGGCCCTGGCAGAACTGCCGGACGAACCCGCCATGGCAGAGGCGACGGACGAGGAGTCCCTGGCAAAGCTGCTGGATGAACTGGATGAGGCGGAGCCTGACATGGAGGAGGAGGGAACCCTGCTCCTGGATGACGAATCGACCATGGACGAGGAGGAGGGGATGGGGTCGGCGACCGCCGAGACGCTGGCGGCCTCAGACCAGGAACCGGAACTGTTGGCGGACCTGCTCGACGACCTGCAGGAGGAGCTCCCGGCAGACGCGGCGCCCGACCAGGCAGAGGAGGAAGGGTGGACCACCGGCACCGACGGCCTGGAAGAGATTGACATCGACGGCGACCCCGAGCTGAGCGCCCTGGAGGCCATGGAAACAGGCTCCGACGGCCCGATGCCGGAAGATGAGCTGGACCACCAATCGGCCACCCGGCTGCTGGACGAAGAAGAAACCCGCATGGTGTCGGCAGAGGAAGAGACCAGAATGGAGCCGGTCCTGGAACCGGAATCGGATCTGGACCTGGCACTGGAACCGGAACCGGTGGTGGATGAGGAGGCGGCCACCCGGGTCGGACACGAAGAAGGGGAGGAGGTGACCGAACTCGAGGTGGATGAGGAGGCGGCCACCCGTCTGGCCAGCCATGTCCAACACGAGGAAGAGCATCTGGAGGAGGGGGACGAGGATGCCCTGATCGCCGTTGCCAAGGAGAGCTATCTGCCGCTGGGCAACGCGGATTTATTGCCGGAAGACGATGAAACCTGGCCCGACGAGGAGGAGACCCGACCGGCAGCGGCGGGCAAGCCGGGCAAGATAGAACCGCAACTGGATTTGCCGGCCGGCGCGGGCAACGTCGCCGCCGTGGTGACCCTGGCCAAGGGTTCCCGCCCGGCAGAGGGCCATGCCGCACCCGGCCCGGCCAGACCGGCCGCAGGCAAGGCGGCCGGGAGGCGACCGGTGCGGCTGGCCGGGGTGACCGGTCAGGCGGGCCTGGCAGGAAAATGGTGGCTGGCCGCCGCTGTGCTGCTGGTGGTGGTGGCCGCCGGTCTGTTCCTGCGCACGGACTGGTGGGAATATGCCTGGTTCAACTGGCGCAGTCCGTATCAGTTGTCAACCATTGACACCACTTGGCGCAAGCACAGTTTCGGACATCTGCTGCTGGTCCAGGGCGAGGTGGCCAACAGCGGCTCCACCCCCCTGCCGCCCTGGGTGCAGGTCTCGCTGCTCGACAGCAAAAACAATACCCTGCAGACCGTCCAGGTGGTGCCCGGGCGGGTGGTGGACAAAAAAATTCTGGAAGGCAGCGGCGAACAGGCCATTCAGGCCATGATCCATCTGCAGGGGCAGGAGCGCACCCCATCCGAATCCACCTGGACAGGCAAACGGGTACCCTTCCAGGCCATCTTCATCAATCCACCCGGAGAGGTGACCCGTTTTCAGGTGGATTTCAGCAGTACCAGCCAGGTCTCCGCCCAGCAAAAAGCCCAAAAAACCGGCGCGGCGCGGCTCTGAAGAGGGGATGACATGCTTATTGAATTCAGTATCGGCAACTATCTGTCCTTTTGTGATCGGCAAACCTTGAGCATGGCGGCCAGCGGTCTTTATCGGGAGTTGCCGGACAATATTTTCGGCACCGAACTGCCCCGCCTGCCCCGCCTGCTCAAGTCGGCCGTCATCTACGGCCCCAATGCGGCCGGCAAGAGCAACATTGTCCGCGGGGCATTGTTCATGTGGGATTTTGTGCTCAATTCCGCCAAAGGTCAGGCCAGTGATCCCATCGACGTCCGGCCTTTCATGCTCAACAGCCGCAACGTGCGGGAACCCTGCCTGTTTGAGATGATCTTTGTCGAAGAGGGGGTGCGTTACCAGTACGGCTTTGCCGTCACCCGGGAACGGGTGCAGCATGAATGGCTGCTGGCCTATCCCCATGGTCGCCCGCAGCGCTGGTTCGAGCGCTATTTTGACGCGGCGACCGGCCAGGAGACCTGGAACCTGAACAAAAAGTTCCTGCCCGGCAACCGGGAGGTGTGGCGTGATGCCACCCGCGGTAATGCCCTGTTTCTTTCCACGGCCATGCAATTGAACAGCGCACCGCTGCGACCGGTCTTTGACTGGTTTGACAAGAAATTGCGCGTTTTCCGCCCTCATACCGAAATCGGCCGGGAACTGTCCGCCTCGCTCTGCCAAAGCGCAGAGGGTCGCCTGCAGGTGCTCAAGTTTCTCAACCAGGCCGACATGGATATCGAGGGCATCCATGTGGAGACCAAAAAAATTGGCGAACTGGGTATGGACGACCTGCCGGAAGGGGTGCGCAACGCCCTGCAACTGGAAATGTCCGGGCAGGAGGTGCTGGACATCACCCTGGAACGCTCCACATCCGATACGGGCATCACCATCCAATTGCCATGGGAATCGGAATCCCGGGGTACACAAAAATTGTTTTCCATCGCCTGGCCCTGGATCAACATTTTAAAAGAGGGTCGGGTGCTGTTCATGGACGAAATGGACACCAGCCTGCACCACCATCTGGTTCGCTTTCTGTTCGGCATGTTCCATGACGCGGGCATCAACAGGGGTCACGCGCAGTTGATCAGTACCACCCACGATACCGCCCTGCTGGACAATACCCACCTGCGCCGGGACCAGTTCTGGATGGTGGAAAAAAGCGCGGACCGCTGCAGCGAGCTCTATCCCATCTCCGATTTTGACATCGAACGGGGCGAACCCCTGCAACGACGCTATCTGGACGGTCATTTTGGCGCCGTGCCCGCCTTGAAAAAATTCCGGGGATGGGGGTAGCCATGGATGGAGGCCCACTCTCGATCGTGTCACCGTCCCTGCCACAGGTCACGGGGTGGCGGGCGGTCGGCAGATACGGCAGGGGCACCCTGGAACGGTCTGCCCCCTCTCTGGAACGTCGTCCCCCGTCGTGCAACCAGCGGGGCGGCATCCTGATCTCTTGCGGCGCACGCTCCGCGCCCTATCTGACCGGCCTGCTCCGCCATCTGCAGATCGAGGAGACCGTCACGCTCTCCCACTGTGCCGCAGAAGAACCGGCGGCCATCCTGGCCAACGGTCTGCAGGCCTGTCTGGCCCATGGTCCGTTTCGGCGGTTTTATGTCGTGGTCTGCCAGGCGCATCCGGACGATGCGCGCCTGCCACCCTCTTCCCGCTGCCAGGCCGGCGCCACCGCATACGACATCAGTCTGCAAAACATTGTCTCCATTCCCTCTTTTCATGTCTGGTTGCTGCTTCACTGGATGGATCTGCCGACCAGCCGCTGGGACAGCCTCGACCAGTTGTCCACCTGGGTCGATGCCCAACTGCAACGCTGCCTTGCCACCACCCCCTTGCACAACCCCGTTGAACTGTTCGCCGCCGCACAACCCGGCATGGCCAAGGCTCTCTTCAGAAGCCAGCGCCTCTCCCGCCTCGCCAACCCGGAAAATCCCTGCTCCCCCACCACCAATGTCCATGAGTTGGTCTCTTTCCTGCTGAAATGGCAAAAACAGGCGCACCGGCTGCGGGATTGAGGCTTTATCATCGTTTCTTCCAACAGGGTGTCAAAACCCGCCGGCCTGCCTGCGGCGCATGCTGAAAACGCCGCAGCAAAAAGCGGCTGCGGCTCTTCTGAAAAGCCACAGCAAAATCCCAGGGCGCTGCCCTGGACCCGCCAGGGGGGTGACCCCCCTGGACCCGCAATAACATGAAATAACCGGCAGCACGTCTGTCTCAACGGGCACCATTTTTTTTTGCGTCGACGTGCATTTTTTTCTCAAGATTGTGTGCGACAGTCCGATAACTTGAATAGGGAATTTTTTTATAATGGTGTGTAGCCTGATCAAGGTGGAGCCATGACTGCGCAAACGGATGCCATACTGGATGGAGTTCTGATACGCCTGCAGGAACTGTGGGGATCATCGGTCGGAATGGAGATGCTGGAGTTTGAACTGTGGCGCCTGGAAAAGGTGGTCCGCGGTTTTTGCCGGACCGAACCGGTCCGGGCCTACTACCTGCTGGGGTTGCTGGCCACCTTGCGCGGCGATGAGGCCGTCATGCGTGCCCGCTTTACCAATGCCTTGCGGCACAGCGGTCACGACACGGAGGTACGACGCGGCTATGGGGTTTGCCTGGTACGGTTGGGCTACCATGCCGAAGCCCGCCTGCAATACGAGGCCATCTATTCCCAAAATGATGGCGATCTGGGCGCACTGGCAGAGTTGATCGTCACCTCGCTGGCCACCGGGCGCATCCAGGACGGGGTGCGGTGGATTCAGCGCTGGAGCCATCTCAACCCCGAACGGCCCCTCGAAGAGACCGAGGCCATTGCCAAGAGCGCGGCCCTGCTGGAAAAGTTCGGCATTTCCGATGACCATGTGGAGCGGTTGCAGCGGTTGGCCCTGGGCATCCTGGAACGGGAAGCCCTGGATGTCCAATCCATCCATTATCGGGGCGTGCCGGTGGATGACCCGGAGTGGATTGCTGCGGACATGGTGGTGGACGAAAGCGATGAGGTCATCGAGGGGTTGAACGGCAAGTTGTCCCGGGTGTTGACCACCAACACGCCTCCGCCCCGCCTGGCAGAGGTGATCAAGTTTACCTATTCGACCGGAACCAAAACGGTTCCCTGATGCCGGGAACCCGGCTGACCTGGATGGAAAAACATGTGCGGGTCCAGGGGGGTCACCCCCCTGGCGGGTCCAGGGCAGCGCCCTGGGACTTTGCCGTTGCTGTTGCCGTTGCCGTTGCTTGTCAAAAAAAGCCGCAGCCGCTTTTTGCTGCGGCGCTTTTCAACATGCGCCGCAGGCAGACTGGATCGGGCGCCCTGCCGGGCGAGCAGGATAAAGGCGTTATGCTGGCAACCAAGCCACGGCATCGATTTCCACCCTGGCCCCCCGGGGCAGAGCCGCCACACCGATGGTGGAACGGGCTGGATACGGCGACTGCACATAACGGGCATACACCCCATTGACTGTCGCAAAATCTTCCATATCAACCAGATAGATCGTGGTCTTGACCACCTGCTGCCACCCGGCGCCGGCTTCTGCCAGCACCGCCGTCAGGTTGTCCATGACCCGGACAGTCTGCCCGACCACCTCCCCCGCACACAACACCCCATCCGCCGGGTCCAGAGGAATTTGCCCGGACAAAAACAGCCACTGCCCAACCCGCAGACCCTGACTGTAGGGACCAATCGCCCGGGGAGCCTCTTCGCTTTCTATCGCTGTCAACATTTCATTCATGATCCAGTATGTGATAACAAACTTTTACGATCCCGCCAGCCTGCCTGCGGCGCATGTTGAAAAGCGCCGCAGCAAACACCGGCTGCGGCTTTCTTTGAAAAGCAACGGCAACGGCAAAGTCCCAGGGCGCTGCCCTGGACCCGCCAGGGGGGTGACCCCCCTGGACCCGCAATCG
>JAMOAX010000022.1:0-25865 GCA_039908555.1 Magnetococcus sp. DMHC-8
GCCCGCCAGGGTGATCAGACCGCTGTTGGTCAGGGTCGTTCCTGCTGCCATGGTCAGGGTGGCGTTGTAGCTGGCGGAGTCCGTGTTGAAGGTCAAGGTTCCGGCATTGCTCAAATGGCCATTAAAGGTCTGGGTGGCGGAACTCCCGGAGATGGCAGCAGCATCAATGGTCAATGAGCCACCAGACTGGACAGCCACCGTCGGGTTGAAAAGGCCAATCCCACGCAAAAGCAACGCGTCTGTCACAACAAACACACCGGTTACCGCATCAGACAAATGCAGCGTCGCTTGACCACGGGTGTAGACGTGGTAGCTGCCGATGACACCTCCGTCCGTCCAAATACCCTCCATGCTGGTCACATCCCCGGCATTCCCGTCCACCTTCAACGTGTTACTGGAATCCGACAAATTCAGCACATCCAACGCCGTCAAGACCAAGGTGTTGTTCCCGCTGCCGGTAAGGTCAATCCGTTCGATGGCTTCAATTTTTCCTCTGAGACTGGCCAGCGTCAAAGTCATCCCGGCACCCGACAACGCCAGGGTATCGCTTCCCGTTCCGCCGTCCACCAACTGGAAGGTCAGGTCTGAAACTGTGATGGTATCGTTGCCTTCCCCACCGTGGAACACATCCGCACCACCACCGCCGGTCATGGTGTCATTGCCACCGCCAGAGACGAAGCGTTCTGCCGCCAATGTACCGGCACTGAGGGTGTCGGCACCGCTGGTGCCGAGGAAGGTGACTGCGTTGGTGGAGTTGCTGCCGAAGATGATGTAGGAGGAACCAGAGTATGAACCGTTCGGGTCGGCCTTGTGTGCTCCCACAATCAGATCATCAAAACCATCCCCGTTGATATCTCCCGCCGAACTGACCGACTGGCCCGCATAGTCTTCCGTCGCCACACCATTCAAACGAAAACCAGTATTGCCGTCCAGGCTGGACAGGTTGATGGCAGAGCCAAAACCAGACGCTTTGCCAAACACCACATAGCTGCCACCAGAGTATGTCCCATTCGGGGTGGCCCAGGGTGCTCCCACAATCAGGTCATCAAAACCATCCCCGTTGACATCTCCCGCCGAACTGACTGAAGTACCCGATCTCTCATCCGCCACCACGCCATTCAAACAAAAGCCTGTATTGCCGTCCAGACTGGAAAGGTTGATTGCCGAGCCAAAACCGGACCCCTTGCCAAACACCACATAGCTGGTACCCGAGTCAATGCCATTCGGATCGGCTTTGAATGCTCCCACAATCAGGTCATCAAAACCATCCCCGTTGACATCTCCCGCCAAACTGACCGACCAACCCGACCGGTCATCCGCCGCCACGCCATTCAAACGAAAGCCGGTATTGCCGTCCAGGCTGGAAAGGTTGATTGCCGAGCCAAAACCAGACCCCTTGCCAAACACCACATAGCTGGCACCCGAGTATGAACCATTCAGGTCGGCGCCGTATGCTCCCACAATCAGGTCATCAAAACCATCCCCGTTGACATCTCCCGCCGAACTGACCGGAAAGCCCGACCGGTCAAGCGTTGCCACGCCATTCAAACGAAAGCCGGTATTGCCGTCCAGGCTGGAGAGGTTGATGGCAGAGCTGAAACCAGACGATTTGCCAAACACCACATAGCTGGCACCCGAGCTGGTGCCATTCGGGTCGGCCCGGTCTGCGCCCACAATCAGGTCATCGAAACCATCCCCGTTGACATCTCCCGCCAAACTGACCGACTGGCCCGAATAGTCCTGCGACGCCACGCCATTCAAACGAAAGCCAGTATTGCCGTCCAGGCTGGAGAGGTTGATGGCGGGGCCGAAACCAGACGCTTTGCCAAACAGCACATAGCTGGCACCAGAGGCTGAACCATTCGGGTCGGCCTTGTGTGCTCCCACAATCAGGTCATCAAAACCATCCCCGTTGACATCTCCCGATGAACTGACTGAAATACCCGACTGATCAGCTGCCGTCACGCCATCCAGACGAAATCCTGTACTGCCATCCAGACTGGAGAGGTTGATGGCAGAGCTGAAACCGGACGATTTGCCGAATACCACATAGCTGGCACCAGAGACTGAGACATTCGGGTTGGCCCCTTTTGCTCCCACAATCAGGTCATCAAAACCGTCTCCATTGACATCTCCGGCAGAGCTGACAGAAGCCCCCGAATAATCATTGTCCGTCACCCCATCCAACCGAAACCCGGTACTGCCATTCAGTCCAGAAAGTGGGATAATACTGGGAGGTGACAACGTCACTGCCGTCGCCACCTGCAATATGGCCTGTCCCTGCGTGTAAACATGATATCCGCCGCTGACACCAGCGTCCGTCCAACCCGCACCTGCGTTGACGACATCCCCCGCATTCCCATCCACTTTCAACACATTGCTGGAATCCGACAAATTCAGCGCATCCAAGGCAGTCAGAGTCAGGGTGTTGTTGCCGCTGCCGGTGAGGTTGATGGTTTCGATGGCATCAATCTTTCCACGCAACGCAGACAGGGTGAGGATAATCCCGGCACCGGCCAACGCCAGGGTATCTGTTCCCGTACCGCCATCCACCCGTTGGAAGGCCAGATCGGAAACCGTGATGATGTCATTGCCTTCGCCGCCATGAAACACATCCGCGCCGCCACCGCCGGCCATGGTGTCGTTGCCACCGCCGGAGACGAAGCGTTCTGCCGCCGAGGTGCCTGCGTTCAGGGTGTTGGCACCGGATGTGCCGAGGAAGGTGACTGCGCTGGTGGAGTTGCTGCCGAAGATGATGTAGCTGGCCCCTGCACCACCGTTGGTGCTGGCCGCTCCAACCATCAGGTCGGCGAACCCATCCCCGTTGATATCCCCGGCCGAACGGACTGCCATCTCCCCATAGGCACTATGACTCCCTGCGGCGTCATCCAGGCGGAAACCGGTGCTGCCGTTGAGAGCGGAGAGGTTGATCGCGGAACTGAAGCTGGAGGCGTGCCCGAATACCACATAGGTGGAACCGGAGTTTGCGCCATTCAATTGGGTATGGCCTGCGGCGATCAGCAGGTCATCAAAACCATCGCCATTGATATCTCCCGCCGAAGCCAGCCCGTTTGAAACAGCCATCGAGCTGTTTGCCACCGAGCCATTCAAACGAAACCCGGTGTTGCCGTCGAGAGTACCGAGGTCGATGCTGGAATTGAAGCTCCCCGAATGACCAAACACAACATAGCTGGCACCCGCGCCACCGTTGGCCCCATGCAATCCCACCATCACGTCGCCAAAACCATCCCCATTGACATCCCCCGCCGAACTGGCCGACCGGGCCGTCCAGGCAATGCCGTTCGTCATGCGGAACCCGGTGTTGCCATCCAGAGAGGAAAGAGCGATCGAGGCAGCAAAGCCCGATGCTTTGCCAAATATGACATAGCTGTGACCGGTATTGGGTGGCGACGAGACAATCATGTCCGCAAAACCGTCGCCGTTGACATCCCCCGCCGAGCCGATTGCGTAACTCGACCGGTCACCCGCCGCCGCGCTGTCCAGACGAAAACCGGTCGCGCCGTCGAGAGTGGAAAGATTGATCGAAGAACCAAAACCCGAGGTCTTGCCAAACACCACATAGCTGGAACCGGCAGCGGACTGGCCATTCGGATCGGCATACTGCGCCCCAATGAACAGGTCATCCAGACCATCGCCGTTGACATCCCCCGCCGAGCAGAGTGTCCCGCCCGCCAGGTCACCCGCCGCCACCCCATCCAGACGAAAACCGGTCGTGCCATCCAGGCTGGAGAGGTTGATCGCGGCGGCAAATCCCGTTGCCCTCCCGAATACCACATAGCTGGAGCCTGCATCGGCGAGAGTGTTCGGATCGGCATTCAAGGCTCCAATGACCAGGTCAGCAAAACCGTCGCCGTTGACATCCCCCGAACCGACTGAAATACCCGCGAAGTCACCCGTCGCCACGCCATCCAGACGAAAACCGGTGCTGCCGTCCAAGGTGGTCGGGTTGAGGGTGGCAGCAAATCCCGACGACTTGCCAAAGATTACATAAGCGGAGCCAGAGTTCGCACCATTCGGAGCGGCATGGTCTGCACTGACAATCAAATCATGAAACCCATCCCCGTTGACATCTCCCGCCGAACTGACCCAGCCCGTCCTGTCACCCGCCGTCAGCCCATCCAGGCGAAACCCGGTGCTGCCATTGAGAGTGGAAAGGTTGATGACACTGGCCGGTGTTGGCATGGCCACAGTCGCTACTGCAGTCGCCACATTCAACACCGCCTGTCCAGCCGTATACACATGATATCCACCAACCACACCACCATCGGTCCAGCCGGTACCCGCGTTAACCACATCCCCGGCATTGCCTGCAACCGTCAGGGTATTGCTCAGATCAGAGAGGCTGAGCAGATCCAGCGGCGCAAGCATCAGAATGTTGTTGCCGCTTCCGGTCAGATCAATCTTTTCGATGCCCTCCACTTTGCCACGGACGTTGGCCAGGGTCAGCGTCATGCCTGTACCAGACAACGCCAGGGTATCCGTGCCGCTGCCTCCGTCCACCAACTGGAAGATCAGGTCGGCAACAGTGATAACGTCGTTGCCTGCACCACCATAAAAAACATCTGCACCACCACCGCCGGTCATGGTGTCGTGGCCACCGCCGGAGACGAAGCGTTCTGCCGCCGATGTACCGGCACTGAGAGTGTCGGCACCGCTGGTGCCGAGGAATGTGACGGCACCGGCCATGTTATTGCCGAAGAGTACGTATGCAGACCCGGAATCCGTACCATTCGGATCGGCCGCATGCGCACCGATGATCAGATCGCCATAACCATCTGCATTGATGTCGCCTGCGGTACTGACGGCAAAGCTTGCAATATCATTGGCGGCTACGCCATCCAGACGCAATCCGATGTTGCCATCCAGTGCAGACAAATGGATGACCGATGCAAAACCGGAAGCTTTGCCAAACACCAGATAGCCGGAGCCGGCATTGGTGACACCATTCGGATCAGCCCCATGCCCGCCAACAATCAAATCGTCAAATCCGTCTCCATTCACATCACCGGCTGAGCTGACCGCATTGCCGGAATAGTCGTTCGTCGCCACCCCATCCAACCGAAAACCGGTACTCCCATTCAGCGTCGACAGATTGATCACAGAGGAAAAGGCGGTCGTTTTACCAAACACCACATAACTGGAACCAGCATTGGTCTGACCATTCGGATCAGCACCCCACCCTCCAATCACCAGGTCGTCCAGCCCATCGCCATTGATATCTCCTGCTGAATTGACAGAAAAACCAGACAGATCACCGGCTGTCATACCGTCCAGGCGAAAGCCGGCATTGCCATCGAGAGCAGAAAGCTGGATGGTGGAGGCAAAACCGGATGCCTTGCCAAACACCACATAGCTGGAACTGGCATTGCCGGGTGCGCCGACAATCAAATCACCCCATCCATCCCCATTGACATCTCCCGCCGCATTGACGTGTCGACCAACACTGTCGCCCGCCGTCACGCCATCCAGACGGAAGCCGGTATTGCCATTGAGGGAAGAAAGATCCAGCGCGGAAGCAAACCCCGATACCTTGCCAAAAACCACATAACCGGAACCGGCATCAGTCTGACCGTTGGGATCGGCAAACAGTGCGCCGAAGATCAGATCGTCCAGACCATCGCCGTTGATGTCACCTGCTGAATTGACAGACAAGCCAAAAAAGTCATTTGTACTTGCACCATCCACACGGAACCCGCTCGTGCCGTTCAGTGTGGAAAGATTGAGTGCGGAAGCAAATCCGGTTGCCTTGCCAAAGAGTACATAACTGGAACCGGCATTGGTTATCCCGTTGGGATCGGCATATTGTGCGCCCATAATCAGATCGCCAAAGCCATCCCCATTGACATCTCCCGCCGAACTGATCGAACGCCCGGCCCAATCATTGGCCGCTGCGCCATCCAGGCGGAAACCACTGCTGCCATCGAGCGTCGCGAGATTGAGCGTGGATGCAAAACCGGTCGATTTTCCAAAGATCACATAACCGGAACCGGCATTCGCCAGCCCATTGGGATCGGCAAGCATTGCACCCACAGCCAGATCATCGAACCCATCCCCATTGATATCTCCTGCCGACTGAACAGAAAAGCCAACATTGTCTCCTGCCACCAAACCATCCAACCGAAATCCGGCAGCGCCGTTGAGAGTGGAGAGATTCATGACACTGGCTGGCGCTATTGCGAAATTCAGCGTTGTTGTATCCGTGATGCCAGCGTAATGATTCCCAGCCGCATCCCGGATCACGCCACCGGCAAGCTGCACATAATATGTGGTGCTGTAGAGAAGATCAGCCGTTGGGTTGATGGTAACGCTTGTACCACTGATCGTCACCTGGGTTGCATCACTGACAGCAATGGTGCGAGTGTCCACACCATTGCTGACGATCATATTGCCTGTGCCAGCTGCCACATTTTCGCTGAAGGTCAGGACAATATTGCTGGTGGCTGCCACGCCCGTGGCATTGTCTGCCGGGGTGCTGGAGGAGAGGGTCGGTGCCAGTGTGTCAATGCTGATGCTCGGCGTGGCGCCAGATCCGCCCGCATTGCCAGCCGCATCCGTGTAGACGCCCGATGCCACGGTAATGCTGGCGGAACCAGAAGCGGTACCCACAGTGGGGGTGAAGATGGCAGTGCGTGTCAGGCCGGTTCCGCTGATGGAACCCAGTGTGCCGCCAGTGACAACCACATCACCCGTTGTGCCGTTCCAGAGGAACGAGCCACCCGGGTCCTCGCTGAAGGTAAAGGTGATGGTTGCCGTCTCACCCGCCTTGACGGCTGCCACGTTGCTGGTGATGGCCAGAGTCGGTGCCAGGGTATCGATGCTGATACTCGGCGTGGTACCCGCTCCACCAGTATTGCCAGCCGCATCGGTATACAGGCCGGACGCCACGGTAATGCTGGCAGAACCGGCAGCGGTGCCAGGCGTGGGCGTGAATGTGGCGATGCGGGTCAACCCCGCACCACTGATGGCACCCAGGGTTCCGCCAGTGACAACGACATCTCCTGTCGAACCATCCCAGAAGAATGAGCCAACCGGGTCCGTGTTGAAGGTAAAGGTGATGGTTGCCGTCTCACCCGCCTTGACGGCTGCCACGTTACTGGTGATGACCAGGGAGGGAGACGGAAAGATGGTGGTAGCGGTCGCACCGCTGGCCACCTGTTCCAGGGTGCCATACCCGTCCCGGTAGCTGACCAGCACCCGGAGATACTGACCCACCTCGGTTTGGGTCAGCGTAAAGCTGTTGGTCGTCGCGTTGCCGGCAATGCTGGCCCAGTTGTGCAGCCCATCCGCAGAGACCTGCCATTGGTAGGTAAGGGTGCCCAATCCATCGGCGTCGGTCAGGGTGCCGGTATGCGCCACCAGCACAGCGCCGTGCACCATGCTCCCGGAGATGGTCACCCCACCCGTCGGAACCACGTCGGGCGGACCATGGCCGCTCATCCGAAAATGCTCCCATGCCTCCACAGCAGGGATCAAACTCCGACCGACAACAGAGACGAAATCAGTGTTATTGTTGTAATGTGTCTCAAAATCGCTGACACTGTCGGCCAGAGGGTTCAAGCCGGTCACGGCACGGGCGGCAGAGAGCGTCGCATGGTTGATCGTGATGCCATCGCGCAGATCATGACCCGCATCCAGGGTTTGCAGCAGACGGAGAATATTGGTGGTGGCAGCCAAGTTGCCGGCGGTCAGGTGCAACGGCGTCAGGAGCGCGCTGCCATTGGCCTGACCCAGGACAATGGTGCCGATGGAAAAAAATACCGTATCATTGCTCTGATAGTGGAAACTGCCATCCGGACCGGTCAGCACCTTGTCGGGCGCAGAAGAGGTGCGAAACTCGACACCTCCAACTGGACCGTCCACCAGCACACCAGTCAGGGAAGAACTGGTCTCAGATGATGTTGAAGACGACGACTTCGTACCGGGCTGCGGTAACGCTGCCGGGGGCGCAGGATGGTTTGTGACTGGCGGTTCTATTACATGTGGTGGGGTGACAACCGGCGGCGGCGGTGGTAGTGGCGGCGGCGGCGGTGGCGGTGGGGGAGGATGTGGCGGAGCAGGCGGTGCGGCAGCAGGTGTCTCGACGATACCCAACCGGCCCTCCCCGGCCTGGTGCATGGTGTTGTAGCTGTCGCTCAGAGACGGCCCGAGCGGAGATGGTGGAAGAACAGGGGGGGCAGCAGGGGGCGCTGCCTCCACCGGGGGAGGGGCCGGCTCGTGCCTGGCCGCCTCCGCAGGTGGTTTGGGTGCATCATGCGTTTCCGCTAACTTGTCCGCATCGACTTGTTTGTCCGCCGGTTTGTCCGCCGGTTTGTCCGTCGGCTTGTCGGCTGGCTTAACCTCCCTGGAGTCTGCCTTGGCTCCCGAGTCGTGGGCATCCCTGGCCTCTGTCGCCGGCTTGTCTTCTTTGGGGTCCGCCTTCTTTTCGTCCCTGGCCTCCGGCTTTTTCTCCCCTTTGCCATCGCCTGCTTTCTCGCCTTTGCCGTCCGCTGCCTTTTCCCCTTTGGCATCTGCGGCTTTTTCGGCCTTGGGATCGGCCTTGGCGTCAGGCCCCTTTTTGTCCTGGGGCGCATCCTTGTCCTTGGCGTCATCCCCCTTCCTGTCCGGCAGTTTTGGCGGCAACTGGCTGGCAAAGGCGTTCATCATGGTGGGTGGCGCCTGGAACGGTTGCTTCGGCGGTTCTCCAGTGGTGATCACCGTCGCCATGCCGGGTTGCAACAGGGTGACGGTCCCATGTCCCTGGGCATCGGCCACATCCAGGATGCCGGAGGTGTGGACCACGGTAGTCTGCCCGTCCGCCGTCACCTCACCCTGCAATTCGCTCCCGCGCACACCAATCTGGGCGGTGGGGGTCTTGAGCAGGGTATGGCGTCCCGTATGCTGCCTGGCCAGATCGCCACTGGCATACTTGAACATGCCCCGCGTCACCGTGGCCTCAAAATGGCCCTCTTTGGCATCCGGGTTGTAACTGTATTTGTTCAGGACAATATTGGCATTTTCACCCAACTGCAGCTGGGTGTTGTCCCGGAAGGCCAGCTTGATCAGGCCACCGGCCTCGGTCTTGATGACATCCTCCTGGAAAATTGAATCTCCCTTGACCAGGTCGCGCACCACGCCTGCCTTGTTTTTGGCGGTCGCCTTGCCGGTGATCTCCCCCACCGTTCCGATGGGGTTGCCGGCCTCAACCACCATGTCCGGCCCGGCCACCAGGGTTCCAGGTAGACGGGAGGTGTCTGAAACCAGCAGCAGATTGACTGTCTCCGGCAACAGGAACCGGCCATCCGCCGTGGTCAGGGTGGCCAGATGATCGGCGGAAAAATATCCCTCAACGGTAAAACGGGCCCCGTCCGGCCCGATAATGAGCAGATCGCTGCCAACGCGATGAAATTCGCCATCCAGGAGCAGAGAGGTATTGGGAATGTGGGCAAGGGAACCCGTGGGCTCGTTTTCCATGGGCAAAACCAGGGGAGCCGACAGGGTGTCGGAGAGCAAACTGCGCAAATCGAAGGATGGCTGGTTGCTCATCAAGGTGCCATGGTGGTATTTTTAACGCCCTGGATGCACCGGCTATCAGGCATGCAAGCGGGCGGAATGCAGGCAAATGGCTGTCGTCATGCTTTGAGATTTCACACCTTTCGCACACCACCCAGTGGGGATATGGTACCCGCACAGGGCATCCGTGCGCAACAACTTTCTACCCCGGTCGTGCCCCTGGCGTGAAACCAGACATGGGCCGGATGATCGTCTCCCTCGCCCCATACTGTTTCGTCGGCAACCGACGAGACGACTTCACTGGTGTACCATTCACGCTGAACCCGCAAACCCCGTGACTGACAAAGCGCGAAAGTTTAACAAATTATTTACATTTGCTTGATCAAACTTTCAAATCTGTCTGTTATTCTTCTTCCCGACTGTTCAACCAACCATCCACAAAGGAATGATTATGAAAAAGAAACCGTTTGTTGCTCTTGCCGCCGCTGCCCTGCTGGCCCTGGCTTCGACCGGGTTGGCCGGCACCATGATTCAGAACAAGGGTTCGGATACCCTGGTCAACGTGGCCCAGGCACTGGCCGAAGAGTATCGGAAGGTCAAGCCGGATGTGGCCATTGCCGTCACCGGTGGTGGCAGCGGAACCGGAATCGCCGCTCTGCTCAATGGCACTGTGGATATTGCCAATTCCAGCCGTCAGATCGAGCCGAAAGAGATCAAACTGGCAGAGAAAAACAACATTCATCCCAAGGAACTGGTCGTCGGTTACGATGCGCTCGGTGTTTTCGTGCACAAGAGCAATCCCCTGAACGAAATCTCCCTGACCCAGTTGGCCCGCATGTACGGCGACGGTGGCGATCTCAACAACTGGAAACAGTTGGGTGTTGAGGTGCCCGCTTGCAAGGGGCAAAAGGTGATTTTGATCTCCCGGCAGAACAACTCCGGCACTTACGAATATTTCCGTGAGGCGGTGCTGCACAAGAAAGATTTTGTCATGGGAACCCGTGACATGCATGGTTCCAAGGATGTGGTTGATCTGGTCGGCAAGACGCCTTGCGCAATCGGCTACAGCGGTATGGCCTATGCCGACAGCACGACCAAAATGCTGGCAATCAAAAAGGATGATGCTGCCCCGGCGGTGGCTCCCAGTATGGAGACCGCTGTCAATAAAACCTATCCAATCGCCAGACCGCTTTTCATGTATACCAACGGCGAACCGACCGGCGAGATCAAGATCTATCTGGATTGGATCATGGCCAAGGATGGTCAGTGTCTGGTGAGCTCAAAAGGGTATGCCCCAGCCAAGCCTGTTGCCTGCAAGTGACTTCAACGACGATGATGGATGAATAAACGAGTGCCCTTGCTCAACAGACTAACGGAATGGAGATGGTGTAGAGATGCCTATTTATGAGGAAAAGCTGCAAAGAGATGTGGCTGCGATCAAGGAAGAGGTGGTCAAATTGGGGGAGATGGTGGGCCAGGCACTGGCCGACAGCCTGACCGCATTGTTCACGGGAAACAAGCAACTGGCCGACATGACTGTGCTGCGTGATTTTCCCGTCAACCGACAGTGCGCACGTCTCAACAAGCAGTGTCACAATTTTATTGTTCGCCATCTGCCCAGTGCTGGCCATTTGCGCATGGTCACCTCGGTTATTCAGATGGTCATGGAACTGGAACGCATGGGAGACTATGCCAGGACCATCTCCAGAGAGGTCATTCACCTGCGGCACCCCCCCGAGGGGACCGTTTTGCAAGACCTGAAAAACATGGCTGACCATACACAGGCTATCCAGCGGCAAAGCATGGTCGCTTTTGCCACGGACAATGTCGATTTGGCTCGCGCCACCATGAAGGCATCCGGCCAGGTCAGCCTGGATATGAACGTCGTCCTGGAGGATTTGGTCTCCTCATGCGAAAAGGAGGGCGGCCGGGAAATGGCGATGCGGATGCTCGACTTGCAAAGCATTTCCTACATGCTGGAGCGGGTCAGCAACCGGGCGGCCAACGTTTGCGAAGAGATTCTGTTCATCCTGACAGGCGAAACCGTGCCGCCGCGCATTCACAACATTCTGTTTCTGGATGCTGACAACACCATGCTCGCCCCGATGGCCGAGGTGATCGCCCGCAAGGGATATGGTGAGCAGGCCCGCTTTCGCAGTGCCGCCTTTGGACCGGCTGCCGAATGCAGCCCGGCCATGGTCGACTTCATGCGGCACCACGGTTTCAACATGCAGAACATGCAACCAAAAGATCTCCAACAAATCATTCCCGAGCTGGAAGATGTCCATATCATCGTTGGTCTGAATGGCGCAGTCCGGCAACAGGATTTGCAGGTGCCGTTTCATACCGTTGTGCTGGAGTGGGATCTGGGACAACTGCCCGGTGCGAACGCTCTTGGTGCGAATGCGGCGCGTTTTGAAGAGATTTACCGCGCCCTGCTGGCCAATCTCGCCCAGTTGATGGAGCTTCTCAACGGGGATGAAGGGGTGTGACATGACCATGCCATTGGAGAAAACGAGTACTCTGGTTGCGGTCGGGGATGGGCGCAATCGGGATTGGTATATCGACAAGCTGTTTCAAAGCTTCATGTTTGTCTGTGGAATATCCGCCGTCATTTTTGTGTTGGGAATCTTCATCTTCGTTTTCAAGGAGGGGTCCGGCTTTATCGTTCATCAACTGGACTGGGCAGAGTTTTTCCTGTCTCCGAAATGGCGACCGACCTCTGCCACCCAGGCAACCTACGGCACCTTGGCCATGGTGGCAGGAACGGCAGCGGTCACGGCGATCTCCATGGCAGTGGCTGTGCCGTTTTCTTTTGGCACCGCCATTTTTATCGCCGAGTTTGCCCGTGGCAGAACCCGTGAGTGGCTCAAGGTGATCGTCGAGTTGCTGGCCGCCATTCCGTCGGTGGTGTGGGGCTTTATCGGTCTGATGATCATGAACCCACTGATTATCGATACTTTCGATGTACCCATCGGCCTGAATGTTCTGAACTCAGGAATCATTCTGGGATTGATGGCAGCTCCCATCATCACCTCCATTGCCGAGGATGCGTTCAAGGCCGTACCGGACACCTACCGCGAGGCTGCCGAGGCACTGGGTGCCACCCAATGGCAGGTGATCTACAAGGTGGTCTTGCCTGCCGCCAAGAATGGCTTGCTTTCAGCTGCTTTGTTGGGGGTTGGCCGGGCTTTTGGTGAAACCATGGCCGTGCTGATGGCCAGTGGTCATGCCCTGACCATTCCCGGCAGCGTGTTCGATTCCATCCGAGCCCTGACGGCGACCATTGCTGCAGAATTGGGTGAAACGCCGGTTGGCTCCGACCATTATCAGGCCTTGTTTGCCATCGGGATTTTTCTCTTCAGCATTACCTTCATCATCAACATGACCGCCGACCTGATCGTGCGGGGGATCAAAAACCAGTGAGAACCGCCATGAATCAAACTGCAACCCATACACCCTCTCGATTTCAGGCAGAGCCCATCAACCTTAAAAATGTCCAGGTGCAGAAGCTGTTCATGGTTCTGTTCGGCATCATGGCAACCGTGTTGGTCGTGCCGGTGGTGCTGATCATCATCACGCTTGTTGACAAGGGAGGAGGAGCGATCAGTTGGAGTTTCCTGACCACTTTTCCCAGCAATGGCATGACTGCCGGTGGTATTTTTCCGGCTTTGCTGGGGACGATCTGGTTGGTGGTCATCTCCCTGCTGGCTTCTGTGCCTCTTGGCGTCGCGGCGGCCATTTATCTGAGCGAGTACGCACCACAGGATCACTGGCTGACCCGGGTGATCAATCTGGCGACCATCAATCTGGCGGGCGTGCCCTCCATTGTGCATGCCCTGTTTGGACTGGGTGCCTTTGTCGCTTTTTTCCGTCTCGGCACCAGCATTCTGGCCGCCAGCCTGACGTTGGCGGTCATGACCCTGCCGGTGGTGATTGTCGCCTCCTGGGAGTCACTGCAATCGGTGCCGCATGCCTTTCGTGAGGCTTGCTGGAACATGGGTGCCACCCGTTGGCAAACCATCTGGCATGTGGTGCTGCCCAACGCCCTGACGGGTATTCTCACCGGCATTATCCTGCAGGTTTCCCGGGCTGCGGGTGAGACTGCTCCGATCATGTTTACTGGAGCGGCGTTCTTTCTGCCTTTTCTGCCCTCCAGCGTCATGGATCAAACCATGGCGCTGGCGTTACACCTGTTCACCATTTCCACCCAGGTGCCCGGCGTACCAGAGGAAATACCGTTTGGCGTCGCTCTGGTTCTCTTCGGTATCGTGTTGGTCATCAACACCTGTTCCATTTGGTTGCGCATGCATTTGCGCAGCAAGAAAAAATGGTAACCACCCAGACAACAATCGATACGGCGAGAAGAGATACAAATGAATAGCCATGCTGATCAACCTGCCCCCACGAGCAAGATTGCCATCCGTGACCTGACCGTCCGTTATGGCCAGTTTACTGCTCTTTCCGGGGTCAATCTGGACATTCCTGTCAATCAAATTTTTGGCATCATCGGGCCGGCCAACAGTGGCAAGACCTCTTTTTTGAACGCCATCAACCGGATGGACATGATGCGCAGCAACATGCAGGTGCAAGGTTCCATCCTTTTCAACGGCGTGGATGTCACTGCCTGGAGCAATGTCTATGCCCTGCGCAGTAAAATTGGTGTTGTTTTTCCATTGCCTGTTGGTTTGCCTCTCTCCATCTACGACAATGTTGCTCTGTCACCCCGCCTGCGCGGTATCACAGGAAAGAGTCAGATTGATGAAATCGTCGAAAGATCATTGAAGAGGGCTGCCCTGTGGGATGAAGTGAAAGATCGACTGGGATCTCTGGGCAGTTTGTTGTCCGGCGGGCAACAACAGCGCTTGACCATTGCCCGGGCACTTTCCCAGGATCCGGAAGTACTCATGTTGGATGAATTTTCCATCGCCGTCGATCCGGTGACCACCATGCGTATTGAGGATGTTCTGAAAGAGTTGAAACACCAGATGACCATCATTCTGGTGACCAATCTTGTCCAGCAGGCCAACCGCCTGGCTGATCGGACTGCCTTTTTTCTCAACAATTCCTGCGTCGAGGTCGGCGATACCGATGCCCTCTTTAGCGGAAAAGTCCGCGATCAACGCACCGACGACTATATCAATGGCCGTTTCGGATAGGTCGATTCACCAACCACTGCCAGGACAGAAAGAAAGCCATGAACAAGCAGGCAACTCAACAGGAAATCGCCATCAGGACTGTCAACCTCAATCTGTGGTATGGCAACTTCCAGGCGTTATTTGATGTCAATCTGGAGATCAGCAAGGGAATCATCACGGCCATGATCGGACCCAGTGGCTGTGGCAAGTCCACCGTGTTGCGCAGTGTGGACCGCATCAACGAGCGGCTGGGTTATGTACGCATCACCGGGGAGATTCAGGTGCTTGACAAAAACGTCTACGACCCGGATGTCAACCTCTCCCAATTGCGCAAGCAGGTTGGCATGGTCTTCCAGCGTCCCAATCCCTTGCCGATTTCCATCTATGACAATGTCATTTTTGGGCACCGCATCCATCGTCCTCCGAATGTAAAACTTTCGGTCAGTGAGGAGGATGAAATTGTCGAAGCCGCCTTGCAACGGGTGTTATTGTGGGATAAGGTCAAAGACAAGCTCAAAAGGAAGGCGACGCAGGATCTTTCCCTGGAAGAACGACAAAAATTGTGCATCGCAAGGTTGTTGCCGGTCAAGCCTGCCGTCCTGTTGATGGATGAGCCTTGCTCGGCACTGGATCCGAAGGGGACAGCGGCCGTCGAAGAGTTGATCTGGGAATTGCGCGGCGAATACTCGATCTTGCTGGTAACCCACAACATGGCTCAGGCACGACGGGCCAGCGATGAGTGTATTTTCATGCTCATGGGCAAGGTGGTGGAACACACCGATACCGAGAAAATGTTCGTGACACCCGTTCATCGAGAGACTGCCGACTATATCGAGGGGCGTTACGGATGACATCGGGCCCAGGTTTTCTTGTCCCGATGCCAACACCCTGAGTGGAACCTTTATCATGAGTCGTGGCCTGTCTCTTCTTCTCGTTGCCGACAGGTTCTGAAAATGGCGCGCTCGTTTCGGATGCGGGACATCGAAGGACAGGCCACACTACCATGCCGGAGCAGTTTGTCATGCCCAAAACGGTTTTGATTGTCGATGATGAAAAGGATTTTGTCAGAGTCTTGGCCTTGAATCTGCGCAAGGGCAATCATACAGTCCGCCAGGCACTGAACGGCACCCAGGCATTGACGGAAATGGCACGCAATCCCTCGCCTGACCTGGTGCTGCTGGATTTGCAATTGCCGGACATGTCCGGTCTGGAAGTCTGCCGACGGATTCGCTCCGACCCCCGCATCAAATCCACCGCCATCCTGATGCTGACCGCCAAGGGAGAAGAGATTGATCGGGTCATCGGTTTTGAGATGGGTGCCGATGACTACATGGTAAAACCCTTCAGCATGCGCGAGTTGATGCTGCGCGTGCAGGCTTTGTTGCGGCGCGCGACACAGGACCCTGATGCCTCGGTGCCGCAGGCGGTGCAGTTTGGCCCGTTGCGCCTGGATGTGGCTGCTTTCCGGGTCTGGTGTGCCAACCAGGAGGTGCGCCTGACCAGCACGGAGTTCAAACTGTTGGTACTGCTTTTGGAACGTCGGGGCAGAGTGCAAACCAGAGAAGTCCTTCTGGATGATGTATGGGGGGTTGATTCCGATGTGCACAGTCGAACCGTGGATGTCCATATTGATCGGTTGCGCAAAAAGTTGGGACAGGCCGAAGAGTATATTGAGACGGTGCACGGCGTGGGTTACCGTTTCCGGGCTGTGCCCTGATGCCCGGCGAAACCTTCCTTGCCGTTTGGCGTGTTCCGGGTCCGCAAGACGATTCCTGTCATGAAACAAAGCATTCAGGGTAGGCTTTTTTATTATTTTTTGACCATCATCATTCTCTCGTTGGCGGTAGCTGGCGTCATTGTTGAGGAGATTGTGGTATCGGTCCGCATGGATTTGATTCGTAGCGATCTGCTGCGTCATCTGCGGACCATGGAATGGATGCTCCACTCTCTACCCAAGCCGGTCACCCCTGATGCGTATCATGAGATGGCTGGCCAATTGGGTGCCATATTGGCCGTGCGGGTCTCCTTCATCGATGAAAAAGGATGGGTTGTTGGTGACTCCGCAGTATTGCCAGAAAATCTGCACACCATCGCCAATCATCGTGACCGACCCGAAGTGGCGGAAGCACTGATTCATGGTGTGGGCAGTGCCACCCGCAGCTCCACGACGATCAACACGGATCTGTTCTACCTGGCCTATGCCATCCGTCAGGGAGAGCAGGCGATGGTTGTTCGCCTCGCCCGCCCGCTGCAGGATCTCCAGGATGAGATTGCCTCATTGCGCGGCCTGGTCTTTTTCCCGGCTTTGTTTGCTGCCATGCTGGCCATCCTGATGAGCCGGCTGGCTGCCCGACTCTTTACCAGACCTTTGCGCGGTTTGGTCACACAGGCCAGGCTCATTGCCGGGCAACAGAGCAACAACCGCCTGGTCACCGATGCGCAAGACGAGGTGGGTGGACTGGCCACCTCTTTCAATCTGGTGCTGAACCAGTTGGAAGAGGTCATGGCATCGGTATCGCTGGAACGGGACCGGTTGAAAATTATTCTGGAAGGCATCCTGGATGGCGTGATTGCTGTGGACTGCGCTGGCCAGATTCTGCTGGTCAATCAGGCGGCAATGACCCTTTTTGGTTTGGCATCCTGCCCGGTTGCCCGCCATCTGTCCGAGTTGATTCCTGGAGATCAACTGGGCGGGCTGGTACCGCCCCGCCTGGATGAGGTCTGCCGCAAGGAGATTGCTCTGCCCGGGCGCGACAACAGGCAGCTATTGGTCACCGGCACCTGCACCGCCAACGGCCAGGGGTGTATTCTGGTATTGCGGGATATTACCGAGAAGAATCGACTCCAGCAGGTGCAACGTGATTTTATCGCCAGTGCTTCGCATGAATTGCGCACGCCGGTCAGCATCATCCGCTTGAATGCCGAAACCCTGATGGATGGGGACAACGAACCGGAGGATGTCAACTTCCTGGTGGAGGCCATCTATCGTCATGCGCTGCGCATGTCACAACTGATTACCCATTTGCTGGATCTCTCCCGTTTGGAATCAGGCAGCTATCCGTTGCGTTGCCAGTCTTTTTTGTTGTTGCCGATGACCCGGCAAATCGCCGAGTCACTGCACCCCTGGCTGGAAAGTCGGGAGATCACCCTGGTCAATCGGATCGAGACGGATCTGACTCTGTTTGCCGACCCCTCTGCCGTCGAACAGGTTCTGCTTAATCTGATCGGCAATGCTGTTCGTTATACGCCCGTTCGGAGTCGGATCGTGCTGTGGGCCAAACCACAGCATAACCATGAGATGATGATCGCTGTGGAAGACAATGGCGAAGGGATTCCCGAAGAGCATCATCCGCGGTTGTTTGGTCGTTTCTATCGGGTTGATCCCAGTCGATCCAGAGAGATGGGTGGCAGTGGTCTGGGCCTGGCGATTGTCAGGCAGTTGGTGGAGGTGATGGGAGGAAGAGTCGGTGTGACGAGCGTGCAACCCAGTGGCTGCTGTTTTTGGTTCACGTTACCGGTGTCAACGCTCACTGGAATTGACCCACCCACCCCACATGTGCTCACCAGACTTGACCCACCCGCCGAGTACTCACAGCACTGACCCACCCCTTGTTATCCATTGTGTGCAACCAGGAAGAGCGGTTGATGCCGGGGCGAGGCCGGTTGCAGTCGGTGGCGCTGTTCTTGATCGGGTGGCGAACCGCTTCCCTTCACCCACATCTTGCCAGGCGGAAAATGTGGAAACCTCCACATCGACGTATTGACAACGGACTTTTCAATATGTAAACTGGATGCCATATTGACAACTAGTTTACAAGATGCCTACCATGTCCGATTCACCACCCGAACCGTACGACCAGTTCACTGCCATCATTCTGCAGATCTTTCGTGCCAACGGACAGATGCTCAGTTGGGGGGACCGCTTTGCGGCCCCTTTTAACCTGACAAGTGCCCGATGGCAGATGTTGGGCGCTCTGGCCGGTGCTCCCCGGGCCCTCTCCGCGCCGCAACTGGCCGTCACGATGGGCGTGACCCGGCAGGGGGCCCAGAAACAGCTCGACCTGCTGCTCCATGAAGAGATGGTTGAAAAACTGGCCAATCCCTACCACAAACGTTCACCCATCTATCGGCTGTCCGCCGCCGGCAAGGTGCTGTACCAACGCATTGAACAGGAGTGGAACCAACACGCCAGCCAGATGCGACAGACCTTTTCCGCCGAAGAACTGACCACTGCTCTGCACGTTTTGAACCGCATTCGTGAACTCCACCTACTCCCGGAGGAAAGAGACGCCCCATGAAAAACCGGATACATGCCCTTGCCGGACTGCTCGCCATGCTCACCATCGCCACCTTCTGGTTATCCACGTTGATCTCGGAGCTTTTTCTGTCGATTGAGACGGTGGTCTGGGTCAAGCAAAGTATTGTCTCCGGGGTTCTTGTGTTGATTCCCCTGTTGATGATCACCGGCGGCAGCGGTTTTGCCCTTGGCAAAGGCAGCACGCATCCGCTGATTGGGCAAAAACGCCGACGCATGCCTGTCATTGCCCTGAATGGTCTGTTAATCTTGCTGCCGGCGGCCTTCTACCTGTCATGGCGGGCCCAGGCCGGCCTGTTGGACGGCCTGTTCTACGGCGTGCAGGCGGTTGAGCTGCTGGCTGGTGCCGTCAACCTGTCGTTGATGGGCCTGAATGCCCGCGATGGTATGCGATTGCGCAAACCCATCAGGCATCCCGCGACCTGAAGCGGCAGGCGCAACCCCTCTGTCATGCCATACCCGGCAAGGAGGACCGTACCGTGACCAACGGCTTCAAAGACCATTTTTCGGCGGTTGCAACGCACTATCTGCATCACCGACCGGCCTATCCATCGGCACTGTTCGATTGGCTGGCCAACCAGTGCGAAGCGCATGACCTGGCCTGGGATTGTGGTGCCGGCAGTGGGCAAGCTGCCATTGAACTCGGCCGGCTTTTCAAATGCGTGTTGGCCACAGATGCCAGTGCTGCGCAAATCGCTCAGGCCGTTTGGCACCCCCGCGTGACGTACCGCCAAGCCCAGGCGGATGGCAGCGGGTTGGATGACCGGTCTGTCGATCTGGTTGTCGTGGCTCAGGCACTGCACTGGTTCGCCCTGGAGCCGTTTTACGCGGAGGTCAGGCGCGTATTGAAACCGGCAGGATTGCTGGCGGTTTGGAGTTATGGGGTCCTGCATGTGGCTGATGATGCAGTGGATGCCCTCGTGCAGCGTTTCTATCAAAACGATGTGGGTCCATACTGGCCGTCAGAGCGTCGTCATGTTGAGAACGGCTACCGTGAGCTTGCTTTTCCGTTTTGCCCGGTTGCAACACCCGCCTTCACGATGAATGTCTGCTGGACCCTGTCGCAATTGTTGGGATACTTTCGCAGTTGGTCGGCCACGGCCCGATACATTCAGGCCAGGGGATGTGACCCGGTCGGTCTGCTTGAACCGCATCTGCGTGCCAGTTGGGGGGATGCGGAGCAACCCCGTACGGTGGCATGGCCTCTGGCCTTGCGGGTTGGCCGGCTGGCTTGAGTCATGGCATGCCAGTCAGTTGGCCCGCCAACCGGCGGGTCAATCGCCCGGTGGCCGGCGTGGTCCTGATTCCTTCTCCACCAGTTCGACGAACGCCCGGCCCCGATCCATGAAGTTGGCATATTGATTGTAGCTGGGCGCGCCCGGGGAAAAAAGACAGACCTGCCCCGCCGGCGTCACCGCCATGGCCTGCCGGACCGCCTCGGCCAGATGGTCCACCTCGCGCACCACCGGCATCCCGGCACCCTGCCGCCGCACCAGCGCGGCCACCTGCGCCCCCGTCTCCGGCAGCACGATCAGATGCCGCACTGCTGAATCCGCCAGCAACGCCACCAACGGCGTATAATCAAACCCCCGATCCTTCCCCCCGACAATCAAGGTCGCCACCCGTGGCGCAAAGGCTTGCAGAGCCGCCATCGTGGCCTCCGGCGCCGTCGAAATGGCATCATTGATCCACTGGATACCCCCATGATATCCCAAATCCGCCAACCGGTACGGCAGCCCCGCAAACCGCTCCAGGACCTGCTGCAACGGCGCAACCCCCACCCCCAACAACCCGGCAGCCGCCAACACCGCACAGGCATTCTCCCGGTTGTGCCGGCCCGGCAGCCGCATCCGGGCATCGCTGAACAACCGCTCCTCCCCCCGACAAAACCAGCCATCCGCAAAATGGATGCCGTCTGCCGTGTGAATCATCTCCTCCGGGCATACCACCCGCTGTGCCGGCATCCAGCCCACGGCCCGCTGGTCGATGCGCAACCGGTCACCCGGCCGCTGGGTCGTGGCAATGCGCATCTTGGCGCCGTAATAGGCGGCCACAGAACCGTGCCAGTCCATATGCTCGGGAAACAGGTTTAACAGGACAGCAATCGAAGGCCCCAGCACCAGATCGGCACATTGATAACTGGACAACTCCAGCACGGTGATCGCCCCCCCGGCCAGCACCTCTTCCAGATGATCCAGGGCCGCCACGCCAATATTGCCCAGCAACCTGACCGGCAAACCGGCCTCTTGCAGGGTGTCATGCAAGAGGGTGCTGGTGGTGCTCTTCCCCTTGCTGCCGGTGATGCCGACCACCGGCAGACCGGCATGGCGCACCTCCGCCAGGTACAGGTTGGTGGGCGTGGTCTGCCACAGCCCCCGATCATCCGCCAACCGACGTACCGGATGGGCCGGGGCAAACCCCGGCGAACGGATCAACAGATCCACCTCCTGCAGACCCGACCCGGCCTGCTCCCCCACCCAGCAGGCCACTTCCCCTGCCTCAGAGGTCGGGGCCAAGGGCTGTTCGGTGAACAGATGGACCGCCCGCACATGGCCGGCCCGACGCAGCGCCGTCAGCAGGGCATGGCCCTCCACCCCCATGCCCAGTATGCCGATGCGCCGGTCAATGAGTTCGCAGATACGCATCCAGACGCGCCCTCCATGTCTCACCAAGGGAGGATTCCCCGTCCGGTGCCATCTGGGCCTGCCACAAACCGACGGGATCAACCACCCGCGCACGCAACACCGCGTCATACCAGGCCTGCACCGGTGTGGCCTGCAAGCGGCCCTCCTGATCCAGACGGGCCAGGGCCGCCCACACCTCCTCCGGCGTACCCACACACTCGAACGGTTTGTGCCCCCGGATGCCGGCCAACTCCTCCAGCAAAGAGAGATTGGCCGCGTTGGCCAACAGATTGGCCCCGAAAATGGTGTGCAAAGCGGCCTCGCCCAGATGCGGGGCCAGCATCAGATAGACAAAAACACACTTGGGACAGGTGCCGCACCAGCGGGGGGTTCGGGTGGTGTCTCCCAGTTGGAAATTGGCGTTGCAAGAGGTGAAATGGTCGAAATACCGCCCGTGCCGCGCAAACAGACCGCAGATGGCCAGTTCGCTCAGGGGACGCAGCAGGCTGAAATAGTCGGGACCCTGCCCATAGTGGGCCCGTTGCCAAGCCTGAAACGCCTGCTCAAAGGCCAGCCCCTTGCTCCACTGATGGTTGATCTCCATGCCATGCCAGACCAGATTGCCGTAGGAGGCGGTGCGTTCGTTGGAGGCCACCACCGCCCGATACCCCCCCAGCATGGCCAGCACCACACTGATAAAAGCGATGCAGGCAGAGATGGGAATATGACCATTGTAGGCCCCGGCCGCATTGAGAGCAAACAGCCCGGGGTCCAGACGACGCCCCACCACCCGGTGCGGCGCCCCAAAGGCCGCTGCCTGCTGTTTGATCCAGGGGGCCGAGCCCAGGGAAAACAGTGCCATCGGTACCCCGGCCGCCCGGATGATTTCATGGGAAACAGCCGAATCCTTGCCCCCGCCCACCAGCAGCAACACCCGTTCCGACGCCGGTTCGGGCAGGACGATGGGCACCCGGTCCCGCCCCTGCCGGGGAAAACGGACCCGCCCGCGGGGGTCCAGGCCGTTGCGATAATAAAATTCACCCAGACCGGCGGTATACACCCAGTCCCAGAAATCGGCCTCCCCCTCGGACAGCGGCTCCCCGTGCAGCACGATCTCCCCCGGACAGCAGGCCTTGTAGTAGGAGATGCCCAGCATCCGGTGCACGTCGACCAACCCCTGATAGATGGCCGGCTGGCCGGGGTCCGGAGCCGGCAGGTCCGCCGGCCACGCCACCTCCTCGACAAAGTCGACCGGCGCCACGTGGTCACCGGACAGCCGGTAACAAAAACGGGTCGAATGGCCACGACTGGTGAAATGCAAAAATTCAAACCGCTGGAACGCGGACGGCAGAATGCTCATGGTATGCCATGTTTTTCCAGATGGGCGGGCAGATCGTGCAGCAGTGCCCGCAGTTCCGGCTCGTCGATCCGGGTCATGGCCTCTTCCAGCGACAGCCAGGCCCGGCTGCGATACTCCTCCAGCCAACTGTCCAGCACCCGGGTCACCTGCATGACAAACACCTGCACCGCACACGTGTCTCCCCATTTTTCATAACGAAAGGTGCCCACCGGGCCGGGCAGCACCTCCCCCAGCACCCCCGCCTCCTCCTCGGCCTCCTTGGCGGCAGAGGCGGCCGGCGAGAGATGGGGCTCGATAACGCCCTTCGGGATGATCCAGCGCTTGCCCCGGCGCGAAGTGATCATCAACAGTTCCAGGCCATCGCGCGTATGACGCACCGGCAATACCGCCGATTGTGTATAAAAATATTCCGGACAGGCCCGCATCGTCACTCTCCCTTGCCAGATTGCTGCACCGGACGGGCATCCTTGAGCACCATTTGCACACTCTCCCGGTCCCGGTAACTGTTGATCATGCAGGTGCCGGCCACATCCACCCGCCTGGCAGCCCCCAGCAGACCGGCCCCCAACGGACCCGGCCAGGCCTGGAAGGCGATCGCCTCCAGCACGTTGTCCTGCCGGTCGGCCAGCAGGCACTTGACATGACGCTCCTTGAGCAGGCGGGCCTCCATGATCCGCACATCGTCCAGCACCAGCACCGGTTCCGGATTGCCCTGACCGAACGGGTGCAAGCGCTCCAGATGACCGACCAGGGAGCGGTTCACCTCTGCCAGGGCCACCGTTCCATCCACCGGCAACACCGGCTCGAACAGTTCATCCCGGCATTGTGCCCGGATCGCCTGATCGAACGCCTCGGTAAAGGCCGGCAGATGGTGGGCGGCCAGGCTCAGGCCCGCCGCGGCCCGATGGCCGCCAAAAGCCAGCAACAGCGAGGCCGTGCTCTCCACGGCGGCCAGCAGGTTGATGCCGGGAATGGAACGCCCGGACCCCTTGCCCTGACCCTGCTCATCGTCCAGGGCGATAACGATCACCGGTCGATACAGCCGCTCCGCCAGGCGGGAGGCCACCACACCGATCACCCCGGGATGCCAGCCCGACCCGGCCACCACCAGACCAAACCGCCGGCTCACGCCGCCAGCGGCCTCGATGGCCGCCAGAGCCTCGCGCAGCATCTGCTCTTCCAGGGTCTGGCGCTCCCGGTTGTAGCCCTCCAATTCGTCGGCCAACAGCCGGGCCTGGTCCACATCGTCCGTGGTCAGCAACGCCACGCCCAGCATGCCCCGGTTCAACCGGCCACCGGCATTGATGCGAGGACCCAGTTGAAACGCCACCTGCCCGGCCCGCAACCGGCCACTCAAACGGGCCGTCTGCTTCAGGGCCTGCAGCCCGACCGGCCCGGACTCCGAGGTCATCCGCAGGCCATGGGCCACCAGGATGCGATTCAGACCGGTCAAGCCGGCCACATCGGCAATCGTGCCGATGGCCACCAGATCCAGCCACTGCTTCAGGTCCGGTTCGGGCCGCCCGTCATGAAACCATCCCCGTTGCCGCAAACCCCGGTTCAGGGCCATGAGCAGATAAAAGGCCACCCCCACTCCCGCCATGTTCTTGTGGGGAAACGGGTCATCAGGACGGTTGGGATTGATGAGGGCCAGGGCGGGGGGCAACGCATCGCGCACCTGGTGATGATCGGTGACGATCACATCCAGTCCGACCTGTCGGGCCTCTGTCAGCGCTTCGAAGGCCGTGGCGCCGCAATCGACCGTCACGACCACCCGCACCCCTTCTGCCGCCAGGGTACGCATGGCCGCCGGATTGGGACCATACCCCTCGGTCAGGCGATCCGGAATGTACACCCGGATGGCCATCCCCAGCGCCCGGAAATAGCGCACCAGCAGGGCCGACGAGGTGACACCATCGACATCATAGTCCCCGAACACGGCCAGAGACTCCCCCCCCTCCACGGCCTGTACCAGGCGCGCCACCGCCTTGTCCATGTCCCGCAGCAGCAGGGGGTCCAGCAACTGCTGCAGGCGGGGGTGCAGGAACATGTCCACCCCGGCCTGGTCGTTCAGCCCGCGATCCGCCAGAATGGCGGCAAATAGCGGATGCAATCCGCAGGTCGCTGCCAACTGCCGATGCACCGCCAGCACCGGCGTGCGCGGTCGCCAGATTTTGCCGGAAAAAGAGAGGGGTTGTCCCGCCATCACAGACTCCACATCGACAGAAAAGGCGCCGCATCCGTCAGCATGCCACGCTCCACGCGGCCACGCTGCCAGAAGCGCCGCCGCCGGACCAGGGCCGAACCGGCCGCCGAGACCCAGGAGATGACCTGGCCATCTGCCTGCGCCGCGCTATCCGACGGAGCGCACAGGGCAATCATCAGGTTCCCGTCGGTCTGGGCCAACTGGTGTGTCAACGGCTCCAGCAACTGGTCATTGACCCGCTGCAAAAAGTGCCGGCGCTCCTCCAGCAAGCCGTGTCTGGTCAACACGGCCGGCCAGGCCAGATGGAGCAGGACCCGGCCGGTCGTCATGGCCCGGCAGGCCGATGTCACCAGCGGCGTCAAATCGGCCTGTTCGTCCAGCCAGATCGGTGTGCAACCGTTGGCACGGGCCAATCCTGCCACCACCGGATCGGCCGTCCAGCAGCAGCCCCGCCCCGCCGGACCCGCCGGCACCTCCGCCAGGCCCTGGTCCACCCCCCAGATCCAGGGGGTGTTCAGCGGCAGGCGACCGGCCTGCCGTCGTACCTGGTTGACGGGATGCCGGGCCAGCAGCATCTGTCCGGTCGTCAACAACTGCAACAGGGTGTTGGCATAAGGGCCCACGGGGGAGAGGTCCCGCAGGGAGCGGCCACCCAGTTGCTCCAACGGGGTGGTACGCACCACAGCCGGGGGTTCCAGACCGGCAGCGCGGG
>JAMOAX010000023.1:0-25478 GCA_039908555.1 Magnetococcus sp. DMHC-8
CCAGGGGGGATGATCCCCCCTGGACCCCGCGCATATTTTTTCCCCGACCAATCGCCACTACTCTTTCTTGACCAGCAATCCCAGCTTGTCTCCCAGCCAGGCGGTGGTGGTGGCCTGGATCAGGATGGTCATGAGCACGGCAATGAAGGTGATGGAGGCAATGATCGGCGCGCCGGGGGCCTTCATGCCCACCAGCATGCCGGCCAGAGCCCCGGGGATGACGCCGGTCTCCCGGGTCCAGCACATGAACAACAGTTCGTTTTTGCTCCATTTGACCCGTTGATCAGGACCGGCGCAGAGAAAAACGGTCACCGGTCTGGCCACCAGCATGAACACGAGCACCACCAGGATGCCACCTCCCAGATACTGGTTCATCAGACCGAAATCCACCTGGGCACCCAGCAGGATGAAAATGAAGGTGCGCATGATGAGGGCGGTGGTGACGACATAACTTTCCAACCCCTTCTCATCCTCATGCGCCATGGCAAAGCCGAAGACATCCCGGTTGCCGATGACAATGCCGTAGACAAAGACTGCCATGAAACCGCTGGCCTGCATGACATCGGCTGTCATGTAGGCAGCGATGACCGCCATCAGAGTGACCACCGAGGCATATTCGGACAGAAGGTTGTACCGTGGATGGGCAATCGACAGGACCACCAGATAGCCGAGCACGCCGCCGGTCAGGACGCCGAGCACGGTCTGTTTGAGCAGGTCCAGAATGGCGTGAGAGAGGGAAAATTCTCCCGAACCCATGGCCACACCCAGCACGGCAAAGGTGACAATGGCTCCCATGGCATCGTTGAAGGCCGATTCGCTCATGACCGTCTGGGCCACCCGATCCTTGATGGGCACCTGACGGAAGACCGGTACCAGGGTGGCCGGATCGGTGGAGGCGATGGTTGCCCCCAGCAGCAGGGCGACGATGAAGGGGACGTGCAGGATGTAATAGGCCGCCCCGGCGGTAATGATGGCGGTGATCAAGATGCCGACGGTGGAGATGACGGTGATGGTGATCCATACCTCGCTCAACACCTTGAGCCGCAGTGATGCCCCCCCATCAAACAAAATATAGCTGGCCCCCAGGATCAGGAGTCCCTGATTGAAGGCCGAGTCCGAGGGAATGTTGACCCAGCCGGCCATTTGCGGTCCGACCAGCATGCCCACCACCAGAAAGACTGCCACATCAGGAATTTTGGCCTTTTTGGCAACCGTGCTGCAAAACAGGCCGACGGCCAGCATGTAGCCGAGCGCCAAGAGAACATGTTTGGCCGCTTCCACGGCCGCCGAGGGTTCCATTATTGATTATCTCCTTGAAATTAACTGCAAAAAAACTGCATGCAGCGCCGGGATTGGACCACCCGCCCCCGGAGCCGCGATACTAACGGGTTGTGTGACAGTGGTCAAGCCGTCCTGCCGGTGCCGTGACCGGCTGTTCCCTGCTGCAACTGCACAATCCGGTCGATCAGGCGATGGGAACGGTTGGCCATGCTGAGCAGGATGCGCAGGGCCAGGGTGGGGTCGTCCTGGACCCATTGGAAAAAGCCGCTTTGATCGATGGTCAGGAGCCGACTCTCCACCAGGGCGCGGGCGGTCAACAGGCGGGGGGTGTTGCCAAACAGGGATGTGGTGCCGAACACCTCATCTTTTTCCAGTATTTCCAGGCTGAGCCAGCAGGTTCCCGTTTCTTCCGCCGACATTTCCACTCGCCCTTCCAGGATGACATAACAGCAATCGGCCGGATCTCCCTGGCGGAAAATGATCTCCCCGGCCGCATACTGTTTGCCCAGTATTGCGTGGTTGTGGCTGCGAAACAACATGTCGTGCCATGCTCCTATCGAAAGAATCGTCCCGTTTTGACCGTCTCCCGCAACAATCGCCACAGCAGTGCCGGGTGGAACATGTCCCGGGCGATGCGGGTATAACTGGCCGAGCCGGTGAAGGTGTTCCAGAAGGCGGTGGAGAGGGGGCGGGGTTGGCCATCCTGCCACTGTTCCTGCTGCAGCACCGCCATCAGGCCGCGGCGCAACGGAGGAATATAACGGAACAGGCTGTCCATGGCAAACAGGAGATGTCCCAGACGATTGTCCCAGAGCATGGTGCGACGGCCGGGCCAGTAGTGGCGTTGAAAATCCTGCCGGGCGATCCCGTGCAGCAGGGCGGTCAGGGCGCACCGTTTGGCCATTTGAAAGGCGGCACCGATACCATCCTTGTAGAGCCGGGAGACGCAGGTGTCCCCCACCATGACCACCCGGTCGCCAAACGGTTGCACGGCCGGTCCAATCGTAATGTGAGGCTGGCAGTGACAGGGCTGCACGGGAATTTCCCAACCCGTCGGCAAACATTTTTGCACCTCATGGGCCCGAAAAAATTGCGCCACCAGGTGATGATCAATCTGATCACCCAGCAGTACCAGGGTGGCATAATGGCCCTTGGGGGTGATGGCGGCAAATTTCAGGTGGGGAATTTTCAGCAAAAAGACATGCATGGCATGTCCCAGGTAACGCTGGACATCCTTCTCCCCGTAATAGAGCTCCGCCACGTAGGCCCGGGCGGTTGGGGGGCGACGATAACCGAACCCCAGGGATTCAAACATGTGCAGACTTTTGGTCTGGTTGAGGCCGACTGCGCCCACCAGCAGATCATAGGGACGGGGCGTGGTTCCCTGGGTCAGGACGGCGGGCAACCCTGCCTCCCGGGTCAGGCCGGTGACGGCCTGGGGCAGGTGGCGGGCCCCTTTCTCGATGGCCAGCTCCAGCAAATGCGCGTCAAAACTGCGCCAGGGCAACGGGCGTTGCTGTTCCGCCCCCCGGGGTCCGGCCCCGCGGAACACGGTGGCAATCCGCATTTCCCGGCCGGGCGCTTCGATGCAGATGGAGGTTTCGTCCGTGTGCAGGATGTAGGCATTGATGGTATCGATCACCACCGTGGATGGCAGGAAAATGCCGGCGGTGGCCAACCGTTGCATGAGGGATTCGGAGAGGACGCCGCCGCACATGTTGCAGCCCGTGGGCCCGGTGGCGGCAAACTTTTTGGGCTCATAAATATCGACCGTCAACGAAATGCGCAATTGTCGGGCAAGGTCCAGCAGGGCAATGGCCGTCAGGGTGCCTCCCGGACCGCCGCCCACAATGGCTACCGTCGAGCCGTTGACCAGTTTCACGGGTTGTCTGTCCTGGGTTGGAGAGTTGAAAACCGGCGGGGATTCTCCCCGATTCGGGCGGGCTTGGCAAGCAGATTCTCCAGCCGATCCCTGTTGTCAAAACGGTTGCGGGTCCAGGGGGATCATCCCCCTGGCGGGTCCAGGGCAGCGCCCGGGGACTTTGCTGTTGCCGTTGCTGTTGCCGTTGTTTTTCAAAGGAGCCGCAGCCGCTTTTTGCTGCGGCGTTTTCAACATGCGCCGCAGGCAAGCTGGCGATTTGGGAGTGGCTCGCATTCGTCAGTCGTCCGACTGGTCCTGGAGAGCTCCCCGGGACGGTGTTTCCGGCCAGTCGGCCAGCACGTTGCCTGCAAAATCAAAGGCCAGCAATGCCAGTCGGGTCGTCGTCGGCAGCCGCGGGATGAGGGCCCGGGCGGCATGGTCGACCAGGGCCCGGACCAGGGCCTCGTCCAGGCCGCATTCTGCCAACCGCTCCGTGGCATGGCGCACGGTCACGCCCAACCGGATCTGCTGGCAGATCGGTTCCGGGGCGCCTACCTGCCGGGCCAGTTGGGCGATCCAGGCCATGTCGATCGCCCCCTTGCGGGCATGGGTATTGGCCAGGCCCTGACCCATCTTGGCCAGTTTGCCCACCATGGCGGCGATCAGCAGGGCGGGGATGCCCACCTGGGCCACCTGGGTCAGGGCTGCCCCGACAAAATCCCCCATCTGTACGAAGGCATGCGCCGGCAGGTCCGGGCGCTGGGCCATGGCGAACCGTTCGCTGCGCCGGCCGGTGGTCAGCACCAGCGTGTTGACCCCCTGGGCGGCGGCGGCCCGGATCGATTGCTGCATGGCCGCCCGGAAGGCGGCGGTCGAGTAGGGATGGACGATGCCGGAGGTGCCCAGGATGGAGAGTCCTCCCAGGATGCCCAGGCGCGGATTGAGGGTGCGCCGGGCCAGCGCCGCGCCGTCGGGGATCGACAGCACCAGCTCCAGCCCCGTATGGGTCAGCCATTCGCCGGCCACCGCCCGGACGTTTTCTGCAATGTTGCGCCGGGGGACGGGATTGATGGCGGCCTGCTGGAGGGGCAGTCCCAGCCCTGGCCGGGTGACCACGCCAATTCCTTTGCCACCCAGGATCACGACCTGCCCGGCCCCGGTCGGCAGGGGGCGCACCCGGGCCGTCAGATGGGCCCCATGGGTGCAGTCCGGGTCATCCCCGGCATCCTTGATCACCACCGCCTCGGCCCACTCCCCGGTCACCTGGCCCGCTGCCACCGGGAAGCCCACCCGTTGACCATTGGGCAGCAGGGTCTCCACGTGCGTCGGCAACATGCCCTGTATCAACCCCGATGTGGCCGCCCGGGCAGCGGCGGCGGCACAGGCTCCGGTGGTAAAACCGGTCCGTTGGCCCCGGGCAGGGGCATGGCTCCGGCTCACGGCGGGATTTCCAGGGCGAGATCCAGCAGGGCATGGAGCGCCGCCACCGCCAGGGTGGACCCCCCCTTGGTGCCCTGGATGGCGATCCAGGGGGGGTCGTCCAGGGCCATCAGGGCCTCCTTGGACTCGGCGGCGTTGATAAAGCCCACCGGCACGCCGACGATGAGGGCCGGGCGCACCCCTTCCTCCTGTACCAGACGGATCACCTCCAGCAGGGCGGTGGGGGCGTTGCCGATGACCACCACCGCGTCGGCCAGCAGGCCGGTGCGCCAGGCATGACGCATGGCCTGGACCGACCGGGTGGTGCCTTCCGCCTGGGCCCGGGCAATGACCTCCGGTGCGGCATTCCATTGCTGCACCGACAGTCCCAACGGCTGCAGTCGTCGGGCGGTCAACCCGGCCCGGATCATCTCCACGTCCACGATCAACGGGGCGGCCCGACGCAGGGCCGCCATGGCAGCGGGGATGGCCCGGGGATGAAAACGGGTCAAACCGTGCAGGGCGAGATCCCCGCTGGTGTGGATCAGGCGCCGCACCACCTGCCATTGCCAGGGATCATGGGGATCGTGCGTGCCCACCTGCGCCTCAATGCGGCGAAAGGAGGCCGCCTCGATGGCGGCCCCGGCGGGCACGATGGGCGGGGCAGGGAGATCATTCATGGCATCGATCACCGTTTCATCCATATTCTGGGAGATGACGTTGCTCTGCGTCGGAATTGCGGGTCCAGGGGGGTCACCCCCCTGGCGGGTCCAGGGCAGAGCCCTGGGACTTTGCTGTTGACTTTAAAAAGCAGCCGCAGCCGCTTTTTGCTGCGGCTTTTTCAGCATGCGCCGCAGGCAGGCCAGCGGGTTTTGACACCCTGTTGGACAAAACGATGATCGCGGCCTCAAGACCTGATTCATTCATCCTTGCCATGTCCACAGCGAGGGCGCTTCTCATCTTCGGCAGATGGATCTCTCATCTGACTGAATTTGCAGCATTCACATTCCATCATGGTTTCTGCTTCCCCCGCTCTGGCCTGCTCCAGCCGGCGGTCCAGCAGGGCGACGAGGGTGTCGTTGATGCCCAGATAACCGGCCTGGGCCATGGCAATCCGGGGGTACTGGTCCCGCAGTCGGGCCACCTGCCGGGTGATCCGTTTGACCAGACGGCCCGTGAACAGGTAGTAGGGCAGGATGACCACCTGCATCATGCCCAGTTGCACCAGTCGCTGCACCACGCCCTCCAGCCTGGGATCGGTGATGCCGGTAAAGGCATATTCCACCAGGGTATGCTGTGTTGTCTCAAAGATCCAGCGGGCCATGCGGGCCACTTCGGCATTGGCCGACATATCCGACGAGCCCCGGCCCAGCAGGATGACCCCGGTATTGCCAGGGTCCGGCATGTCCAGGGTCACCATGGCGCTGTGCAGGCGGCGGCGCAGCAATTTCAGGATGGGTTCCTCGCAGCCCAGATGCCGACCGTAACGAAACGCCACTCCCGGCAGTTCCTCCCTGACCTGGCGAATGGCCTCCGGGATTTCGCGCTTGACATGACCGGCAGCATTGAGGATCAACGGCAGGGCGATGACCCGGTCCGCCTCCCGGGCGGCCCGTCGCAGCCCGTCGGTCAGCAGGGGAGAGGCCAGTTCGATATAACAGACCTCCACCCGGGTGTCGGGGTGGCCCCGTTGCCAGTAGTCGGCAAAATCCTTGACCTCCTGGTTGCCATCGGCATCCCGGGAGCCATGGCCGATCAACAGAACGGTTTCGCGCATTTTATGGGTCTCCTGGCAAAGAAGCCGTTCGGCAGCCATGACCGAAGGCGGGGTGGTAGAGTCGGGAACGGGCAATCGGTGCCTGGTCCGTGGCGTTCAGGGTGGGGCCAAGCAGGATCAGACTGTGGGTCCGGATGCCGGCGGCCTCGCACTGCCGGGCCATGTCTGCCAGGGTGCCACGCAGCACGCGCTCTTCGCCGGGCCATGTGGCCTTGTGGACGACCAGGACCGGGGTATCCTCTGCCCAGCCGGCCTCCGCCAGTTCGGCGCGGATGGTCGGCCACAGGGTGATGGAAAGATGCAGGCAGAGGGTGGCGCCGTGCCGGGCCAGATGGCGCAGCTGTTCCCGGTCCGGCACGGGAGTGCGGCCTGCCACCCGGGTCAGGATGACGGTCTGCGTCACCTCTGGGAGGGTCAGGGGGAGCATGGCAGTGGCCGCGGCGGCCGCATAAGAGGGGACACCGGGGACCACCTGGACCGGCACCCCGGCCTGCCACAGGGGGTGTGCCAGCTCTGCCAGGGCGCCATACAGGGCAGGGTCGCCGGTCTGCAGTCGGACCACGACCGCCGTGCGGCTGGCCTGGTCCAGCAGCCAGTCGATCATCTCTTCCAGGGTCATGCCGCTGGAATCGGCGATGACACATGCCGACGGGGCGTGGCGCAGGTGGGCCGGGCTGACCAGGGAGCCGGCATAGAGGATGGCGCCGGCCCGACCAAGCAACTCCCGACCCCGCACGGTGATCAGGTCGTCGGCCCCCGGTCCGGCGCCCACCAGCCAGACCGTACCCGGGGGGGCAGAGGGGGGGGGTGCAGCATGTTTCGTCATGAATGGTCCGCCTCGTGTTGGCAGTGAATCCAGGCAACGACTGTCGGCGGAACGGCGGCAAACGGGAGAGGAGGGCGCAGCAGGAGGGAGGAGAGGCGGTCAACCACCGGGCGCATCCTCCCGGCGCTCGTCCATGCCGCCCGCCGCAGCACGTTCAGGCCATTCCCTGGGTCGGTTTCCGGGCTGTCGAGGGGAGGCACCAGGGCGACTCCGGACCATGCGCCTTCCCAGCCGTTGGGCCAGTGGCTTGCGTGCAGGTCGTGACTCGAATACCGTTGCGGGGGCAGCACCGGCCTGGCCGCAGCGCGGCGTACCGGATTTCCCAGTTGGTCGGGGCCATGGCAGCCTCGACTGCCCTCAGGGAGGGATCATGGGGCCATGCTACGTGACGGGGGCCATCCGGGTCAAGGGATCAACCCGCCGGGGGCGCGGGCGGGCGGTACAGGCCGGATTTTCTGGACGCCTTGACCTGGCTTTTGACGCACAGGAGCAAATCTTCCGTCAATTGTCTGCCCGTCTGGTACCGTTTGTTGGGCTCTTTTTGCAGGGTTCTGCCCGCAATGGCACGCAGACAGGCGGGCAGGGTCGGGCGCAGGTCCAGCAGGTCAACGGGTGGCTCGCGGCTGATCTGGATCAGCAACTGGTCCATCTCCCGGGCCGGAAAGGGCAACTGGCCGGTCAGGAGCTGGAAAAGCACCACGCCCAGGGAGAACAGATCGGCACGGCCATCGACCGGTTTTCCCATCAATTGCTCGGGGGAGAGGTAATAGGGGGTGCCCGCCACCAGGCGGGTTGCCCCGGACCGGGCAGTCTCCTGATCGGCGCGCTCATCGGCCATCTCCCGGGCGATGCCGAAATCCATGATTTTGACCTGCCGGGTCGCGGGATCAAAAAAAATATTGGCTGGCTTGATGTCGCGATGCACCACCCGATGCCGGTGAAGATGATCCAGCGTCATGGCCAGCCTGGCCACGGTCAGGATGACCTGGGCAACGGGCAGCAAGGGACGGGTGGCCAGGGTATGGCGTTCCAGGGGATAACCGGTCAGCCGTTCCATGACGGCATAGGACAGGCCGGCCTCCTCACCCCAGGCATGGATGTGGACGATGCCCGGGTGACGGAACCGGCTGGCCAGGGCTGCGCCGTGCAAAAAGCGCTGGCCGGGCTCCTCGGCATGGGAGGTCGCCGCCGTCGGCGGCTGAACCAGGATTTTGATGGCAACCTCCCGGCCGGTCTGCACATCCCACCCCAGGTAGACCTTTCCCATGGACCCCTGACCCAGCAGCTCGCCGATCCGGTACTGGCCGAGCCGGGTGATCGGCGGCTCATCGGACGAGTCGATGACTGGCGTGGCAGGCGGCTCGGCGGCTGGTGTGGCGGAAGGTTCGCCGGGTGGCGCGGCGGTTGTGCCGGTCATCCGCACCAGCCCATAACCGATGGGCAGCAGCAACAACAGCCCCAGGAGCGGCCAGCCGAAATCCGCCAGGATGATCAGCAGGGCGTCCATCATCGGCATGAGGGGGTCAGCAAGCGCCATGGATGGGGATGAAGCAGGGCAGGCGGTTGGTTTTGCTTGAGAGTGTTGTGCATGTCAGGTAAAATCTCCGGGATGGAGGGAATGCAACCCGTTTGCGCCGCAAAAACCACGCCACATTCTACAAAATCACGCCCATACAGCAAAGGATTTTTGCATGCACATATTCTGGTTGTTGTTGGCATTCGCCTTGTGTACGCCGGCGTTGGCCCGTGGGTATGAGGGGTCCGCAAGCGGGCAGGTGGCCAGCGCGCCCCCGTCCGCGCCCCCGTCCGCACCGGCGGCAGCCGTACCGCCTGCCGGCTTGACACCGGCTGCCCAATCAGTGTGGCGGTTGGCGGATCAGGGGGATGCCATGGCACAACACGCCCTGGCCCGCCTCTATGAGCAGGGTGACGGCATGGCCCGGGATGAGGGGACGGCGGCGGTCTGGTATCGTCAGGCTGCCCAACAGGGGCTGGCCGAAGCCCAAACCCGGCTGGGCATGATGTACCGGGCCGGTCGAGGGGTGGCGCGCAATGACCGGGAGGCCGCCATCTGGTTGCAGAAGGCCGCCGGGCAGGGGGTTGTCAGCGCCCAGAGCCATTTGGGGTTCATGTATCGCACGGGCCGGGGGGTGACCCAGGACAACCAGGCCGCCTTCCACTGGCTGCGGCAGGCGGCTGAACAGGGAGATGCCAATGCCCAGCACAACCTGGGCACGCTGTATGCCAACGGCCAGGGCATCCCCCAGGATTATGTCCTGGCATACCTGTGGTTCAGTCTGGCCGCCGACCAGGGCAGCCCAGTGGCGCCGCAGCAGCTGGAATGGCTGACCACACGCATGTCCTCCGCTCAGATCGACAACGCACACCGTCTGGCCCGTGAGTGGGCGGTGCAGCGGGTCGACCGGTAGCGGCCGGTCACAGCCCGCGGACCGGCGCCGGTCCGGCCCCCCCATCTCCCGCTCCTCATGCTGAACCAAGGTGTCACGGTGGCTGCACGTTTTGACAGGTTGATCCTGCAGGTACTGGATTGGTCCCCGCTGCGCATTTTGTGGGTGGCCATCCTGGTTGCAGAACTGGCAACCTCTGCCGTCGTGGGCGGGATGAGCCTGTGGTGGCACGGCGAACTGCGGATCGACTTCATGACGACCGGCGTGGTGACCGCGCTGGTCGTCTCCCTCCTGGTGCTCTCCCTCCTGCTGCAGTTGTTGAAAATGCTGCAGGAGCGCACCGGCGAGTTGCAACGGGCCAATACCATCCTGCAGGGAGAGGTGACCGGCCGCGAGTCCGTCGAGGCCTCCCTGCGGGCCAGTGAGCGACAGTTGCGGGACATCCTCAACAATACATCTTCAGTTGTATTCATCAAGGATCTGCAGGGGCGGTATCTGTTTGTCAATCGCCAGCATGAAAATTTGTTCCATGTCAGCAACGAACGGATTCGTGGCAAGACGGCTTACGATATCTTTCCGGCCCCGTTGGCCGACGGCCTGCAGGCCAATGATCTGCGGGCCCTGACCGCCCAGGCGCCCATTCAGGCGGATGAGACCGTGCTGCAGGATGATGGAGAACACCATTATTTGTCCGTCAAGTTTCCCCTGCGGGACGCAGGCGGTCGGCCGTATGCGATCTGTGGCATTGCCACCGATATCACGGACCGCAAGAGGATGGAGGATCTGTTGCGCCAGGCCAAGGAGGATGCGGAAGTGGCCTTGCGGGCCAAGAGCGACTTTCTGGCGACCATGAGTCACGAAATCCGCACCCCCTTGAACATTGTCCTGGGCAGTCTCGAATTGCTTGGTGAATCCGACCTGGCCCAGGTCCACCAGGAGCAGGTCCAGTTGGCCATGGGGTCTGGCAAGATCCTGCTGTATCTGATCAACAACCTGCTGGACTATTCCAAGATGGAGGCCGATCCGTTGCAGTTGGATGTCGTTCCGTTCGATCTGCGGCTGCTGCTGGAGGAGGTGGCGGTCATCATGGCTCCCCTGGCCCATGCCAAACGGCTGGAGTTGACCTGTTTTTTGGCAGAGGGGTTGCCGGTCCATATGCTGGGAGACCCGCACCGGTTGCGGCAAGTGTTTGTCAATCTGCTGGGCAACGCGATCAAGTTTACGCCCGACGGCGGCATGGTGGCGTTTTGCGGCGGGCCGGTCGGTCGGGACGGGGAGCGGATGGAGTGGCTGTTTGAAGTCCGGGATACCGGCATCGGTATTCCTGCGGAGGTCCGTCGGCTGATTTTTGAACCTTTTGTGCAGGCTTCTGCCGCCACGGCGCGCCAGTATGGGGGCACCGGGCTGGGCCTGGCCATTTGCCGGCGTGTGGTAGAGTTGATGGACGGTACGGTTGGCGTGGATGGCAATCCGTTGGCGGCTTCCGGGTCTGTTTTCCATTTTACCGTTCGACTGGGCGCGCCGGTCCACCCGGCTGCCGGCCCGACTCTGCCCCGTCCGGGGTTGTTGAACGGTTTGCGGGTGTTGATCGTGGGGAGTGGCGGCCTGCAACTGACGCTCTTGCAGCACGCCCTGCGGGCCTGGGAGGTTCATCATGCGGCGGTGGATGCCTTGCCGGCCGCTTCGGCCCGGATGGAGAGTGGGGCACTGGCCGGTGCACCCTGGCAGGTCATGATCGTCAACCAATGGCCGGGTCAGGACAGCATGCCTGCCTTGACCGCATGGCGTCATGCCCATCCGGGCATCTGTTGTCTGCTGCTGGTGGATCGCCTGTATCGGGACCGGGAGCAGGCCGCAGCCCTGCCGGGCGACCTGCTGTGCCTGAAAAAACCGTTCAGTGCGGCGCAACTCCATGCCGGACTGTGTGCGTTGCTGCACATCGACGATGGCGCCCATGCCCAGGTCACGGCGATGACAGGCCACGCAGGGTTTGCAGCAGGCATGCCCAACCTGCTGATTGTCGATGACCAGCTTGACAATCTGACGGTCGTGCTGGAGATGCTTGTCAAACTGGGTTGTGAGCGCAGCCGTTGCCTGACCGCCCGGGATGGTCGGCAGGCCGTGGAACAATTCAAGCACAACAGGGTTGCCATTGTGTTGATGGATTGCCAGATGCCGGTCATGGACGGCTATCAGGCCACCCGTCTCATGCGCAGGTGGGAGGCGGAGCGGGGCGGCGCCCGGACGCCGGTCATTGCCCTGACCGCCGATATCACCCGGGAGAACCGGCAGAACGGCGTGGCGTCCGGCATGGACGATTTTTTGTTCAAACCGGTCTCCCTGCACGACCTGCGCAGACTGCTCAGCCGCTACTGGTCCCCGACCGTGGCAGAGGATGGGTCCGCGCCGGTGGCGGACCGGTTGGCCGAGTCGGACCAGACTGCCATCCAGTCGGTGCGTGACGCGATGCAATGCCTGGGACCGGAACAGGCCGATCTGCCGGCCATTTCCCAACTTATTGTGGATCGCTTTCAGGAATTGCTGGAGCAACTGGAGCACAGCCTCCAGGAGGCGCAGTACGAACAGGTCCCGGCCACCTCCCACATCCTGGCGGGTTCCATGGCCAATACCCTTTTTCCGGATCTGCGGCTGGCAACCCGGGCGCTGCATGACGCCGTCGGCAACCGGCAGTGGCAGGAGGCACGCCAACGGCTGGACCAGGTCAAGAGCACCTATCTCCCCATCCGGACGGCATTCACCGCCTGGCTGGCAGCGGGGCCATGATGGATCGACTGGTGGCTCAACCGGGCTGATTTGACAGGCTTTGAAAAATGGCTGCGGGTCCAGGGGGGTCACCCCCCTGGCGGGTCCAGGGCAGAGCCCTGGGACTTTGCCGTTGCCGTTGCCGTTGTTTTTCAAAGGAGCCGCAGCCGCTTTTTGCTGCGGCGTTTTTAACATGCGCCGCAGGCAAGCTGGCGACTCTGGAATGGCTTGCACCCGTCAATTCAGGTTTGTCGGTCCACTGGGTTGTTTGGACAGGGTTTGCAATATCTCAGCCGGCCTCCCGCAACAGGCGAAACCCCAGGTCATCGTACCAGCCGTCCGGACTGCTGTCGTAGCGAAAAGTGGCCCGCAGTGTCTCCGGACGACTGCCCCAACTGCCACCCCGCTTGATCCGGTGGGTCCCCTCTGCGGGTCCCTGCGGATTGCAGCGGGGTGAGTGGGCGTAATAGGTTGCGTCATACCAGTCCGCCACCCACTCCCACACATTGCCGCTCATGTCGTGCAAACCCAGACCATTGGGTGCCTTCTGGCCCACCGGATGGGTCCGCTCGCCACTGTTGGCCTGATGCCATGCCACGGTGTCCGCATTGTTGCTGCCGCTGTAGATCTCATCCTGCCCCCCGGATCGACAGGCATACTCCCATTCCGCCTCGGTAGGCAGACGATAGGTGCCATGCCTCCGTTCGTTGAGCTTCTGGAGGAACTCCTGGACATCCTCCCAGGCCACCGACTCCACCGGATACCGGTCACCCCGTTTGAAGTGGGACAGGTTGCTGCCCATCACTTTTTTCCACTCTCCCTGGGTCACGGGATATTTGCCCAGCCAGAAGCCATCCAGACGGACTTCGTGCACCGGTCCGGCATTTTGCCCGTCTGCCCCGGAGCCATCTCCCATCCGGAACGCCCCCTCCGGCACCCACACCAGCGCCATGCCCGTCAGGGGACAACGCATGCCCTGTGTGCGCCGGCGCAACGCCTGCCGCATGCCTGCCATGCTGACGGCTTGCAACAAGCGAGTGGCCTGCTGCCGTTCATCGGCAGGGGGGTCCGGGGTGTCGGTCAGCCAACCGTCATACTGCCTGACCTGGGCCAGCATGGCCTGGCAGGCGGGCATGGCAGTCAACCGTTCGACCACCTCGGCATGGCTGCCGGGTGTCTCCCGGTTGGTTGTGACCTCCTGCTCCATGTGGTGCAGTACCTCCCGGGAGAGGGGGTGTTGTACCAGGGAGAGGGTTTGGCCAATCTCCCTGGCAAACACTTTCAAGGCGTCGGACAGGGCCTGCCGGTGTTGTTGCGACAGCATGGCCAGGGTGACCAGCCATTTTTTTCTGACCGGCACCAGGGCAGGCTCCACGACGGCGCGGGTCAGGCAACGGACGTCCATGCGGATGGCCCGTTCCATCTCATCCCGGGCCTCATCCCAGCGATTGGCCAGCGCCGCATAACAGGCCGCCAGAAACAGGTGCTGGACGGACCGGCTTTTTCCGTAGGCCCGTCGGGCGAACAGGCAGGCGTTGGCATGGTCGGCCTGTGCGTAGCACAAGCGCGAGACGGCCCACAACAACTGACCCTGCGCGGCGTTATCCAGGCGGTTGATCAGACCCAACGCCCGCTCGAACAGCGACCGGGCCATTTTGCCATCCCCCCGGTGGATGGCATGATAGCCCAGGTTCATCAATATCTGATAATCCGTATCATCATGGGCCAGGGCACGGCGCAACGGTTCGGTCGCCTTGGCCTGCTCACCGGCCATGCAGTGGGTCACACCCAGCGTCAGCAACCGCTGTGCCTCCGACGCGCGGTTGTTGCGCAACCCCTCCAGGAGGGGGTCCAGGGGATCACTGCGCTGGGCCAGTTGCCAGTTGATTTCCGACATTTCGAGACAAAATGCCGGCGCCAGACTGGCGAACAGTTCCAGCAGGAGGTGGGCGGTCGTCTGGCTGACCTGGCCGGCGATTTGATCGATGGCGGTGGTCAGGAGATCGGTCTGCTGCACCACAGTGGCGGCGAGCAGGTCTGCTCCTTCCAGCGTGCTGTTGGCAATCTCCCGGGCGGCCAGGCGTTGCACCTCCGCCTGCCGACGGGCCAGGCGAATGATCCGCTGGTAGCGCCCGGGACCATCGACCCGCATGTCGTCGAGTACCCGCGCCTTGTCGTCGGACTGAAGAAACAGGCCGTCCGATTGTCCATAAACGTACCGTTCCAGCAATAATGACATATCGTTGTTCCATCACAAGAGGGTGTGGGATGCCCGGGACCGTTGTCGTCAGGGCGCAGGGGCTTCCTGCGCTGCCGGGAAGATCCAGGGATCATCTGGCGATGAGCACATGATATACCATTACCAGCACCAATACGATGGCATCTCCATTGCGCAACCGCACCAACCCGCGCAACCAGTAAGGAGGGTGGGTGTGCCGGCTGATACCGGCGATCACCAGCGACAGCAGGCCAAGAGCTGCGGCCCCTCCCTGCCAGATGGCCAGCAGGTTGATGGAGAGGGCCGCATCGGGGGTGACCGGTTGGAACAGGAGGTAGAGCACGACACCCGCCAACACCACTGTTCCCCGGCGCCGCCACTGTTCCCGACGGCTTTGGTGCAGGGCCAGGCGCCACTGTTCCATGGCCTGGGGATCGTGCCGGCTGGGCAGTGTTTCCAGGTAGAGCAGTGGCCAGTACAGCCAGAGGGTGGATTTCAGCCCCCAACGATACAGGATGGCCGGCAGGAAAAAACAGCCGAAGGCCAGCACACCAAACAATTTGCGCATCACGCCCGGGGTGCGGATGATCCCCCGGATGGCGGTGACCGAGAAGGATGGGGTCCAGGCTGCCAGACCGGGCACCAGTTCCGGGGGATGCCGGCTGTCCACTGCCCACAACAGGCGTCGCCAGTTGTCCGGCAGGCTTTGCAGTCCCTGCCAGGGATGCCGGAGGGTGGCCAGCAGACGCACTCCCAGGGAGCGCAACCAGATGCCGATGATCCAGGGAATGCCGGCCAGGAGCATGGCGGTGACCAGTGCGCCTTCACCCGCTGCCGCCCCCATCCACAGAAGTGCCAGGGGGGTGGCCACCATGCCCACCACCGTGACCGCCAGTGCCCAGGCAAACGCGACCCCTCCCACACCGGCCCGTGCCGCTCCCAGCGCCAGGGCGAAGACCACCGTCAGGGCAATCACCATGGCCCACTCCATCGCCCCGGCCACGGCAATGGTGATGGCAATCCACATGGCCGCCACCCCCACCAGCGTGGCGCGGATGAACAGGGCCCAATCGGTTTGATGGGGCAAAAACCGGTCGACCAGGAGGGTGGTGCAGAGACTGGTGACGCCAACGATCAGAGGGACCATGATGCCCCAGAACAGCAACGGCGTACCGGTGGGGGTGACGTGGGTCTTGTCGTCCAGGTAGTCGGCAAACCAGCGCGCTCCCAGGGCCGTTGAGGCCGGAGAACGCAGCAGCAACAGCGGCACCATGCCCAGCGGGAGCAGCACCGGCCAGCGGGAATCGCCGTACCAGACCACATACCAGCACAGGGCCGTGGCCCCCAGGGTTTCCAGGATGGCCAGCCAGGAGGGTTCGCCGTTGGTGACGGAATGCGGGCTGGCAGTCAGACGCACGGCGCCGACTCACGTCCCGCATGGTGTCCGCAGGCAGGTCGCGTTGCCCCGATGGGCAACGGGTGCCTCATGGCGGCCATTCTCAGGCAAACACCTGGGCGTACTCCTGACGGGCCCGGTCATAGTCGCCCATATGGCCGATATCCACCCAGTAATCGAGAAAAGGAAAGGCAGAGGTGAGATGACCCTGGGCAATCGCCATCCGAAACAGATCGGGCATGTCCAGATAGCGGTTGGCGGGGATCAGCGGCAACAGGGAGGGCTCCAGCACATAGATGCCCGCGTTGACAAAATAGTAATGGGTCGGTTTTTCCTCGATGCCGGTCAAGCGGTGCTGGTCCATTTCCACCACTCCGAAGGGAATGGTCTGCTCCAGTCGGCGTACACACAGGGTTGCCTGGGCCTGATGTTTTTGATGAAAGTCCAGGATGTGCTGGAAGTGGATGCGGGTCAGCAGGTCGCCGTTCATGACAAAGAACGGGTGTGCGGGGCGTTCCGGGAGGAGGGAGAGGGAGCCGGCCGTGCCCATGCGTTCCGTCTCTTCCAGGTAACGAATCCGGGCGCCCCAGGCGGAACCGTCGCCAAAATGGTCCTGGATCATCTGTTTCTTGTAGTTGACCGACAGATAAAATTGCTGGAAACCGTACTCGATAAAGCTCTCCAGAATCAGCTCCAGGATGGGTTTGGGACCCACCCGCAGCAGGGGTTTGGGGCACTCCCGGGTCAGTGATCCCAGGCGACTGCCCAGTCCGCCCGCCATGAGCACGACCCAGTTTTCTTTGGATGTGGGCCGGGTCAGCGCCTGCAGAATTTCCAGGCCAACCACCACCCCCTGGGTGTTCAGGACCGGGATGTGTTCAATCTGGCGGGCATTCATCACGGCGAGGACCTGTTCCCGGGCATCCGTTTCCTGGACGCTGACCGGGTGCGGGTTCATGATCTTGAGGACCGCTTCCTGCAAACCGACGTGGTTCAGCAGGCCACGGCGAATGTCGCCGTCGGTGACCACTCCCAGCAGATGCCGGTGTTCGTCGACCACCAGGGCCACCCGCAGTGCGCCCTGATCGATGGCCTGTATGGTCTCCAGGATGGTGGCCTCCGGTCGAATCAGGACGGATTGCCAATCTTTTTGCTTGCTCATTCAACACTCCCTGGCCGGCACACCGACCACCTTGACACCATTGGGGACATCCCGAACGACCACTGCCCCGGCGCCCACGCAGGCATTGGCGCCGATCTGGATGCCCTGGATCACCGTGGCCCCCGCGCCGACATGGGCTCCCGCGCCGACCTGGACCTGACCGCACAAAACGGCCCCGGAGGCCACGTGCACATGATCGTGGAGCAGGCAGTCGTGATCCAGGACGGCCCGGGTGTTGACCAGGACGTTTTCGCCCAACTGACAGCCGGTCTGGATCACCGCGCCGGCCATCACCTGCACCCCCTCCCCCGGATGGACGGAGTCGGCCAGCCAGGCGGTGGGATGGCGCACGCTCGCAAACGTGTAGCCCTGGGCTTGCCATTTTTGATACACCTCCCGCCGCCTGGTCGTGCTGGCCACCGATCCCAGGCCGTTGAGCAGCCGGATCTCCCGGGTGTGGAGGGTGGACAGATAGCCGTCATCGCCCAACAGGGGAATGGGCCAACCCAACCGGTCCGGCGCCTGCGGGTCCTGGTCCAGTATGCCGACCAACCGGTCCATCCACCCCAGTGCCTGCAGGGTGGCCAGCAGGACACGGCCATGACCGCCACAACCCAGCAAAATCCATTGTCTTGCCATGCTTTTTCACCCCCTGCGGCGGTTCACGGACGGGCCATCTGCTGTCGGACTGCCACAATGACCCGATCCTGATCGGGTTCGGTCAGGCCGGTGGAACAGGGCAGGGTCAACACCCGAAACCAGAGGCCATCGGCGACGGGTTGGGGCGTGCGGGGCGCTGCCCGGTAGGGCGTCTGCAGATGGATGGGTTTCCAGAACGGTCGGGCGGCGATCCCCTCCTGCCGCAACCCGGCCAACAGTGCCACCATTTCGTCCCATGTCACCCCGGCCACCACGGCGCCCGAAAACCAGCAGGCACTTTCAAAACCCGGAGGGGCGGGAAACGGGGTCAGACGGGCACAAGAGGCGAAGGCCGCATCATAGCGCTGACGGATGCGCCGCTTGGCCTGTACGAACTGCTCCAGCCGTTCCAGTTGGGCACAGCCGACGGCGGCCTGCACGTTGGTCATGCGATAGTTGAAGCCGATCCGGTCATGGTCATAGTTTTCCCCCTGACGGGCCGTGGTGGAGAGGTGACGCACCAACTGCATGAGGGTGTCCCGGTCGCCCACCACCGCACCGCCACCGCCGGTGGTCACCGTTTTGTTGCCGTTGAAGGAGAAAACGGTCAGATCGGCCCCCGAAGCGCCCACCGGACGACCCTGCAGGCGGCTGCCCAGGGCGGCAGCGGCATCGGCCACCACCGGCAACCGGTAGGAGCGGGCAATCGCCACAATGTGTTCCATGTCTGCCGGCAAACCCAGGGTGTAGACCGGCAGGATGGCCGCAACCCGTCGCCCGGTCGCCACATGGAAAAGGGCATCGCCCCGCCATTGGGTCTCGTTGCGCAGTACGGTGGCCAGCAGGTCGGCATCCAGCGTCCAGCTGTCCGGGGCCACGTCCAGCAGCCAGGGGGTCGCCCCGCAATAGGAGATGGCATTGGCACTGGCGATGAAGGTCAGGGATGGCAGGATGACGAGATCATCCCGTCCGACTCCCAACGCGGTCAGGGCCACATGCAGTCCGGCGGTGCCGCTGGCGGTGGCCACGGCCTGGGTCGTCCCGGCTGCCGCCGCCAGGGCGGCCTCGAAGCGTCCCACAAACTCGCCGACCGACGAGACATAGCCCGTATCGATACACTCCTGCAAATATCGACTTTCGTTGCCGGTCAAATCCGGAATGGCCAGGGGAATCATGGTCAGACCGGGGCCGGTTCGGCGGGGGCCAACTGCTGCAAAAAGAGCAGGGCAGCCTTGTTGGTGGGGTCGATGGCCAGAATCCGGGCGAAGACCTGGCGCGCTGCCGCCAGATCCCCCAGCTCGTTGTGCAGTTTGCCCAGTTTGATCATGGTGACCAGATCATTCCTGGCCAGCTTGACAAAACCGGCATAGACCGCCAGGGCTTCCCGCCGATGGCCGGTCAGGCGGAGCAGGTCACCGTAGTGGGGAATGTGCAATGGCGAACATTCCGACAGACGTTTGGCGATGGGCAGGGCGCCCGGCAGATCCTCATGCAGCAGCGCCATGGTGAGCAATCGCTGCAAGGCATCGGTCATGAGGACCGGCGAGGTGATCCGGTTGAAATGGTCGGCGGCCTGTGCCGTCTCCCCGGCCAATTCCGCCACCAGTCCCCGAATCAGCAGGACAAACTGCTCCTTCTGGGTGGCGGCCAGGATGGCCGTGTCCCCCGCATCCGCCGCTTCGGCGGCACTTTTTTCCAGTCCCTGGGCGAAGGCCAGCAACCGCTCGGCATCCTTCTGCCGGAACAGATTGATCACCCGGGCACGGACCGCCTGCGGGGTGGCCATGCTGCGGAGCAGATGGGCCTTGTAATCGGTATCTGTCTCGTCCATGGCCGCCTGATAGGCGGCAGACAGGGCGCGCATGGCGGCCTGGACGCCTTCCGGAAAATTTTCGATGGCCTCTCCTCTGCCGGCCAGGAACATCAGCAGCCGTCCGGGTTGCTGGTCGTTTTTCCACTGGGTCAGCAGTGTTTTCAGGGTTGGCTGCGCCTTGTGCTCTTCCATCCTGGCCCGCAGGCGTTGCCGTACCTCGTCCAGCAGACGGACCAGGGCGCTGGCACTCTCCCGGTAGATTTCATAGTAGCGCCGCCCGGCCACTTCAATCTCCTCATCCGTCCACTCCCGCTCTTTGTCCGGGCGGGAGAGTTTCAGAAATTCCGCCACTCCCCACCGTTTGACCAGCAGAGATGTGTCCCGATGCGCCTCATCCAGCAGGCGTTCGATCTCATCCATCCGCAGTTTGTATTTGAAATCCGGCGGGCGGCCATGGCGTCCGAAAAAGCGCTCGTTGCAGGTGATGGCCTCGGTGGCCAGGCGGGCCACCTGCTGCACCGCGCCGCGCATGCGCAGCAACTCCTGAATTACCCGATCATAATGGCCCAGCCGGTGGTCTGGTCTGTCCGGGGGCAGGACCGTCTGGATCAGCTCCCAGGTTGGGGCGGAGAGGGGCACAACCGCCAGTGTCTCCCAGGGGAGATGTTCCACCTGGGCCACCCTGGCCGCCCCGGGGGCGGGATTGACCACCCGGCAGCCCCGCTGACGCGCAAAGGCGGCCAACTGTTCCAGACTGGGGATGGCGCTCAAAAAATCGTACCGGGTTTCCGCCTGCCAACCGCCGTTGGTTTCGACCCACAGCTCCATCGGGGCGGTAAAGGGGCCGGCCTTGCGCTCCTCGCTGCCCTCGGTGTGGGTGAAACCATCCTTGTCGAAACAGAGATCGAAGCCGGCCAGCACAACCTGAGAAAATCCCATCTCGATGGCCATTCCCAGGGCCTGGTGGCTGACGGTGATGCCGGGAAAGGACAATTGCCTGGCGGGATTCAGGGGGGTGGCCCAGGGAAACAGGGGGCCCATGTAGACACGCCGGCCCCGCCATTGGCTCAGCAGGCGCGGATTGAGGTGGTAGACATTCACCAGCAGGGTCTGTTGCCAGAAGGGGAGCATGACCTTGCTTTGGTGGAAGATGATATCATGGGGATCGATGGCAAAGAAAAAATCCGCCCGGATGCCGGCCTGGGCCAGTTGACCGGCAATCCGGGCGACGGCCAGGACCACCAGGTGGGCGCGGTTGGCCTTGACCCAGGCAAAACTTTCTTTCAGGGATGGGCCACCGGCCAGCAGCACGGCGGTCTTGCCGGCAAACAGGCCGATCAGGCATTCGGCGGGGGTATCATTTTCCGCCAGATTTTCCAGTCCCTTGACCATGAAGACCCGGGCACCGATCTCCTGGTTGACCCGGGACTGGTAGCGGCTGATCTCCTCCTCAAAGGTTTTCCAGGTGCTGAAGTATGCCTCAAAAAAACCATCCAGTACGGCCAATGACTTGATCCGGCGCACGTTGCCGAGATAGCAGTAGTCGAGCAGGGAGCACTCTTCCGCCACGGCTAGCCAGGTGTCGGGGGTGCAAATTGTGATGGCGTCCGGCAGTTCGGTGGGAAAGTCGGCACCCGCCCGGAGCTGGTCCACCAGGTCGGGATATTCGATGAACAGGTATCGGGAGCCGTCGGCCAGACCACAGTCGAGCAGCCAGTTGACCAGCCGACCGGCATCGGTGCCGACGATCAGATAGAGGGAATCCGGGTGTTGCAGGGCATCATCGAAGTGCCGGCGGTAAAAACTGTCGGCGCCCGACTGGGAAAAAATTTCCTGGTTGATGGCGGGCAGATAGTATTCACCAAAGCTGTTCTGCAATATGGGACCAAAATCCATCCGACCGACTCCCCGCACCCGTTTTGACCACAGACAGCCCGTGCGCTGCGCCCTGGCACACGGTTGCATCCCTCTGCCGGTGCTGCACCAGCGGTCATTATGACTCCGTCCAAGCAATTTTCTGGCCATTCACACCGGTGGTGTCTGGCAGGGAGACCTCTGCCCCGGCCACCGGTTGTGCCGACCGGATTGCAGGCGTTTTTTGCTTGCCCCACTGGGGCGGTTATGCGTAACATCGCAAAAAAACTGTGACGGTTATCGATATCTGGATTCTGTCCACGGCGTGGATGGGGAGAGCGGCGTACGCGGGAGGCCTGGGTGAGTGCATGGCCCACCAAACTGGATCGGCGACGATTGATCACCCTGGCTGGCGGGGCGGTGCTGGCGGGTGGCTTGTCGGCGGTGTTGTTGCCCTGGTGGCAGGGGTTGAGACGGCCGGTGGTGATCGCCAGCAGTGTCTGGCCTGGCCACGAATTGATGTTTCTGGCCCGCAGCGAAGGCTGGCTGGTGGATTCCGGTGTCGTGCTGCTGGAGACAGCCAGCGCCAACGCCTCGCTGGATCTCCTGGCCACGGGCGAGGCGGACGGGGCTGCCCTGACCCTCGACGCCATGCTCCGCGCCCGTGCAGCCCGCATCGACCTCACGGCCATCCTGGTGTTCGGTGTCTCTGCCGGGGCGGACGTGGTGTTGGCCCGGGCCGGCATCGATACCCTGGCCGGGCTGCGTGGTCAGCGCATCGGGGTCGAACAAAGCGCCCTGGGCGTCCTGATGTTGCGCAAGCTGCTGGAAGCGGCCGGTCTGGCCAGATCCGATCTCACCGTTGTCCCGGTGACCAGCACTGACCACCAGCGGGTCTGGCGGGCAGGACAGGTGGATGCCCTGGTCACCTGTGAACCGGTTGCCTCCGTACTGCAGGCGGAGGGTGGTTACCGTATTTTCGACAGTCGCGGGATTCCCGACACCATTTTTGATGTGCTGGCAGTGCGTACATCGGTACTTCGGAGGCGTCCCGGGCCGCTGCGGCGGTTGCTGTTGGCCCATTTCCGTGCCCTGCGTCATCTGCGTGCCAGCGTCCAGGACGCCACCTACCGGCTGGCCAGGCGCCTGGAATTGCCGGCGGCCGAGGTGCTCTCTCTCTACCGGGGGGTGGAACTGCCCCAGGTTTACCAGAATCGCAAATACTTGAGTGAAAAAAACAACCGGGTGCTCGCTGCGGCGCGTACCTTCTCCACGCTGCTGGTCGAAGAGGGACTGATCCCGCAACAGGATGACCTGCGGGACCTGATCAACCCCACCCTGCTGCCCCAGGAGCCTTGAACGGTGCGCGCATTCCGGTTCCACCTGCTGTGGTTGCTGTGGGCGCTTCTGTTGGGCGGGCCTCTGCCCCTGGAGGCCAGGGAGGAGACCTTGACCCTGGCTGTGCTCTCCTTTCGGCCCCCGGAGGAGATGCAAAAACAGTGGCGCCCCCTGGCCGACTATCTGACCGCCCGCCTGCCGGGCCGACGCATCCGCCTGCTGCCGCTGAACGCCGCAGAGATGGAGTCGGCCATCTCCCGTCACGCCATCGATTTTTTGTTGACCAACCCCAGCCATTTCATCCAGGTCCGGCAGACGCACGGTATTGGCAGCCTGCTCGCGACCCTGGTGACGAGGGAAAACGACCTGGCCCTGGCCGCCTTCGGCGGGGTGATTTTTACTCTGCAGGAACGTGCCGACATTGCACATATCAATGATTTAAAGGGAAAATCCATTGTGGCCGTGGATGACATCTCCCTGGGTGGCTTCCAGGCCCAGGCCCTGGAACTGCTCCATGCCGGGGTACGCTTGCCGGAGGATGTGCGGATGCGGTTCACGGGTCTGCCCCATGACCGGGTGGTGCAGGCGGTGTTGCAAAAAAAGGCGGACGTGGGTTTTGTGCGCACCGGCATCATCCAGGCCATGGTGCGGGCCGGCACCCTGGAGGCCGGCGCCATCCGCATTCTCAATGCCCAGGAATTGGCGGATTTTCCCTTTACCGTCTCCACCCACCTCTACCCGGAATGGCCGTTTGCCGCCATGCCCCATGTGGACCCTGCCGTGGCGGGGCGGGTGCTGGTGGCCCTGTTGGCCATGGAACCGGATGCCCCCGAGGCCGTGGCCGCCGGGATCAGGGGTTTCACCCTGCCGGCCAACTATGAATCGGTGGAAAACATGGTCCGGGAACTGCGTTTGCCTCCCTATGACACCACCCCCGACTTCAGTCTGGAGGATATCTGGAGTCGCTACCATCTGCCGATTTCCCTGTTCCTGTTGGCGGCCGCGGTCATCCTGGCCGTGCTCTTCCTGTTGCTGATCAGCTACCGGCGACTGGCCGAAACGGGGGCCGCCCTGGTGCAGAGCGAGCAGCGTTATCGTCATACGGTCGAGACGGTGCCAGGCGTCATCTACGATTATGTGCTGTACCCCGATGGTCGCAGTGCCTACCGCTACGTCAGTCCGGTCAGTCGGGAACTTCTCGGGCTGGAACCCGAGCTGTTGCTGGACGATATCAACCATTTCTGGAACCTGATTCATCCCGATGACCGGGCCAGTCTGCGGATTGAGGAGCTGTTTGCCAACCGCGAGGAGGCTTTCTGCTGTGCCGAGGTGCGCATCGTGACCCCGGGGGGCCAGACGAAATGGCTGCAGATCAGCTCGCGCCCCACCCGGACCCTGCCCGGTCAACCGGCCATCTGGAGCGGTTTTATTTTTGACGTGACCGAGCGCAAGGGCATGGATGTGTTGCTGCTGGAGGCCAAGGATGCCGCCGAGGCGGCCAACCGGGCCAAGAGCGATTTTCTGGCCACCATGAGCCATGAAATCCGTACGCCCATGAACGTGGTGCTGGGCATGTCGGATGTGCTGCTGGAGACCCGTCTGGACGTCGAGCAGCGTCAACTGGTGCAGACCATGCACCGTTCGGGCCGGGCCTTGATGCGGGTGATCAACGATATACTGGATTTTTCCCGTATTGAATCGGGGCGGTTCACTCTCGCCGATGTCACCTTCTCCCCCCGCCAACTGGTGGAGGAGACCGCCGATCTGATGCGCATGGCCGCCGGGGAGCAGGGGCTCGCCCTGCCGATCGAGGTGGCTGCGGACCTGCCGGAGGCCGTGTTGGGAGATGACGGGCGGGTCCGGCAGGTGCTCATCAACCTGCTGGGCAATGCCATCAAGTTTACCCGGCACGGGCAGGTTGCCCTCTCCCTGACCTGGCACCCGCAGGAGGCCGCCACCCTGCTGTTCCAGGTGGCCGACACCGGCATTGGCATCGCCCCGGAACATTTGACCTGTATTTTCGATCATTTCACCCAGGCCGACACCGGTATCGCCCGCTGTTTTGGTGGCACGGGGTTGGGGCTGGCCATTTCCCAGCGGTTGGTGGAACTGATGGGGGGGCGGATCTGGGTGGAAAGCCGGGTCGGTCTGGGCAGCACCTTCTGTTTCACCCTGCCTCTGCGTGCCGCGCCGACCCCGTCGCTGCCGGTTGATGTCGCCGAACCGACAGGACCGGCCACGGGCAGGAGCCTGCGTATTCTCCTGGCGGAGGATTCACCGGACAACCAACTGCTCTGCAAAATATATCTGCGCGACACTGCCCACCATCTGGTCATTGTCAACGATGGGGTACAGGCCGTGGCCCGGGTGCGGGAGGAGCCGTTTGACCTGTTGCTGACGGACATCCAGATGCCCAACATGGACGGCTATGCGGTCACCCGGGCCATTCGCCGCTGGGAGCAGGAGACCGGTCGTGCTCCCCTGGCCATCATTGCCCTGAGTGCCCATGCCGGACCGGACAAAAAGGGGGAGAGTCTGGCCGCCGGCTGCAACGGCCATTTGACCAAGCCCATCATGAAACAGACGTTGCTGGATGCCGTTCAGGGCATTGCCGCCGGGCCCTGATCAGCGTTAATTGCGGGTCCAGGGGGGTCACCCCCCTGGCGGGTCCAGGGCAGCGCCCTGGGATTTTGCTGTTGCTGTTGACTTTCAAAAAAGCCGCA
>JAMOAX010000024.1:0-25467 GCA_039908555.1 Magnetococcus sp. DMHC-8
CCAGGGCGAGGGCCGTGATGAGGATGAACCAGACCAGCCGGGTCAGACCGGGATGGGCAAAGGCGGTGTGGCTGCGCACCCGGAAGAACGGGAGGCCGAGCGGCAGGTGGGGGGCCAGCAGCAGGGGGGGGATGGTCAGCAGGATCATGACGGCCAGCAGTTGTGCGCTGGCCGTCATGCCCAGGATGGGCACCAGCAGGCCGCCGGTTGCCACGCCGCCCAGTGCGCCGCCCAGATGATCCCCGGCCTCGGCCAGGCCGCCGACTGCCAGGCTGTCCCAGTCGGTGCCCCGGGTCAGGGCGGCCGCCAGGGCAAAGCCTGCGCCGGTCAGCATGCCGATCAGGATGGAGAGGGCATAGTAGGGGATGGCGGCCGTCTCGCCCCGGAGGGTGGCCAAGGTTGACAGGAGGGTGGGAAAGAGCAGGGCGGCCCCCGCCATGCCCAGCAGGATGGCGACCAGTGGGCCGACGGGTCGGGCAGGGTGGGGCCACCACCGTCCCGGCAGGTAGGCTCCCAGGGCAAGACCGCTCATGAACAGGCCGTTCAGCAGGGCGATGCGGCTGTAGATGGCGCCGATGCTGGCCTGAAAACCGAACACGATCAGCAGTTGTCCCGCCATGGCGACAAAACCCAGCACCAGCAGGGTGAACAGGGCGGCCTGGCGGAGCGGGGAGCCGGTGGCCGGCCGGTCCCGTTCACCGCCCAGACCGCCCAGCACGAACAGACCGATGGCAACCACCAGAGGCAGCCAGTAGGGCCAGGTGCCCATGCGCCGCAACTGCTCGAACCACTCCCCCATGTGCGAGGCGGTAAACTTGCCCCAGAGGAGCATGTTCAGGTAAAAAGTGACCGGTTTGAGATCGGTATTGGGCTCTCCGGCCTCTGCTTCAAGGCGGGCGCGCAGGAAACGGACGTGGTCGGTCGGCAGCAGATTGGCAAAGGCTTCGTCCGGGAGGGGGGGATCGGTGGCCGGTGGTCTGGCCTGGTGGCGTCGGGCCAGTTCGGGGGCCTCCACGCTCAAGGCGGTGGGGTGGGCGGAGGCACAGAAGGTGTGGTCATCCCCCGGAACGGCGATCCGGTACGGAAACAGTTCGCCCAGGGTATGAAAGATGGAACCGCTGTAGCTCTTGATGTCCCGTCCCAGGTAGTTGGAGGCCCCGGACACCCGGGTGCACAGGACCCCGCCCGGCTGCAGGTGGGTCTGGAGCCGGGCGTAAAACTCCCGGGTGTAATAGCGGTTATGGCTGACGCTGTCGGGGTCGGCGAGCAGGAGCAGCACCAGATCAAAGCGTTCGTCGTCCGGCAGTTGATTGACATGGCCCCGACCGTCGCCAAAATGGAGGTGCAGGCGGGGGTCCTGGAGGCCTTGCCGGAAGGCCTCGGGCATCCGGGTGCGGAGGTGTTCGAAGGCCTGTTGATCGGGTATCACGGCATCCAGGCGGTCCACCCCGTAGCGCAACCAGGCAAAGGCCAGCCCGTCGTGCAGTCCGCCGAACAACAGGACCCGGCTGGATGCCGGGAGATGGTGAATCTGGGTGTGAAAGAAGGCGGCATCCAGGGCGACGCGCCGCGGGTCGGGAAAACTGGCCGAGATGCGACCATCTTCCACCACGGAATACTGTTCTCCCAGCCGACCGATGGCCACGTGGCCGTAGCGGGTATGGCGGCTGTCCAGCCACTGCAGGGTCGGGTGGAGGGTGTGGAAACGCCACTGTTCCATCTGGGTGGTCAGCCAGTCGCCCGCCGGGGTGAGTGCCAGCAGCAGGCCGGTCAGCAGGGTCAGGTGAGTCCACAGGCGGGTGTGGCGGGTGGCGGCGGTCTGCAGCAGCCAGGCGGCGCCGGCCATGAGGCCGAACAACAGACCGAGGGTGTAGCGGAACTCCGGGGTGTCGGCCAGCACGAAGGTGAAGAGCAGGGCGCCGGCCAGGGCCCCCAGGGATTCCATCGCGTAGAGGCGGGCGACGGGTTCGCCCTGCCGGTTGTCCCAGCCCTGGCAGGCCAGGGGAAAGAGCATTCCCAGGGTGACCCCGGCGGGCAGGGTGAGGAGAACAGCGCTGGCGAACAGGGTGTCCAGGGGGATGAAGTGTCCCGCCGGTACGGCCAGGAAGAGGCGCACGCTGCGCACGGCGCCCACCTGCAGCAGGAGCAGGAGGGGCAGGGCCAGCAGCAGGTGGTGCACCCAGGCCAGCGGTCGGGTGACGGGGCGGCGCTGTGCCCAGCGGACGATGCCCCAGCCGCCCACGGCGATCCAGAAGAGCCAACCGCCGTAGAAGGCGCCGATGCTGATTTCGTTGCCCTGGAAGACCACCAGCCATTCCCGGATCAGCAGGGCCTGGGCCAGTTGCGCAAAGGCTCCCATGGCCAGGAAGACCAGCAACAGGCGGCCCACAGGCGGGGGCGCAACCAGGGCAGGATGGGCAGACAGGGCCATGACCACACACAGGATGGCAGGAGTTTGGGGGCGAACCCCCGGGTGTTGGTTACGGTATCGATTTTTCCGGTCGATAGAGGGTGTGCTGTGCATCCCCTTCCAGTCGAGCGTTGAACCGATCTGGTGTGGCCTGCAGGGGAGAGCGGATCAACAGATCAAACCCATGCTGGCCCGAGGGTGCCCGGGTGCCGCGACCGGTGATCTGCAACCCCCCTGAGTCTATCCGCAGATTGTCAAAATGCAACCGGGAATTGTGCCAGCGCAGCCCGGTGGTCAGCCGGTCCCAATAAAATCCGGTACTGGTCAGGCCCCCTGTCCGGTTTGCCTTGTCGTCCGGTTGGGTCGTGACAGGTTGATCCGCGTTGGCGGTTCCGAAGAGCAGTTGGGGTTGGGCCGGGGGGTGCAGGAAGAGGGCACCGTTGACGCCCCGCAGGTAGCCCGGTTCGATCTCCAGGTGGAAGGTGCCCGAAAAAGGTTCGCCGGCCAGCCAGTTGTCATCCAGTTGGCCGCGGATCTCTCCCTGGCCGAAGGCCACCCCTTCCACTGGCGGGTACGGGGTGGCGGCTGGAGGGGCCGGGCGGGAGGAGGGGCCGGGTATCCGTTGTTTGCCCGCCTGTCTGGTGGGGGAGAGGCCGACATGGCCGCTGTGCGAGCTCTCTGCCAGTTTGCCCAACACCACGCCTGCAAAGGCAAAGAGGGCATGATAGGTGGCTGGTGGCCGGTCCGGGCCGGCAAAATCCACCAGAAGCTGGCCGTTCAGCCGACCCAACCCCGTGTTGGCCTCCAGTTCGGACAGCACCAGGCGAGCCTGGTCCAGTTCGATGCGGGTGGAAAAATCCTGCCAGTCGACACCGGCCAGATGGCCGCTGTCGGCGCGCAACTGGCCATCCATGGTGCGGAGGATGAGGTGGTCGGTCGTCCCCCCGTCGTGCACGGCGTCGAGGGTCATGGTAGCCTCCAGATGGGCCACACCGGCCACATTCCAGGCCGTGGCTCGGGTCAGATACTCCTTCAGGATCGACAATTCCCACTCGCCGGCCAGGGCCAGTTGCAGGGTGGGTTGCAGGGACCCGGACAGACGCAGGCGATAGGGGGTTTGGTCCGCCGGTGGCAGGGCCGGTCGACTGATGAGCAGCTCTTTCAGCAGCCAGACCGGCTCCTGGCCGGTGGTCTGTTCCTGCAGCAGGTGCCAATCGATCACCAGGGGAATGCCGGCCTGCTTGTCCACGCCCAATGCGTGCAGCAGGGCATGAACAGGCTGGAATCTCTCCTGTTCCGGACGCACCCGGCGGGGGGGCGGGGCAGGGGACGGGTCGGTGGGCGGCGGCGGTGCTGCGGGCGGGAAGGAGAGCGCCGTCTGGGTCAAATCCAGGTGACCACTCCACTGCAAGGCATGGGGCCAGGCCCCCTGCACCCGTACCGTTCCCTGGGGTGTCCCTCCTGACCAGAAGGGTGCCAGCGGATGGGCAAAGCGACTGCTGTCAAAACTGGCCAGCGTGGTGATCGTCAGGTTGACCAGGGCATCCGTCTCCGATTCCCGGCCCATGTCATGCAGGGAACCCTTGATGTCCAGGATCGGCTTGCCATCCAGATACAGAAAGCCCTCTTCCAGGAGCCACAGCGGGTGATCCTGTTCCAGGCGCAGGATGGATTTTTGCCGGACCGCCAGGTCGACGGGCACGGCCTCTTTGCCGAACAGGGGTTCGGTCGGATTGGCCGGTTTGGGCGGGGCGGGGGTGCCAACCGGACCGGTCGGGCCGGGACGGGGTGCCAGGATCAATTTGTCCAGTTCCAGACGGGTTTTGGTCTGCAGGCCTTTTTTCAGGGTGCCGTTGATCAGGGTGGCAAAATAGCCCCGTGCTCCGCGCATCTCCCACTCCCGGGGCCAGTGCACGGTCTGGATGCGGTTGATGAAGAATGCGGACAAATGGGTGAAAAAATCCGCAAACTGCATCAGACTGGCGGTTTTGGCCTCCAGGTTGAGCAGCATCGGCATGTCGGCGAGATCCAGTGAGGCGGGCAGGGGTCCGATCTGGCCGGTGACGGTAAAGGGAACGGCCTGGAAGCGGGCCGCCAGGGATACGGGGGAGGGGTGCTGTGCGGTCAGGGCGTGCAGGTCGGCCTGAATGCGATCAAACACCACCGCCTGACCGGTGGCATGTTCCCAGTTCAACAGGGTCAGCATGCCATTGCGGATCTTGATCGAGTGGATGGACAGTTGGGTGAGGCCCCAACCCAGATGCCGGCGCATGTGCCGGTCGCTCTGTTCGACGGCATCCTGCAGCAGGTGGACCAGCCACATGTCGTCCCGTTGGACAATATTGATCTGGGGGTTGTTCAGGGTCAGGGAGGAGATCTCCAGCGGTGCATTCTCGAAATTGTTGTACAGAAAAGGAAAAAATCCGATGCCGACCTGCACCTTCCTGGCGGTGAGCAGGGGCGGTTCGGTGGGGGTCTGGCCATGGATCTGCAAATTTTTCAATTCCAGGGCGAACACCCCCTCGGTTGGGGCGAACAGGATGCTCTCCAGTGACACCGGACGACCGGTAATCTGTTCCAGGGCCGCCACCACCTTGGGACGGAAATGTTCCACATCCGTCAGCCAGTGGAGCAGCAGGGCGGCAGACAGGAAGAACAGCACCAGCAGGGCGGCGGCCAGGGAGATGGTGCGCAGTGCCCGTCTTTCCGTGCTGGGCGGCGGTTTACGCGCTGTCATGATGGTCGTGCCGCCCGTCTGTTGGGTGTCTGGCCATCACTCGGGCTGGGTCAACCGGGTGAGCAGCAGTTGATTGACCAGGGCCGGATTGGCCTTGCCCTGGGTGGCCTTCATGATCTGCCCCACCAGGAAGCCGAGCACCTTGCCCTTGCCGGCCCGATACTGGGCCACATCTTCCGGGTGGGCGGCCAGCACCTGCTCGACGGCCGCGGCGATGGTGGCACCGTCCGTGACCTGTCTGAGCCCCTGCTGTTCGACAATCTGTTGGGGATCGCCCCCGTCGGTGTAGAGGGTCTCGAAGATCTCCTTGGCCATCTTGCCGGACAGGGTGCCCTGCTGGATCATGGCCACCAGTTTTCCCAATTGCCGGGCCGACAGCGGTGACTGGGCAATCTCCCGGTTGTCCTTGTTGAGTCGTCCGCCCAACTCCACGGTTACCCAGTTGGCGGCCATCCTGGGATTGGGATGGCCTTCGGTCGCCGCCTGGGCCGCCACCGCCTCGAAATAGTCCGCCAGCTCCTGGCTGGCGGTCAGCACTCCGGCATCATAGCTGGACAGTTGATACTGGTCCTGAAAACGGGTCGCCTTGGCGTCCGGCAGTTCCGGCATGGTGGCGGCCACCTCGGCAATTCGTGCGGCCGTGAGGCGCAGCGGGGGCAGATCGGGCTCGGGAAAATAGCGGTAGTCGTGGGCGTCCTCCTTGTTGCGCATGCTTCGGCTGCTGTTGAGGTCGGCATTCCAGAGACGACTTTCCTGGACCACCCGGTCGCCGTGGTCGAGCAGCTCAATCTGGCGTTCCACCTCATAATCGATGGCCCGCATGACATTGCGAATGGAGTTCAAATTTTTCAATTCGCAGCGGGTGCCCAGGGTGGTGCTGCCCCGCAGGCGGACCGAGACGTTGGCATCGCAGCGGAAGGAACCCTCTTCCATGTTGCCGTCGCACACTCCCAGATAGCGCACGATGGCCCGCAATTTTTTCAGATACTCGCCGGCCTCTGCCGCCGACCGCAGGTCGGGTTCGGAGACGATCTCCATCAGGGGGGTGCCCGTCCGGTTGAGATCCACCCAGGAGGCGCCCTGGATGCCTTCGTGCAGATTCTTGCCCGCATCCACCTCCATGTGAATGCGGGTGATGCCGATCCGTTTGGGGGGGTGCCCGGCGGGAGAGTCGATGAACAGATGGCCCTGTTCCACGATGGGCAGTTCATACTGGCTGATCTGGTAACCGGCGGGCAGATCGGGATAAAAGTAGTTTTTGCGGGCAAATTCGCTCAACAGGCGGATCTCCCCCTGGATGGCCAGACCGGTCTTGATGGCCATCTGGACCACCTCCCGGTTGAGCACCGGCAGCACCCCGGGAAAGGCCGCGCAAACGGGGCAGATCTGGGTGTTGGCTTCGGCCCCGAAGGCGGTGGCGCAGCCGCAAAAAATTTTGGAACGGGTGCGCATCTGCGCATGGACCTCCAGTCCGATGACCGTTTCATATCGTGACGGTGTGGCGGTTGGCCGGTCGGAGAGGGGCTGGGCCGGGGAGGATGGTTCGTTCATGACGGGCTCCGCAGATGCCAATCGGTGAGCTGTTGGAAAGCCTGCCCGGCTGCCAACAGGGTGGACTCCTGCAGGGGTCGGCCGATCAGTTGCATGCCGATGGGCAGTTGGTTTGCATCAAACCCGCAGGGCAGGGAGATGGCCGGCAGGCCCGCCAGATTGACATTGATGGTAAAGATGTCGGAGAGATACATTTGTACGGGATCGTTGTGTTTTTCCCCGAGCCGGAACGCCGTTTCCGGGGTGGTGGGGGTCAGCAGCAGGTCCACCTGGGTGAAGGCGGCGTGAAAGTCGTCGGCGATGAGCCGGCGCACCTTTTGTGCCTTGCGATAATAGGCCTCATAATAGCCGGAAGAGAGCACGTAGGTGCCGAGCATGATCCGCCGTTTGACCTCGGTGCCAAACCCCTCGGCGCGGCTGCGCGTGTACATGTCCCGCAAGTCTTTCGGATTTTCGCAACGATGGCCAAACCGCACCCCGTCATAGCGGGCCAGATTGGCGGAGGCTTCCGCCGGGGCGATGACATAGTAGGTGGGGATGGCGTAGGCGGTGCAGGGCAGGGAGACCGCCTGGCAGCGGGCCCCCAATTGCCGGAAGGTTTCCTGGGCCTGTTCCAGGGCCCGGCGGACCTCGTCGGCCAGCCCGTCGGCAAAATATTCGGCCGGAATGCCGATGCGCAGGGTCCGGGCGCCGGCCGACAGGTCATCCCGGTAGTCCGGCACGGGGGCGTCGATGCTGGTGGCGTCCAGGGGGTCATGCCCGGCCATGGTGTGCAGCAGCAGGGCGGCGTCGGCGACGCTGCGGGTCATGGGACCGGCCTGGTCCAGGGAGGAGGCAAAGGCGATCATGCCGTAGCGGGAGACGCGCCCGTAGGTCGGTTTCAGGCCGGTGATGCCGGTCATGGCCGCCGGTTGGCGGATGGAGCCGCCGGTATCGGTGCCGATGGCCGCCAGGCAAAGGCCGGCAGCCACGGCGGCGGCCGAGCCGCCGGAGGAGCCGCCGGGGGTGCGGGTCAGGTCCCACGGATTGCGCACCGGGCCGAAAAAGGAGGTTTCATTGGAGGAGCCCATGGCAAACTCGTCCATGTTGGTTTTGCCCAGCACCACTGCCCCGGCCTCTTTCAGGCGGCGGGTGACGGTGGATTCATAGGGGGGGCAAAACGACTGCAGCATTCGGGATGCGCAGGTGGTACGCAAACCCCGGGTGCAAAACAGATCCTTGACGGCCAGTGGCAGACCGGTGAGGGGGGTGGCCTCGCCCCGTGCCAGCCGGTCATCGGCGGCCCGGGCGGCGGCCAGCGCGCCCTCCGCGTCGACGGTGATGAAGGCATTGAGTTCGGGGTTGCGGGCAGCGATCCGGTCCAGGAAAAACCGGGTCAGCTCCACGGCGGAGAGGGAGCGCTGGCGCAACAGGTCGGCAGCATGTGCAAGGGATAGGTGCGACAGATCCACCGGGCAAGAGACTCCTACTCGATTATTTTGGGGACGCGGAAATGGCCCTGGTCGGTATCGGGGGCGCCGGCCAGCAGGGCCTCCCGCTGGTTGGTATTGTGCACCCCGTCCGCCCGTTCCGCCAGCGGCATGTCCACGGCGTGGGACATGGGGGCCACCTCTGCCGTGGGCAGGGTGTTCAGGCTTTCCATCAGGGTCAGGATGCGGGACAGTTGCCCCCTGAAGTCTTCCACCTCTTCGGCAGAGACCTGCAGGTGGGCCAGGGCGGCGACGTGCCGGACGGTCTGGGCATCGATGGGCATGGACTCATTCCTTCGCGCAGGCGTTGGCAGCGGGTATCACAAGGGAAACATAATACCCTTCCGGCAAAAAGACAACGGCAAAACCGGGCGGTATCAGCCTGCTGTGCCGATTCCCGGGTTCTCCCCGGCGCTTGCCTGTGGCATCCCGGTGGGCAGCGCCTCCAGCAGTTGCCGTTTGCTGATCGGTTTGGAAAGATGGGCGGTACAGCCGACCGCCCGGCTCTTTTCCACATCCTCTCGCATGGCGTTGGCGGTCAGGGCCAGGATGGGGGTCGGGGGGCGGTGATGGCGTTGCTCCCAGGCCCGGATGGTCCGCGTGGCCTCATAACCGTCCATGCCCGGCATCTGCACATCCATCAGGATGCAATCAAAATGACCCGACTGGAAGGCTTGTACCGCCTGCCAGCCATCCTCCACCATGGTCAGATGGTGCGGTGTCTTTTTCAGGAAGGCGGCAATCAACAGCCGGTTTTCCTCGGCATCGTCTGCCAGCAGGATGGACAAACCGGTTTCGGTCCCCGCCGGGATGGTCTGATCGGTCTCCCCATCCTGCCGCCGTGTCTCCAGGCGGGGTGCGGCAGGCCGACAGGGTATTTCGACGCAAAAAGTGCTGCCCCGGCCCGGTTGGCTCTCCAGACGAATGGTGCCCGCCATCTTTTCCACCAGCTTCTGACAGATGGAGAGTCCCAGACCGGTGCCCCCGAATCGTCGGGAGGTGGAGGTTTCGGCCTGAATGAAAGGCTGGAAAATGGTGGCCTGCCGCTCGACCGGAATGCCGATGCCGGTATCGGCGACCGTCAGTGCCAGGCGGTTTTCTCCGGCGGGTGTCACGGACAGGAGCACCTGCCCCCCTGCCGTAAATTTGACCGCATTGGAAAGCAGATTGAGCAGCACCTGCTGCAGCCGTTGCGGGTCGCCCAGCAGTCGTTCCGGGATACTCTCCGCCACCTGGGTGGTGATGGTGGTGGACTGGCTGGTCGCCTTGAGCTGGAGAATATTGACCATGCTCGCCAGGATGGCCCGGAGGTCGAAAGGGATGACCTCCAGTTCCAACTGGCCGGCCTCGATCTTGGAAAGATCCAGGATGTCGTTGATCAGCGCCAGCAACCCTTGACCCGCCTGATTGATGACCTGGAGATAATGGCCCTGCTCCTCATCCAGACAGCTCTCTGCCAGCATTTCCCCCATGCCGAGAATGGCATTCATGGGGGTGCGGATTTCATGGCTCATGGCGGCGAGAAAGCGGCTTTTTTCCGCATTGGCCCGTTCGGCCTGCAGGATGGCCTGATGCAGTTTTTCGTCCAGTTGCTTGCGTTCGATGATGCCGGCCAGGGTGTTGGCGATGGTATTCAGAAACTCCTCTTCCTCGGGCTGCCGGGGATGTTCCGGTGGCATGTATATATTCATGACGCCCAGCAGTCGGCCCCGGGAGATGATGGGGACACAATAATGGCAGTGGGGTTGCATGCCCTGGTAGTGGATCGTATGCGCCGGGTCCAGCCAGTCGGCGAACAACAATTGGCCGGTCTCCAGTACTTTGCCGCACAAACAATGACCGGCGGCGACCCGGTCACAGACCTGGCGCGAGGGTCCCTCCATGCCCTGCTGGAACTTCAGCACCAGGTCGCCCGTGGTGTCGTCACGCAAGAAAATGGCCCCCTTGTGCAGGGTGGTCAGCCAACTGCCGGTCAGGATCAGGCGCAGGGCGACGGCCAGTTGCTCATCCAGGGAGCGGGAACCGGTGGCCGATTGCAGGAGGGCATTGAGCAGGGTTTGGGTCTGCAGGAGCCGCCGGGTTTGCTGCTCGGCCTGTTTGCGGGCCGTGATGTCCCGGCCGACGGCAGAAAAAAACCGTCGGTTGCCGACCACCCAGGTGGAGAGGGAGATCTCCATGGGAAAGGCGATCTCGCCCTTGCGGAGGGCGGTCAATTCCAGCAACTGGCCGAGCCGTTGCATCTGGCCGGTCTGGTTGACCCGTTGCAGGGCCGCATTGTGCAGGGGGCGGTAATGGTCGGGCATCAGCAGGGTCAGCGACTGCCCGAGCACCTCTTCTTCCCGGTAGCCAAAGACGGTCTCGGCCCCCCGGTTCCAGAAGATGATGTGACCCATCTCGTCGGCCGACAGGATGGCCTCGCTGGCGGAATCGGCGATGGAGCGCAGTTGCAGCTCACTCTCCTGCCGTGATGCCTCCGCCAACAGTTTGTCCTGCAGCAGATGCTGTTTGTCCAGAACCCGCTCGATGGTACCGGCCAACAGCTCCAGATAGTTGTTGCCCGTCTCCTTGACGACATAATCGGCGGCACCCAACCGCAGGGCATCGATGGCAATTTCCAGGCTGCTGAACCCCGACACCAGGATGGCGGGCGGCGAGGTGGGATTGGCCACCAGATGTCGCAACACCGCCAGACCATCCAGGGTGGGCAGTCGATAGTCCACCACCGCCACATCAAAGGAGTCGGCCGCCAGTTTGGCCAGTCCCACCTCGCCGTCCGGGGCGATTTCCACCTCCATACCCTGCCGACCCAGGCGACGACGCACCAGTTGGGCCAGGGCGGCGTCATCCTCCATGTAGAGAATGCGCAGGCAGCGTGCGGGAGGAGAAGGGGTCATATGCAGCAGGGGAAGGACATGATGTTGACCAGTAATCCCATGTCCTGAATGGTCTTGGCAAACGCCAGGGGATTGACCGGTTTGGTGACAAAATTGTTGCAGCCCAGGTCGTAGCAGCGCTGCACCTCCTGGGGATCATCGGTGGTGGTCAGGATGATGACGGGAATGACCCGGCAATCTTCGTGCTCTTTCATCGCATGGATGACCTGGTAGCCGTTCACCTCCGGCATGTTCAGGTCGAGGAGCACCAGCAGATAACGGGGGCGCTGCTGATCGGCAAATTCTCCCCGGTTGAACAGATAATCCAGGGCTTCCCGGCCATTGCGCAGACGCACGAGCGGATTGGTGATGCCGCCCCGGCGCAGATTGCGTTCGATCAGGGAGGCATGTGCATCCTCATCTTCCACCATCAGAATGGTGACCGGGCCTGTCTCTTCCATGGTTGTTGCCTCCCTCAAGTCTGCACGGTTGCCGACGGATCGGCCGGCAACGTGACGCTGAATACCGTGCCCACCCCCAGGGTGGACGCGCAGGTGACCTGTCCTCCCAGACGGCGCACCCAGGTTTGCACACAGGCCAGCCCCATGCCGTCGCCGGGAGTGTCCTGCCGGCCCACCCGCTGGAACAGGACGAATATTTTGGGAATGTCTTCCCGGGCGATGCCCCGGCCATTGTCCTCGACCCGGAGGGTGACCTGGCCGGTCTCCCGATCCTCGTCGCCATGGATATGGATGACGCCGGGCCGCTTGGGGTCCAGGTATTTGACGGCATTGGCCAGCAGATTGCCGACAATCTGTCCCATGGCGGTGCGGTCGCTGGTCAGGTTGGGCAGATGGCCCAGCGTGACCGTGACGCCGGCGGCCTGGATGATGTGAGCCACCGCCTGGATATTATCCTCCACCAGTTGCCGAATGTCCAATGATTCATGGTGCAATACGGCCCGGCCCAGGCGGGAAAGGGTCAGGATGGCATTGATCAGACCCTCCATCTTGTCGGTGGAGGCGCGAATATACTGCAAATCTTCCGGCAGACGGGCATCCAGCAGTTCGTGAATGGTGGCCCCCTGGTGCGGGTCAAGGTGTGCCAGCAGTGCAGTCACCTCCTTGTGCAAGGCGCGCAGATCCCACTGCAACTCTTCCGAGAATCCCTGGATGCTGAGCAGGGGCGAGCGCAGATCGTGGGAGACGATATAGATGAAATTGCGCAATTCGTCGTTGAGTTGGGTCAGTTCCACGGCGGTGCGCCGCTGTTTGCTCACCTCTTTCCGGAGCTGCTCCATGGTGGTCTGTACCCGGTCGGCCATCCGGTCAAAAGCGAGGCCCAGCAGGCCGATTTCATCCCGGCCCCGAATGCCGGAGCGGCTGTCCAGATCGCCGTCGGCCAGACGGGCGGCAGCGTGTCCGAGGGTGTCGAGCAGACCTGTCTGTCGGCGGACCATGAATTGATTCAACAGGACGACCAGCGCGAAGGTGGTCAGACCGATCTGGAGGGCGGTGAACACCTCCTGCCGCAGAGGTGCGAGCCACTCTTGTTGATCCATCTTGACCACCAGTCCCATCCCCCATTCCGGATTGATCCGAATATGCCGAAAGGCGGCCAGGGAGGGTATGCCGCGATAATCCGTCGTTTCAATGATGCCCTCATGGCCGTTGGCGGACAGCATGGCCGGTTTTGCCTCCAGGCGGTGCTGCAACGGTTTGGGGTGGGTCCCGTCCGGCAGGGATTGTCTGGGCACATTGATCAGGAAGCCATCGTCGTTGACCAGGACCACATCACCGCTGTTGCCGAGGGCGGTACCTGTTTCCAGCAGTTGCCTGAGAAGGGATTCGGGAGAGAGGGTGGCAACCAGCAGGGCCACTCGCCGGCCCTGCCGGTCCTGCACGGGACAACCGAGGCGGAAGAGAGGGCCTTTGTCCTGCTCCAACAATCGGGCGCGTCCCATGTAGCCCCGGTTCGACAAGGATACGCGCCGCATGAAGGCGTCCATGACCAGCGGTCTGATCTGGGGGTCGGCACTGGAGAGGAGGGTCTGGCCGGTCAGGTCGATCAACAGGACCTGGTCAAATTCGGGATAGACCTGGGCGATGGCACGTAGCTGGGCGTGGATCGTGGCCTGGTCGGCGGTCGAGTGCGGTGCGTCGGGCAATGGAAAGAAACGGGCGACGGCCTGCAAGTCCTTTTGCTTGTCTTCCAGCCAGTTTTCGATGGTTTCCTTGTTGGTGGAGGCGAGGCTGTTGAGCTGCCGGAAGGTGTCTGCATGCATCTGGCGCAGGCGTCCCTCCAGGGGCGTGTAGGGAATGCCCCACAGGATGATGGCAATGATGGTGCCCAGGGAGACCAGCAGCAACAGGCCGGACCAGAATATCAGCCGGGTGCCCAGACGCCAGTGTCCGGAGTGGCGGAGGATGACGGTGTGGCGACCGTCCGGGGCAGGGAGGGTGTCGATCACTCCGGTTGTTCCTCGTAGGCGAAGGTGTGGAGACGGTTGGCCTCCGGCGCGGCCAGCAACCGCTCGCCCACCTCCCGCTGGAAACAGGCCCGGACGGTTGCCCAGGGGAGGTCGGCGGGCAGCCTGCCCAGGCTGCCCAGGAAACGGCTGGCACGCCCGATACGTCCCTTTTCCGTCAGGTCTTCCGAGGGGATCAAGGGCAACGCCGCCAGTTGACGAAGATTGCGGCGCGTCAGGCGCAGGGTTTCCTCCCGGGAGAGTTCAAAGTCCTGACCGGTCAGGTGGCGAATGGCCTGCGCCGACCAGTCGATGGCCCGGGCGAGATGGTCGTCGGAATGGGTCAGCCAGTGGAGGGCCCGGAGTTCGGCGGCCACCAGCAGCTCGACCAGGTCGGCATGGCGGTCGGCAAAGGAGCGGGCCAGGTAAAAATAACCGGAGGAGAGAAAACGGTGGACCACCGTGTGTCCGTAGAGCCTGACAGCGATGGTGGGAGTGGGTTCCCAGGCACTGAAGGCGTCGATCTGGTGGTCTGCCAGGGCACGGGGCATGGCATTGACCTCCATGGGGAGCAGGGTGACTGCGGTCGGGGAGATGCCATGCGCGGCCAGGGCGGTCAGGAGGGCGTGGTGGGCGTTGGAACCGGGGGCATAGCCGATGCGGTGTCCCCGCAGGTCGGAGAGCATCAGGGGCTTGCGGGCGACGATGGCCGTAAAATGGAGCGTGGCCAGGGAGACCACCCGGGCCTGATCCGCCACGCAGGCGCTGATGGCGGGCAGATCGCCGCCGAACCCGCCCTCCAGCAGGCCGTCGTGCAGATAGACATTGATGTCCGCACCCTTCAGAAAGGCATGAAAACGGATCGTCATGCCCCGTTGGCGCAGCGCTTCCTTCAGGAGGCCATCCCGTCGCATCGCCTCGGCCATGATGCCGCCGGGCAGCCACAGGGGCTGGATGCCGATATCGATGATACCGGCCTCCCGGCCATACGGGTAGGCGCGGTAGCGGGCCTGCGGGTCGGGGGAGGGGTCGACCGGTTGTGCCGCCAGAGCGGGCAGCCACAGCAGCCAGATGAGGCCGAGCATGCCGCCCAACAGACGGTGGTGGAATGAGTCCCTGCGCATCGTTGCCGGGCTTGCGGGTCCAGGGGGGGCACCCCCCTGGCGGGTCCAGGGCAGCGCCCTGGGACTTTGCCGTTGCTGTTGCTTGTCAAAAGGGCCGCAGCCGCTTTTTGCTGCGGCCTTTGCAACAGGCGCCGCAGGCAGGCTGGCGGGATTGGCTGTTCTGTCGGACGAAACGATGATCAATGCCTGGAATGGCGTCACCTTTCTTCCCCCCGTTCCCGGAAAAAATGCCGGACCGCCTCCCGATCCCGGACGATGCGGGCCGGGGGCAGGGCCTCCAGCAGCTGGCGGCCATATCGTTTTTGGGTCAGGCGCACGTCCAGAATGGCCATCCCGCCCCGGTCCGTGTTGCGGCGGAGCAGGCGTCCCACCCCCTGTTTCAGGGAGAGGACGGCACGGGGCAGGTACATTTCCATGAACGGGTTGCGCCGGTTGATCTCCAGCCAGCGCCCGCGGGCCGCCACCAGGGGGTCGGCTGGTGAGGCGAAGGGCAGTCGGTCGATGATCACCATGGAGAGGGCCTCGCCCGGCACGTCCACTCCCTCCCAGAAACTGGCCAATCCCAGCAGCACGGAGGATTTTTGCACCCGAAAGCTTTCCAGCAGTGCCCCCTTGGCGCGTTCCCCCTGGACCAGGAGCGGAAAGGGAATCCGCCCGGTCAGGGCGACCCGGACGGTTTCCAGCATGCGCTGACTGGTGAAGAGACACAGGGTGCGCCCCGAGGCCGCCTCCAGCAGGGCGATGATCTCCTCCACCGCCGCCGCCGGAAAGAGGGGATCATCCGGTTCCGGCAGATGATCCGGCAGGTAGAGAATGGCCTGGTGACGGTAGTCGAACACCAGCGGCAGTTGTTCGGTGATCACCTGTTGTCCGGTCAAGCCCAGTTGGTCGAGCAGGAAGGAAAAACTGCTCTCCCGTCCGCCGGTGGCCAGGGTGGCCGAGGTGAAGATGGCTGTTTTGACACGGGGATAGAGCAATGCCTGCAGGGTGGGACCGGTCTCCAGGGGAGATGCGGTCAGAAAGATGCCCCGTTCCCGGGTTTCGTACCAGTAGACCCGGGCCGGATCGTCCATGCTGCGAATCCAGCCCGAGGTTTCCAGCAACAGTGTCGCCCGACGGGCGACGGCCGCCAGCCCGACCGAGCGGGCCTGATGGGGTTCCAGCACGCGCAGCAGGTGATGCAGGGCATTGTCCACCTGCAGCAGGGCCTGGCCGACCGTGCTGTGGCGGTCCAGGTCTTCTCCCGTCAACCCTTCCCGACGATTCTCCCCGGGGAAGGCCTCCCGCAATCGTTGGCCGGCCACCTCCAGGTCGGGCAGGGCCAGCAGCAGGACGGGATCATCCGCCCCGATCTCCCGGGACTCTTTCTGGCAATCCAGCACCAACTCCCGCAGTTGGTGGTTGCTGAGGGTCCAGCCGAAAAACTGGGTGACCACATCGGGAATTTTGTGGGCCTCGTCGAAGACCACCACCCCGTGGGCGGGCAGCAGTTCGCCGAATCCCCCGTCCCGGAGGGCCAGGTCTGCGAAAAAAAGATGGTGGTTGACCACCACCAGGTTGGCTTTTTTGGCCCGGTCCCGGGCCATGGTCAGGAAGCACTGTTCATAATGGCTGCAGCGCCGCCCCAGGCAGTGGTCGCCGCCGGCGCTGATCTCTCGCCAGAAGCCCAGGTGGTCCGGCAGGGTATCCAGTTCCTCCCGGTCTCCCGCCTCGGTGCGGTCGGCCCACTCGCTGACCTGGGCCGCCCAGCGCCGTTCAGCGGCGGGCACCACCATGCCCTGGTGGCGAAAGGCGGCAAACCGGTGACGGCACAGATAGTTGCCGCGTCCTTTCAGGGCGCAGGCCGAAAATTCCCGGCCCACGACCTGACGCAACAGGGGGAGATCCTTGTCGACGATTTGATCCTGCAGGGCCTTGGTGGCGGTGGAAACGATCAGGGATTGGCCCATCTCCAGCAGGGGCAGCAGGTAGGCCAGGGTCTTGCCGGTGCCGGTCGGGGCCTCCACCACCAGACTCTGTTCCGCCTGCACCGCCTCGACGACCCGCTGCGCCATGTGGTTCTGGACGGCGCGGGGCTCGTAGGCCGCAATCTGCCCGGCCAGCCGACTGGCCGGGCCGAACAGTCTTTCCATCCACGCCGCAGTGTTTTCCATGGGAGCAATTTGCCTTGACATTATTAATCAAAATCAACATTGTAGTCCTGGTTGCCGCCAGACGTCAAGCGCAGTCTGCGCGACCTTCCCTTCCGGCCCAACGGCCCTGTTTTCTTGTTGTTTTGTTGAACTGACAAGAAAACTTTATACCGGACGCAGGTGCATTCATGTCCCACACCGATTTTGTTCATCTGCACGTGCATTCGGGGTTTTCCCTGTTGACTTCCAGTGCCCGTGTCGAGGCGCTCATCAAGCGGGCCAAGGCGTTGCGCATGCCGGCCCTGGCCCTGACCGATCATGGCAACCTGTTTGCGGCCATTCCCTTCTTTACGGGCTGTCTCAAGGCGGGCATCAAGCCCATTCTGGGGGCGCAGGTCTATCTGGTGCCTGATCACCACGACCGCTCCACCCGGGCCGACCTGGAGGTCCGGGACCAGTTGATCCTGCTGTGCCGCAACCAGGAGGGGTGGCAAAACCTGTTGCGTCTGGTCTCGGCGGGTCATCTTGACGGGAGTCACGACAGGCCCAGGATTGATTTTGCCCTGCTGCAACAGCACCATCGGGGATTGCTGGCCCTGTCGGCGGGGTGCAAAGGGGAGGTGGGGCGCCTGTTGCGGTCGGGGCGTCTGGAGCAGGCGGAACAGGCAGCCCTGGCCCTGCGCACCCTGTTCCGGGAAGAGACGGCCGAGGGCGAGGTTTTGCCTGGTTTTTTTCTGGAGCTGCAACGCCACGGTCTGCCCGAAGAGGAGGGGGTGAACGAAGCCGCCATGCGTCTGGCGCACCGGTTGGATATTCCCCTGATTGCCAGCAATGACATCCATTTTATCCAGGCCGAGGAGCAGCGGGCCCAGGATGCCCTGCTCTGTGTTGGTCTGGGTCATACCCTGTTCGAGGAGCAGCGACCCCGTTTGACCGGGCAGCACTGTTTTCGCACACCGGCAGAGATGGCGACCCTGTTTGCCGACGTGCCGGAGGCCCTGGCCAACACCCTGTACGTTGCCCAGCGCTGCAATTGCCAGTTGGAGCTGGGCCGGACGGTACTGCCCGACTACCAGCCGCCCCGGGGGGAGGATCTGGATACCTGTTTGCGGCGGGAGGCCGAGGAGGGGTTGCACAACCGTTTGCGCGATTTTGTCCTGCCCGACGCGCCACCGGCCGAACAACCCGGTCGGGAGGCCCTCTACCGGGAGCGGTTGGCCTACGAGCTGGACGTTATTTTGCAGATGGGTTTTTCCGGTTATTTTTTGATCGTCTCCGATTTTATCCGCTGGGCCAAGCGGCAGGGCATTCCGGTCGGTCCCGGGCGCGGGTCCGGGGCCGGTTCTCTGGTGGCCTGGTCCCTGGACATCACCGATCTGGACCCCATCCGCTACCAGCTGCTGTTCGAACGCTTTCTCAATCCGGAACGGGTCTCCATGCCGGACTTTGATGTGGATTTTTGCATGGACAACCGGGAGCGGGTGATCCATTACGTGCGGGACAAGTATGGCGCGGACCGGGTGGCGCAGATCATCACCTTCGGTACGCTGCAGGCCCGGGCGGTGATCCGGGATGTGGGGCGGGTGCTGGAATTTCCCTATGGTCGCGTGGATCGGATTGCCAAACTGATTCCCTCGACCCTGGGCATCACCCTGACCCAGGCCATCGAGCAGGAGGAGCGCCTGCGCCAGTTGATGGAGGAGGAGGAGGATGTCAACGACCTGATGGAACTGGCCATTGCCCTGGAGGGTCTGCCCCGTTCGGCGGGCACCCATGCGGCCGGGGTGGTGATGGCCAACGGTCCCCTGACCGACATGGTGCCGCTGTACCGTGACCCCCGTTCGGACATGCCGGTCACCCAGTTCAACATGGGGGACGTGGAAAAGGCCGGGCTGGTCAAGTTTGACTTTCTCGGCCTGAAAACCCTGACCGTCATCGCCGATGTCCTGCGCCTGGTCAATCAGGGGCGGACCGCGCAGGGCGAACCGCCGATCGACATCAACCGGATCGAGCTGGCCGACCCCGCCACCTTTGCCCTGCTCAAGGATGGCCAGACCCGTGGCATCTTCCAGCTGGAGTCGTCCGGGATGCGGGAGATCCTGAAGAAACTGGCCCCGGACACTTTCGAGGAGGTGATCGCCCTGGTGGCCCTCTACCGACCCGGGCCGTTGGGTTCCGGGATGGTGGACGATTTTATCAATCGCAAGCATGGGCGGGTGGAGGTCAGTTATCCGTTGCCCGTGCTGGAACCCATTCTGCGGGAGACTTTTGGCGTCATTCTCTACCAGGAACAGGTGATGAAAATTGCCCAGGTGCTGGCGGGCTATACCCTGGGCGGGGCGGACCTGCTGCGGCGGGCCATGGGCAAGAAAAAATTGCAGGAGATGCTGGCGCAGCGGGCCATCTTCATGAACGGCGCCACCGCCAACGGCGTTCCGGCGGAACGGGCCGGGTTTGTCTTCGATCTGATGGAAAAGTTTGCCGGCTATGGTTTTAACAAGTCCCACTCGGCGGCCTATGCCCTGATCTCCTATCAGACGGCCTGGCTCAAGGCCCACTACCCTGTCGAATTCATGGCCGCCACCCTGACCTGCGACATGCTGAACAGTGACAAGGTGGCCATTTTTGTACATGAATGTCGTGAGTTGGGCATTGCCGTCCTGCCCCCCGATGTCAACTGTTCGGCGGCCGGTTTTACGGTGGAACAGCAGGGTGACCAGCGCAGGCTGGCTATTCGCTATGGCCTGGCCGCCATCAAGAATGTCGGGGAGGCGGCGGTGGCGGCGTTGCTGAAGGCCAGGAGCCAGGCGGGTCCGTTTGCTGGTCTGTTTGATCTGTGTCGGCGCATTCAGGGCCTGAACCGGCGCATGATGGAGCAGTTGATCAAGTCCGGTGCCTGTGACGGGCTGGGCGCCAACCGGGCCAGTCTGCTGCAGTACCTGCCGACCGCCATGAGCCGGGGCAACCGGCAGCAGGAGTCGGCGGCCCTGGGGTTCCGGAATCTGTTTGCCGAGCCGGCAGAAGAGGAGGTGCCCGCCGTACCGGAATTTGACGGGCAACTCAAGCTGTTGTACGAAAAAGAGGCGCTGGGCTTTTACGTGACGGGCCATCCCATGGACCAGTACCGGGAGGAGTTGCAGGGGTATGGTTTGAAAACCATTGCCGAAGTCAAACTTTTCGGTTCATATGGTCAGGCGGCGGAGGAGTGGCCCCCCTCGCTGGCTGGCGATGCGCGGGGAGGCAACGAGACCCATGTGCGTCTGGCCGGCGTGGTGAGCGCCCGCAAGCTGCACCGGACCAGAAAGGGGGAGCGCATGGCCTTCATTACCCTGGAGGATGCGGAGGCCCAGTTGGAGGTGACCGTGTTTGCCGATGTGTACCAGGCCAGCGTGGCGTTGCTGGAGGAGGGGCCGGCGGCGGAAGGGTCGGTGGCAGGAGGCCGGGTGTTGATCGTCTCCGGCAAGGTGGACCGGGGCGAGGACGATGTCAAGCTGGTGGCTGAGGAGATTCAGGATCTGGAATCGTGGCGTCTGCAGCATTGCCGGGCGCTGCACCTGCAGTGCGACCTGCTCCTGCTGACCGGGGATACCCTGGCGTCGCTGTCCCGCTTGCTGGCAGACCATGCGGGGGGGCCGTGCCGGGTGATCATGACGGTGACGGGAGAGGAGGCCGTGGCCACGGTGCAGTTGGGCAAGGCGTTCCATGTGGTGCCCCGGCAGGGGCTGCTGGATGGCGCGAAGACCCTGTTGGGTGCGGCATCGGCCTGGTTTGCGGGTTTTTTGGCCGGGTGACGGCTTTCGGATGTCGGGCGGAAGAGAGTGGATAGGGAACAGGCATATGGACAACAATCTTTCACGGACCTTTTTGGATTTTGAGCGTCCCATTGGCGAGTTGATGGCCAGAATCGACGATCTGCGCCTGCTCTCCAACAAGTCGGACATCAACATTTCGGCGGAGATCAACCGGTTGGAAGATGAGGCCCGCAATCTGACGACCCGCATCTTTTCCAAGTTGACCGCCTGGCAGAAGACTCTGCTTTCCCGTCATCCCGACCGTCCCTATTCCACGGACTATCTGCACACGGTTTTTACCGGCTTTCGGGAATTGCACGGGGATCGTCGTTTCGGGGATGACCGGGCCATCATGGGAGGCCTGGCGGCCATTGACGGTCTGGATGTCATGGTGATCTGCCAGGAGAAGGGCCGGGGTACCAAGGAGCGGGTGTTGTACAATTTTGGCATGCCCCGGCCGGAGGGGTATCGCAAGGCGTTGCGCCTGATGAAGCTGGCCGAAAAATTTCAGTTGCCCATTGTCACCCTGATCGACACGCCGGGGGCCTATCCCGGCCGGGAGGCGGAAGAGCGGGGCCAGTCGGAAGCCATCGCCCGCAATCTCAAGGAGATGATCACCTTGCGCACGCCGGTGGTGTGTGTGGTGATCGGGGAGGGGGGGTCGGGCGGGGCCCTGGGATTGGGGGTGGGCAATCGCATCCTGATGATGCAGTATGCCATCTATTCGGTCATCTCCCCCGAGGGGTGTGCCTCCATTCTCTGGAAGGATGCCGGCAAGGCGGAGCTGGCCGCCGAGGCCCTGCGGATCACGGCGGAGGAGATCATGGAGCTGGGGTTGATCGACGGCATCATTCCCGAACCCGTCGGGGGGGCCCACCGCCATTTCGAGCAGGCTGCCGAGACGATGAAAAGCCATATTGTTGCGCACTTGCGGGAGTTGTCAGGCAAATCCCCCGAGCAACTGGCCGAGGAGCGGTTCAAAAAGTTCATGGCGATGGGGGTGGTGCTGGAGGGGGAGAGGCCGGGGGGGTGAGGGGGCTTCCCACCGGTCATGCCGTCCAGTCTTCAACCCGCAGATCGATGATGGAGCATATGCCGGTGTGTGGCATATATCAGGGTAATATCAAGGAGATCTAACATGAAAGAGGCCTCACGGATGGTTGCCCAGTTGATGGCGGCGGCCATGCACACTGCTCCCAAGGCGGGGGGCAAGAATTTTCTGGAGGTGGTGGTCATCAGTGAGGAGGAGGTGTTGCAGCGCATCAGCGACCGGATGCTGGCCTATGCCCCGGCGAGCACCAACGAGGCCTTCTGGCGGCGCGACGCGGCCAACATTGCCGCCTGTCATGCCCTGGTGCTGGTGGGTTTGCAGCGGTTTGTCACGGCGGGCTATGACTGTGGCGGGTGCGGTTTTGCCACGTGTGCCGCCTTTACGGAACACCGGGTCAAACAGGACAAGGAGATGGGGTATACCGGTCCCCACTGCATCATGCGCATGATGGATATGGGGGCCGCGCTGGTCTCGGCGGCCAAGACGGCGGGACTGCTCAATATTGACAACCGGGTGCAGCAGCGGGTGGGGGCGGCGGCCCGGGATTTGGGCCTGATCAAGGCCGAGGTGGTCATGGGCATCCCCATCGGGGTGTTCGGCAAGAATGTGTTTTTTGACCGTACCGTCGCCAAGCATTAACGAAAAGGAGGATGCCGTCATGCAATGGATAACACGTTCCCATGTCCATGTGGACCGGGTGGCCTGCCCCTGGTTGATCCTGCGTTTTATTGACTCGGATGCCAAATTTTTGTTTGTGCCCAAGAGCCAGGTCCTGGCGGTGGCGGAACGGGAGAGTGCCATCTCCTTTGATTCGCCGGGGGCGCAATATCACCATGATGGTGATCTGTGCACTTTTTCGGTCCTGATCCGGGAGTTCGGGCTGACGGACAAGGCCCTGGTCCGGATGGCCCGGGTGATCAATGCCGCTGATACCGGCCATCTGGAGCAGGACCCGTTGGCTTGCGGGTTTGAGGCCATTGCCGTCGGTTTCGGGGTGCGTTATCCCGACGATGCCGTCAACCTGCAAAAACAGTTTGAGGTGTATGACGCGCTGTATGCCTGGTGCCGACTGGAGACGATGAAGGGACCGGACGGATGACAGCCTCCCGGTGGGCGGGGCTGGCCGATTTTCTCGGCCTGCGGCGCAGCATGGTGGGATTGCTGGCCATGGTGGTGCTGGTGGGCATGGGGGAGCGCATGGCCGACCGTTTTCTGCCCATCTATATCCTGGCCGTCGGTGGTTCCACCCTCGCCATTGGCCTGCTCAATGCCATGGAAAACCTGCTGGGGGCCTTGTATTCTTTGCCGGGTGGCTATCTGGCCGACCGGTTCGGGGTCAAGCGCTCCCTGCTGGTGTTCAACCTGCTCAGCATGCTGGGTTACCTGCTTGTGATCCTGATTCCCACCTGGCAGGCGGTTTTCGTGGGGGCCATGTTGTTTCTTTCCTGGTCGGCCATCTCCCTGCCGGCCACCATGAGCCTGATCAACCAGGCATTGCCCACCGGCAAACGGGCCATGGGGGCGTCGGTGCATGCCATGGTCAAGCGTGTTCCCATGGCCCTGGGGCCGCTGCTGGGGGGGCTGTTCATTGCCTGGCTGGGGGAGCGGGACGGGGTGCGGGCCGCCTTTGTGGTGGCCCTGCTGCTGGCCATGGCCGCCCTGTACCTGCAACAGCGGATGATTGCCGAGGATCGCCCCGCAGCCACCGCATCCTTGGAAAAAAACCCGTTCCGGCTCTTTCCCCAAATGCCGTCCACCCTGCGCCGTCTGCTGGTGGCGGATGTGCTGGTGCGGTTTTGCGAGCAGATCCCGTATGCTTTCGTGGTGGTCTGGTGCATGAAAATGATCGCCGAACCGGTGACCGCCGTGGAGTTCGGCCTGTTGACCGCCATCGAGATGACCACGGCCATGTTGCTCTATATTCCGGTCGGCTGGCTGGCCGACCGGTGGGGCAAGAAGGGGTTTGTGCTGGTGACGTTTGTCTTTTTTGCGTTGTTTCCCCTGGTGCTCGGTCTGTGTCAATCCTTCTGGCCGTTGGTGCTGGCCTTCATCGTGCGCGGCCTGAAAGAGTTTGGCGAACCCAGCCGCAAGACCCTGATCATGGATCTGGCCCCGGAGGGGCGCAAGGCGACTTTTTTTGGTTTGTATTATCTCGTTCGGGACATTTTTGTGGCCCTGGGAGCCCTGGCCGGGGCGCTGCTGTGGGAACTGGACCCGCAGCTCAACCTGCAGGTGGCTGTTCTGTTCGGCCTGTTGGGTACCCTGTGGTTTGCCTGGTATGGCAAGGAGTTGGGTCCCGAGGCAGGGCAGGGCTAGTGGGGCGACAAAACGGGTTTAATGGGCACGGGCCATTCCAGAATCGCCAGCTTGCCTGCGGCGCACATTGAACCGTAAAGGCCGGTCCTGTGCCGCCCCTTGCGGGGCGGGTGATCATCTGGCAAACTGCGGCCGGCATGCCGATGGACAGGCGGGCATGCGTCGAATTCAGGTGGCGATCAGCCGGGTGAAGACTTTATATTAAGGAAAAATAATGAAAAAATCGACATCGGTCCTGCTGTTCCTGTGTGCATCGCTGCTGCTGGCAGCGCCCGCGCAGGCCCGCAAACAGAGTCAGAGCCAGATCAATTTTGGTACCTACACCTGCGGCGCCTTCCTGGCGGATGCCGCCCAGGGCAGCGAGGAGGATATCGGCATCGTGCTGATGTGGCTCGATGGCTACCTGAGTGGCGTCTCCGGGGATACCGTCTGGAAGCAGAAGGATTTTGAAGAGTTTTCCGAGCGTCTGGCCAACTATTGCGCCACGCACGGCAACGCCAAGCTGCTGGAGGCCGCCCGCAAGAAGGGCATCCAGCAGTGAAGCGGGATCAGGCCCGGACGGTTGGCTCGTCGCCCGGGTCGGCTATTCGATGACGATGGTCGGGAACGGTTTTGCCTCAAACTGCCGGGTGGCCAATTGGGCGGCCACCCGGGAGGCGATTTCCCGGTAGATGGCGGTCTGTGGGCTGTCGGGTCGGGTGATCAGGATGGGGGTTCCGGCGTCGGCATCGGTGCAAATGTCGGTATCCAGGGGGATCTGGCCGAGAAAGAGCATGCCGGCCGCCTCGGCCTCCCGCCGGGCGCCACCGTGGGAAAAAATGTGGGAACGGTGGCCACAACCGGGACAAAGAAAATAGGACATGTTTTCGATGATGCCCAGGATGGGCACGTCCACTTTTTTGAACATGTTGATGCCCTTCTTGACATCCGCCAGGGCGACATCCTGGGGGGTCGAGACGATGATCACCCCGGTCAACGGCACCTTTTGGGTCAGGGTCAACTGGGCATCGCCGGTGCCGGGGGGCAGGTCGACCACCAGATAGTCCAACTCGCCCCACTCCACATCCCGCAGCAACTGTTCGACGGCCATGCCCACCATGGGGCCGCGCCACACCACCGGGGTCTCCTCTTCCATGAAAAAGCCCATGGACATCACTTTCATGCCGTAGGCGACGGCCGGTTGCAGTTTGCCTTTTTCCTCGGGCTGGGCGGGTTTGTCGGTGATGTGCAGCAGGCGCGGCAGACTGGGGCCGTAGATGTCCGCGTCCAGGATGCCCACGGTGGCGCCGCTCTGGACGAGGGCGATGGCCAGGTTGACGGCGGTGGTCGACTTGCCCACGCCCCCCTTGCCAGAGGCCACCGCGAGTATGTTTTTCACCCCCGGCAACAGGGTGCTCTTTCCCTGTTGCGGGGTGGTGCGCACCCGGGCAGTCAAGCGGACCTGTACGTCCGTCACCCCCGGCAGGGCGGCGACCACCGCGGTGGCCTGTTGTTTCAATTGTTCCTTGACAGGACAGGCGGGGGTGGTCAACTCCAGGGTGAAAGA
>JAMOAX010000166.1:0-5517 GCA_039908555.1 Magnetococcus sp. DMHC-8
AGCAAAAAGCGGCTGCGGCTCCTTTGAAAAACAACGGCAACAGCAACGGCAAAGTCCCAGGGCGCTGCCCTGGACCCGCCAGGGGGGTGACCCCCCTGGACCCGCAATCACGACGTATCCCGAAACGGGTGCGGTTTACACCCGCGCCCCCCGCGCCCGCAGGCCGTGATCGGCCAGGACCAGGGCCACCATGGCTTCTGCCACCGGCACCGCCCGGATGCCGACACAGGGATCGTGACGGCCTTTGGTCTGGATGATGCGGTCGGCACCGTGCAGGTCCACCGTCCGCCTGGGAATGACGATCGATGAGGTGGGCTTGACCGCCAGGCGGATGATGATCTCCTGCCCACTGGACAAACCACCCAGAATGCCACCCGCATGATTGCTCAAAAACCGGACACCACCCGGTGCCGTCGGGTCCGCCACCATTTCGTCGGCCAGACGGGAACCATACCCCTGCGCCGCCGCCAGACCGGCACCAATCTCCACCCCCTTGACCGCATTGATGCTCATGACCGCCTTGGCCAGATCCGCATCCAGCCGGTCAAAGACCGGCTCCCCCCAACCCGCCGGCACCCCGTCGACCACCACCTCCAGCAGGGCACCCACCGAATCCCCCTGCTGCCGCAACCCCTCCAGCAGGGCCGCAAAACGGGGAACCATTGCGGCATCCGGCGTGAAAAAAGGGTTGCGCTCCACCTCCTCCCAGACCCAACAGGCCCGATCAATACCCTCTTCACCCATGGCAACCAGGGCGCCGCGAATGCGTATCCCCCGGGTCGCCAGCCAGCGTTTAGCCACCCCGCCCGCCGCCACCCGCATGGCCGTCTCCCGGGCCGAGGCCCGCCCGCCCCCCCGATAATCCCGTACCCCATACTTGCACCAGTAGGTGTAGTCGGCATGACCGGGACGAAACAGGGTCTGAATGTCGGTATAATCCCGGGAACGCTGGTCGGTGTTGTCGATCAGCAAACCGATGGGCGTACCGGTGGTCACCCCCTCAAAGAGGCCCGACACAATCCGCACCCGATCAGCCTCCTGCCGCTGGGTGGTAAACGCACTCTGGCCGGGACGGCGCCGGTCCAGATCCCGCTGCAAATCGGCCTCGCACAAGGGCAAACCGGCCGGACAGCCATCCACCACGGCCCCCAGGGCCAAACCATGACTCTCACCAAAGGTGGTGACCCGAAACACCTGCCCGAAACTGTTGCCGGCCATCCGGTCTATACCGCCTTCATGCCCACAATGTGATAACCGGCATCCACATGCAACAGCTCACCACTGATGCCGGAGCCCATGTCGGACAACAACATCAAGGCAGCCTGCCCCACCTCCTCGATGGTGACATTGCGGCGCAGGGGGGCGTTGTCCCGGTTCCAGTTCAGGATCTCCTTGAAATCACCAATGCCCGCCGCCGCCAGGGTGCGAATGGGGCCCGCCGAAATGGCATTCACCCGAATGCCGGCCGGGCCAAAATCGGCAGCCAGATAGCGGACACTGGCCTCCAGGGCCGCCTTGGCAACCCCCATCACGTTGTAATGCGGCACCACCCGCTCGGCTCCCAGATAGCTCAGGGTGACAATGGAGCCTCCCGCACGCATCAAAGGAGCCGCCCGACTGCAAAGGGCGGTCAACGAATAGACCGACGACTCCATGGCAATGCGAAATCCCTCGCGGGAAGTGTGATAATAGTAACCGGTCAACTCCTCCTTCTTGGCAAACGCCACCGAATGCACGATAAAATCCACATGCGGCCACCGTTCGCCCACCGTCTGGAACACCTGGTCGATCTCCTCATCCCGGGTCAGGTCACAGGGCAGCACCAGCTCTGAACCCAGTTGCCCGGCCAGTGGACGCACCCGTTTTTCCAGGGCCTCGCCCAAATAGGTAAAACCCAACTCTGCCCCCTCCTGATGACAGGCCCGGGCAATGCCCCAGGCAATGCTCTTTTCGTTGGCCAGGCCGAAAATCAGACCGCGTTTGCCTTCCAGAATGCCCATGATGCAACCTTTTGTCAGGTGAGATGAATGTCCAATGCCCCCGCGAATCATGCCGACAGCAGTCGTTCATAAACCAGAAACCACGCCGTGTCAACCGACCCGGACGTTTCCCTCCGGAGAGTATCCTTTATTTTCCCCGTTGTTGCGAATCGATGCGCCCGTCACCGCTGTGCCAGACGCGCCACCGGATTGTGCAGGGAAAACCCGGACAGGAGAGAAGCCGTCAGCCCCCTGCCCTGCGCCAGCACCTTGAAGCGCTCCCCCATCCCCTGGGGCATGATCAGGCGCATGACCGTCTGCTGCAGCCGCTGCTGCTCCGCCGCCGGCCAGGCGCCGGCCAGCCTCTCCAGACGCTGCAATATACCCAGCCCCATGAGAAACCAGGCCTGGGTGGTATAACCCAGCGTGGTCAAACCCTGGGCCTCCCCGGCCTGGGCCACGGCGGTAAAATTGACGTGGGCGGTCAGATCCATCTCGCCCGGATGCTGCAACGGGTCCGCCACCTGCTGGTGCCGATAAAAACCGGTCAGCGTCCCCTGGGGCAGGGCTGGACCATAATACTCCGCCTGGGTGTACCCGTAATCGATGGTCACAATCACCCCCCGCCTGAGACAACGGGCCGCCTGCGCCATCCAGTCACTGGCCGCCAGACCGACCTCGGTCCGCATGCCCACCGGCAGGGTCAGACCCAGACGGGTAAAATGGTCGGCCCCCAGCGGCGGCGCAACCGGCATAAGGCCCGTGGTCAGCCCCGCCCCGTCCAGCGCCACGCCCAGTTCCCGCAACCCTGCGGCGGTCATCTCCAGCCAGTGCACAGGCAAGGCGTCCAGCAGTTCATTGCTGAACAGCACCCCTTCCACACCGCCCTCCGCCAGATCCGCCAGGGTGTCGTACCAGTCGATCCGATCAGGGGCAAAACCGGCCTCCGCCAGGGTGCGTCGCTGAAGGGCCCGGAAATCGGGACTGATCTCCAGCACACCATACGCCAACGCCTCCTGAAAGGCAGGAAAACGGCGGGCAGTGCGCAGGATGTCCACCGCCAGTTTGCCACTGCCCGCCCCCGCCTCCACCACCTGAAAACGGGCGGGTTGGTCCAGTTGCTGCCAGATTTCAATCCACTGCAGCGTCAGCAGTTCGCCGAACAACGAGGTCATCTCCGGGGCGGTGACAAAATCCCCGGTCCGCCCCAGACGGGACCGCCCGGTCATGTAATAGCCATGCCGGGGATGATAGAGGGCCAGGTCCATGAACCGCACAAAAGGCAGGAGGCCGCCTGCCTGGGCGATGGCTTGCCGAAGGATGGACTGGAGGGCCTCGCTCATCGTTTCATCCAGCAGATTATCGGATTCTGCCAGCCTGCCTGCGGCGCATGCTGAACAGGCTGCAGCAAACATCGGCTGCGGCTTTTTTTAAAATCAACAGCAACGGCAAAACCCCAGGGCTCTGCCCTGGACCCGCCAGGGGGGTGACCCCCCTGGACCCGCAATCCCGGCAAAGGCCGCCTGGAGCATGGGTCTGCCGTCAATGACGAAAATGACGCACCCCGGTAAACAGCATGGCCATGCCATGGGCATCGGCCGCCTCGATCACCTCCGCATCGCGTACCGAACCACCCGGCTGAATCACCGCCGTCGCCCCGGCCTCGGCAGCCGCATCAATGCCATCCCGGAACGGAAAAAAGGCGTCCGAGGCCAATACCGAACCGGCCACCGCCCCGCCCTGCTCCGACCGCCCCAGCAAGCGCGCCGCCTCCCCCGCCTTCCAGACGGCAATCCGCGATGCATCCACCCGGCTCATCTGCCCCGCCCCCACCCCCACAGTGCAGCCGTTCCGGGCATAGACGATGGCATTGGACTTGACATACTTGACCACCTTCCAGGCAAACTGCAAATCCCGCAGCTCCTCCATCGTCGGCTGCCGCCGGCTCACCACCTGCAGCTCGGCCTTGCGCATCAGCAGGGTATCCCGTTCCTGCAACAACAAGCCACCCAGCACCCGCTTCATGTCCATCATGGCCCACTCCGGAGCAACCCGCCCGTTCTGGGCCGGGCCGGTCTGGGTGGACAACAGACGCACGTTCTTCTTGGCCGCAAACACCGCCAAAGCCGCCTCGTCAAACGACGGCGCAATGACCGCCTCGACAAACAGGGCCGTCATCTCCTCCGCCAACGCTCCCTCCACCGGACGGTTGCAGGCGATGATCCCCCCGAAGGCCGAGGTGCGGTCACAATCCCGCGCCCGCCGGTAGGCCGTGGTCAAATCGTCATCCGAGGCCACCCCGCACGGATTGGCATGTTTGACAATCACCACCGTGGGCTCCTGAAACTCCTGCACCAACTCCAGGGCGCCATTGGCATCGTGAATGTTGTTGAAGGAAAGCTCCTTGCCCTGCAATTGCCGGGTCCTGGCCAGCGAAGGACGGGCGATCGGGCCCGGTTCCGCATAAAACGCCGCCAGTTGATGGGGATTTTCGCCATAACGCATACCCTGACGCTTGGTAAACTGCATCGTCAGAATGTCGGGGAACAGTTGCGGCACACCATTGGCATCCAGCGACGACAGCCAGTTGCTGATCGCCGCATCATAGGCCGCCGTGCGGGCAAAACAGGTGCGCGCCAGAACCGCATTGCGCTCCGGCGATACCGCACCACCCTGGGCATCCATCTCCGCCAGCACCACCGGATAATCCCTGGGATCCACCACCACCGTCACCGAACGAAAATTCTTGGCCGCCGAACGCAGCATGGATGGCCCGCCAATATCAATGTTTTCAATTGCCTCTTCCAGAGTGCAGCCGGTCCGGGCCACGGTGGCCTCGAAGGGATACAGATTGACCACCACCATGTCGATGGGCTCGATGCCCTGCTCGGCCATCTGTGCCAGATGAACAGGATTGTCCCGCACCCCCAGCAGACCACCATGAATTCTGGGATGCAGGGTCTTGACCCGTCCGTCCAGCATTTCCGGAAAACCCGTAAAATCCGCCACATCCTGTACCGCAATGCCCAGCTTCTGCAAGGCCCGGGCAGTGCCACCGGTGGACAGAATGGCCACCCCATGCCGAATCAGACCGGCCGCCAACTCCCCCAGCCCACTCTTGTCCGAAACACTGATCAACGCACGTTTGATGACGGCCATGGTTCCTGCTCCTCACCCCATATCGGGCGAACGTCCATTGTGAAAGAAAGCGCACCACAGCCTGGATCATCGTTTCATCCGGCAGGGTGTCCACTCCCGCCTGCCGGTCTGCGGCGCATGCAGCGCCGGCAGCATCGGCAGCGCCGGCAGCATCGGCAGCGCCGGCAGCATCGGCAGCGCCGGCAGCATCGGTAGCGCCGGCAGCATCGGTAGCGCCGGCAGCATCGGTAGCATCGGCAGTCTGCCTGCGGCGCATGCTGAGGGCGCCGCAGCAAAAACCGGCTGCGGCTTTTTTGAAACTCAACAGCAACAGCAACAGCAAAGTCCCAGGGCGCTGCCCTGGACCCGCCAGGGGGATGATCCCCCTGGACCCGCAGTT
>JAMOAX010000025.1:0-25362 GCA_039908555.1 Magnetococcus sp. DMHC-8
CGCACCGAGGAGAAGGGCGATGCGGTGCGTCTGAACCATGTGAGTCGCCTGACCGATCCGGTGGTGCCGGCTTCCTATGCGGCCATGCGTACCGAGCTGGAACTGGCCGAACAGCAGCCGTTTGCCCTGCAGAAGGAGCAGGTGATCACCTTTGCAGTGGGAGACCAGCACTATTACGGGTTTTACAAGCCGTTCGCGACCGAACTGGGCCTGAACTGGGTGGTGGGTGTGGTGATTCCGGAGGATGATTTCCTGGGCAGTGTCAAACAGGAGATGCACCGCAGTCTGTTGATCGCCCTGGTCAGTATCTGTTTCATGGTGGCTGTAGGGGTTTTCATTGGTCGGTTGATTACCAACCCGTTGGCCCATCTGGGCAGGGAGGTGGACCGGATCATGCAGTTGGACCTGGCCAGCACACCCTCCCTGTCTACCCGGTTTGTGGAGTTTGGCATGATCTCTCTGGCCTTTTCCCGGATGAAGTTGACCCTGGCCGACATGGTGAACACCCTGTCGGTGCATACCAAAACCCTGGACTGGACGGCGGAGGAGTTTACCAATATTGCCCTGACGCTGGATGACAGCACGCAGACACTGCAGGCGGGTGTGGAGGCCATCCAGGCCGCTGTGCAACAGGGTGACGGGGCAGGGGGGGATGGTGATCTGGAACAGGCCGTGTCCCAGGTGCAGGAGTCCCTTGAGGTGATGAGCCAGATTGGCCAGTCGGTGGTGGAGCGGGTGGAAGAGATGAACCAGGGGGCCCATGCCCTGCGGCAGACGTTGCAGTCGGTGCGGATTTAAACCGCACCCAGCCTGCCTGCGGCGCATGTTGAAAACGCCGCAGCAAAAAGCGGCTGCGGCTCCTTTGGAAAACAACGGCAACAGCAACGGCAAAGTCCCAGGGCGCTGCCCTGGACCCGCCAGGGGGGTGACCCCCCTGGACCCGCAGCCAGTTTTCAAAGCCTGTCAAATCAGCTCGGTTGGGCCAACAGGAGGCTGTACGGCTTTACCGGTCCGGGTCGGGTGGTGGATGGTTGTTGTGGGTGCTGCCAGTGGCGCGGAGATAGAAGCAGGCGGTGTCACCGTCCCTTTGCCGGTTGAGTTCGGCGGCTGCCCGTGCGAAATGCCGCCACTCCTGCCGGGTGAAGGCGGCCTTGGGGCCTCCGGCATAGCGGGATGGCATATCCTGACAGGTGATGCCCCGCAGATACAGCTCGCTGGTGACAAACTGGGAGAGGGTGGAATCATAGCTGACATCGAACATCTCGAAGCCGCACTGTTGGGCCAGCAGATGGAGGCTGCGCACGGTATGCAGGTAGAGATGGCGGGGGGCATCCCAGGCGACCCAGTGGACGCCGTATTTGCGAAAGGCATGGCAATCGGCCACCGGGATGCGCAGCAGCAACGTGCCACCCGGCGCCAACAGACGGTGGAGCTGGTTCAGGGTCTCCCCGGGCTCGGGCATGTGTTCGAAAGAGTGGTGCAGCATGATAAAATCAAATGGTCCCGCCAGTTCTGCCAGTTGCCGTTTGAGGATGGTCACCCCGGTGTCGTAGCGGATCTCTGCCTGCAGGTAGGGATCCACCCCCAGCACATGCCGAAACCCTTCCCGTTCCAGTTTGAGCAGCAGGCGTCCTGTGCCGCAGCCCACGTCCAGTATGCGGGTTTCCAGGGTCACCCGGCCCCGTTCAAACCATTGAAAGTGTTCTGGCCGTCGGGAGAACAGCGCAAAAAAGGCGCCCAGCAGTTGTGATTCGCCCAGAAAGTGGCGGGTTCGCAAGGCGCGCAGACGCTGGATCAGCCGGGGCAGCCGTTTGACCCGGGGAGGGTGATAGGCGTAATAATCCTGGGGATAATAACGGGCCAGGTCTTCGGGAATCCGGGTGATCTGCAGGCAGCCGCAATGGCCGCACTCCAGATATTCAAATGATTCTCCCCAGCCGAACATCAGCTCCCGCGGATAGTGCAAACGGTTGGCCCGATCATTGGCGCAGATGCCACAGATGGTCATGAAGTCAGGCCGATCTGGCCACCGGCGGCCCAGTAGGCAGCCTTTTGTGCCGGCGTCAGGGCATTCACCTGGTTGTCGTCGAACAGACTGGTGCCCATGATGGCAAAATCGCCCGTTTCGAGACCGGCCAGTTGCAGCCTGGTCAGATTGCCGATCTGGGCGGAGAGGCCCACCACCTGTTCGTTGGTCAATGCCTTGATCTGGATCGCCGTCAGGGCGCCGAACTGTTCGGCATCCAGGGCGGCGATATCCGTCACGGTCAATCCCGCTGCCTGCCGGGTGGTCAGGGCGGCGATCAGGGTGCTGCTCAGGGCGCCCAGTTGGGTGGTGGTCAGGGCGCCAATCTGCCCGGCTGTCAGGGCGCCCCATTGGGCCCGGGAGAGAGAGGCAATCTGGTCCGTGGTCAGTCCCTGCACTTGGTCGCCGCTCAGTACCGCCAGGTCCGCCACCCCCAGACCGCCGAACTGGGTGGTGGTCAGGGCGGCGATTTGTGCCGCGGTCAGAGCCCCGGCCTGGGTGACGGTGAGCATGGCCACCTGTCCTGAAGTCAGGCCGGTCACCTGGGTGGTGGTCAAGGCAGCGACCTGCTCCCGGGTCAGACCCGCCAGTTGTGCCGCCAGCAGTGCGCCCATCTGGGTGGACGACCAGCCGTTCAGTTGCTCGATGGTCAACGCCGCCACCTGGGTTCCGGACAGGCCCTTTAGCTGGGTGGTGCTCAACGCGGCCAGTTGGGCGGCGTTCCAGCCACCCAACTGGGTCACGGTCAGTGTCCTGAGCTGGGTGGTGGTCAAGGCGCCGGTTTGGGTGGTGGAGAGGAGAGCGAGCTGCTCGGCCGTCAGGCCGGCCAGTTGTCCGGGGGTGAGGGCGCCCAGATCGGTGGCCTCCAGGGCGGTCACCTGGGTGGCCAGCAGGCTGGCCATTTGCCGGCTGGTAAGACCCGGCACCTGGGTCGTGTCCAGTCGGGCAATCGCGGTTGTGGTCAGGGCAGTCAGTTGGGTGGTGGTCAGCAGGCCGATCTGCATGGCAGTCAAGCCGGCCTCCTGATCGGCACTCAGCGCGGCCATCTGCTCCGCCGTCAGGGCCTGCAACTGGGCCGTGGACAACGCGCGCAGGTGTCCACTGGTCAAACCGGCCATCTGTGTGGTGGTCCACTCGCCCATCTGGGTGGTGGTCAAACCGGCCAGTTGTGCCGTGGTCAGTGCCGCCAGATGGCTGGAGGTGAAGCCGCCCATCTGTTGCGCCGACAACACCGCCATCTGGCTGCTGGCCAGGGCCTTGAGCTGTGTGGCATTCAGAGTGGCCAACGCGGTGGCGGTCATGTTTTTCAACCAGGTGGTCGTCAAGGCGGCCATCTGGGTGGCGGCCAGCCCACCCGCCTGGCTGGTGGTCAAGGCCGTGATCTGATCGGTGGTCAGGCCGTTCAACTGGGTGGCGGTCAAGGCGGCCATCTGGGCCGTGGTCAGTCCACAAAACTGATTGGTGGACAGGCTGCGCAACTGGGTGGTGCCCAACGCCCTGAGCTGGGCGGTGGTCAGGGCGGCCAGCGCGGTCGTGGCCAGGTTGGCCAGCCAGGCGGTGGTCAACGAGGTCACCTGGGTGGTGGTCAGGGCGCTGATCTGGTCAGTGGTCAGGGTGTTGACCTGATCGGTGGTCAGCCTGCCCAGTTGAGTGGTGGTCAGGACGGCCATCTGCCCGGTGCCCAGACCAGCCGTCTGGGTGGTGCTCAAGGCCGCCATCTGCGCCGGGGTCAGGGCCCTGACCTGGGTGACGGTCAGCGCCATCATCTGGGTGACGGTCAGGCCGCCCATCTGTGTGGTGGTGAGGGCAGCCACCTGCGTACTGTTCAGCCCCCCCACCTGGGTCGTGTGCCAGGCCGCCAGTTGCTCACTGCGCAAACCGCGCAACTGCACGGTGGTCAGGGTCCCGATCTGTGCGCTGCCCAGGCCATCCAACTGGGTGTCGGCCAGCTCGGCCAGTTGCGTGGAGCGCAGGCCCCGCAACTGCGCCGTGCTCAGTCCGGCCAACTGGGCAGAGTGCAGACCGTCCAGTTGGGTATGGGCCAAACCGGCCAACTGCACCGAACCCAGACCACGCAATTGCGTATCAAGCAGGGCCGTCCACTGCGTTGCCGTCAGGCCATCCAACTGGGTGTTGGCCAATGTGCCCAGTTGCGTCGAGGTCAAGCCCGCCAACTGTGTATCCGCCAGGGCGTTCCACTGGGTTGAGGTCAACCCATCCAACTGGGTGCCCGCCAGGGCGTACCACTGGGACCCGCTCAACCCGTCCAATTGGGTGTCAGCCAGGGATTTTAATTGTTTCGATGTCAGACCATTCAGTTGGGTGTCCGCCAGTTCGGCCAGTTGGGAGGCCAGGAGGCCATCCAGTTGCGTACCCGCCAGGGAGGCCAGTTGCATGGCGGTCGTGCCATCCAGTTGGGTATCCCGCAAGGCACTCAGGTGCAGCGAGGTCAGACCGTCCAACTGGGTGGTGGCCAGGCCCTGCCACTGGGTGGCCTCCAGACCGGCCAACTGGGTGGTGACCAAAAATTTCAGTTGCGCCGCGATCAGCCCGTTCAATTGCGTTCCGGCCCATCCGGCCAGACTGGCCGCGGTCAGACCGTCCAACTGGGTATGCGCCAGACTGCCCAGTTGGGCCGAACCCAGGCCGTCCAACTGGGTGCCGGCCATGAGTTCCAGCTGGACGGCCGTCAGCCCGTTCAATTGGGTGGCTGCCAGGCTGCGCAGATGACCGGATGTCAACCCGACCATCTGGGTATTGGCCAAGCCTTTCAATTGGGTGGCCGTCAGGCCGTCCAGTTGGGTGACCGCCAGTCCATACCATTGCGTGGCAGTCAGGCCATCCAGTTGGGTACCGGCCAGGGATTGCAACTGGATGGCCGTCAGGCCGTTCAACTGGGTATCCAGGAACAGATTCAGGCCGGTCGACAGCAGCCCATCCAGTTGGGTGCCGGCCAGGGTGGTCAACCGGGTCGAGGTCAACAGGCTCAGTTGGGTATCCGCCAGGGATTGCAACTGGGTCGAGGTCAGCCCATCCAGTTGGGTGCCGGCCAGGGCATGCAACTGTTCCAGGGTCAGGCCGTCCAACTGGGTGCCGGTCAAGGATTTCAGTTGGGTCGAGGTCAGGCCGTTCAGCTGGGTGTCCGCCAGACCGGTCAGTTGGGTGGCAAGCAGGCCATCCAGTTGCGTTCCCGTCAGGGAGAAGAGTTGGGTGGCGGTCAGGCCATCCAACTGGGTCTCCGCCAGGGCGTTCAGGTGTACGGCGGTCAGGCCATCCAGTTGGGTGCCAGCCAGGCTTTTCCATTGGGCCGCGTCCATCCCGTCCAACTGGGTATTGGCCAGCCATTTCCATTGCAGCGCCAGCAGACCGTTCAGTTGTGTCCCGGCCAGTCCGGCCAGTTGCGCGGCGGTCAGGCCGTCCAACTGGGTATTGGCCAGGGTGCCCAGCGCCAGCGAAGCCAGCCCGTCCAACTGGGTGTCTGTCCAGGCGGTCAGTTGCAGCGCGGTCAGGCCGTCCAACTGGGTGGCGGCCAGGGTGCGCAACTGGCCGGCGGTCAAACCATGCAATTGGGTGTCCGCCAGTTCTTTCAGTTGGGTGGCGGTCAAACCATCCAACTGGGTGGCGGCCAGTCCGCTCCACTGCAGCGCGGTCAGGCCATCCAACTGGGTGGCGGCCAGGGAGCGCAGTTGGGCCGCCGTCAACCCGTTCAACTGGGTTTCCGACAGCAGGTGCAGACTGGTCGACAGCAGGCCGTCCAGTTGGGTGGCGGCCAGAGATATCAGTTGGGTTGAGGTCAGCATGGCCAACTGGGTGCCTGCCAGGGTTTTCCACTGTGTCGCGGTCAGGCCATCCAACTGGGTGGCGGCCAGAGCGTGGATCCGGGTCGCCATCAGACCATCCAACTGGGTGTCTGCCAGGGTTTTCAATTGGACCGAGGTCAGACCGTTCAGTTGGGTGTCGACCAGGTTGACCAGTTGGGCGGCGAGCAGACCATCCAGTTGTGTGCCCGTCAGGGAGAGCAGTTGAGAGGCGGTCAGGCCATCCAGCTGGGTGTCTGCCAGGGCAGCCAGGTGGTTCGAGGTCAGACCGTCCAGTTGGGTGGCCGCCAGGCCCTTCCATTGGGCCGCGTCCAGCCCATCCAGTTGGGTGCTGGCCAGGAATTTCCATTGCCGCGCCGTCAGCCCGTTCAGTTGTGTGTCTGCCAATCCGGCCAGATGGACGGCGGTCAGGCCATCCAGTTGGGTGTTGGCCAGGGTGCCCCACTGCATGGCACCCATGCCATCCAATTGGGTGTCCGTCACGGCCTGCAGTTGCGCCGAGGTCAAGCCGTCCAATTGGGTGGCCGCCAGGGTTTTCAGTTGGGCGGTGGTCAGGCCGTCCAACTGGGTATCCGCCAATCCTGTCAGTTGACCGGCGGTCAGGCCATCCAACTGGGTGGCGGCCATGGCGAGCCACTGGGCGGCGGTCAGGCCATTCAGCTGGGTGGTTGCCAGGGATTGCAGTTGCGCCGAGGTCAGGCCGTTCAACTGGGTCTCCAGCAGCAGGCCCAGTTGGATGGATGTCAAGCCGTCCAGTTGGGTGGCCGCCAGGGATTTCAGTTGGATTGAGGTCAGCAGGCCCAGTTGGGTGTCGGCCAGTGTCTTCAGTCGCAACGCGGTCAGGCCATCCAGTTGGGTGGCCGCCAGGGCAGACCACTGCAGCGCGGTCAGGGCGTCCAGCTGGGTATCCATCAGGGATTTCAGTTGGGTGGAAGTCAGGCCGTTCAGTTGGGTATCCGCCAGCTCGCCCAGCGTGGTGGCCTGGAGACCGTCCAGTTGGGTGTTGGCCAGGGTGGTCAGTTGTGTCGAGGTCAGGCCATCCAACTGGGTGTTGGCCAGGGTGGTCAGTTGTGTCGATGTCAGGCCATCCCACTGCAGGGCCGACCAGCTCCGCACAGACGACGCCATCAGCCCATCCAGCTGGGTATCGGCCAACGATGCCAGTTGCACCGCGCTCAACCCGCTCAACTGGGTGCCTGCCAGGGTGGTCAGTTGTCCGGAGGTCAGCCCATCCAATTGGGTGGCTGCCAGGCTTTTCCATTGGGTCGAACCCAACCCGTTCCACTGGGTCTCCGTCAGGGTGGTCAGTTGGACCGATGTCAGGCCGTCCAACTGGGTGGCGGCCAGGGAGGCCAGTTGCACCGAAGTCAGCACCGCCAGCCGGGTGTTCATCAGGGCCTTCAGTTGGACCGCAGTCAGGCCATCCAACTGGGTGGCGGCCAGGGATATCCATTGCAGTCCACTCAAACCATTCAACTGGGTGGCGGCCAGGGCTTTCAGTTGGGTCGGTGTCAGGCCGTTCAACTGGGTATCCGTCACGCCTTCCAGGTTGGCCAGAGTCAGGCCGTTCAGTTGGGTGTCGGCCAGGGTGCGCCACTGTGTGGAGGTCAGGCCGTCCAACTGGGTGGCGGCCAGGGCGTCCCACCGGGCTGCGAGCAATCCATCCAGTTGGGTGGCGGCCAGGGCTTGCCATTGGGTTGAGGCGAGTCCATCCATCTGGGTGTCCGCCAGACAGGACAGGTGGAGCGAGGTCAACCCGTTCAATTGGGTGTTTGCCAGTCCGTTCAGGCCGGTTGAGGTCAGGCCCGTCAGTTGGGTGGCAGCCAGGGAGGCCAGTTGGCTTGCGGTGAGGCCGTCCAGTTGGGACTCCGCCAGGGAGGCCAACTGGCTTGGGGTCAAACCATTCAACTGGGTGGCGGCCAGGGCTTTCAACTGGAGCGAGGTCAGCCCATCCAGTTGGCTGTCCGCCAGGGTGGTCAACTGGGTCGAGACCAGGCCGTCCAACTGGGTATTGGCCAGGGCCTGCCATTGCAGCGCACCCAGCCCGTCCAATTGGGAAGTCGCCAGGGACTTGAGTTGGAGCAGGGTCAGGCCGTTCAACTGGGTATCGGCCAGGGCGGTCAGTTGGAGCGAGGTCAGCCCGTCCAACTGGGTGCCGGCGAGGGAGGCCAGCAGGGAGGAGGTCAACACATCCCAGCGTTCGCTCGTCAGGGTGGTCAACTGGGTTGAGGTCAGGCCGTCCAGTTGGGTGCCCGCCAGGGCGGCCAGTTGCGTTGGGGTCAGCCCGTCCAACTGGGTGTCGGCCAGGGATTTCAGTTGCAGGGCGGTCAGGCCGTTCAGTTGGGTATTGGCCAGCAGGCCCAGACCGGTCGATGTCAACCCGTCCAACTGCCGGTCCGTCAGGTTCTTCCAGAGGGTGGATGTCAGCCCGTCCAACTGGGTGTCGGTCAGGGCAGCCAACTGGGTTGCGAGCAATCCGTTCATCTGCGTTCCCGCCAGACTTTTCAATTGACCCGAACCCAGGCCATCCAGTTGGGTGTCTGCCAGTGTGCCCAGTTGGAGCGAGGTCAGCCCGTTCAGTTGGGTGTCTGCCAGTCGGAGCAGGTTGAGCGCGGTCAGGCCATCCAGTTGGGTGTCTGCCAGGGATTTCATCGGCATGGAGGCCATTCCATCCAGTTGGGTGCCGGCCAACAGTTGCAGTTGGGTGCTGGCCAGGCCGTCCAACTGGGTGCCTGCCAGGGTTTTCAGTTGCGCCGACCCCAGTCCGTCCAACTGGGTGTCCGCCAGGCTGAACAGTTGCTGTGCGGTCAGGCCGTTCAATGGCAGTTCGGTCAGCAGGGCCAGAGCAGTCGAGTTCAGACGGTCCAACTGGGTGTCTGCCAGGGATTTCATGTGCATCGAACCCAGGCCGCCCAGTTGGGTATCCGCCAGGCCGGCCAGTTGTCCGGCGTCCAGCCCGTCCAACTGGGTGGCCGCCAGGGATTTCAGGTGGGTTGAGGTCAACCCGTCCAACTGGGTATCGGTCAGGGCGAGCAGTTGCGTCGAAGTCAGGCCATCCAGTTGGGTGGCTGCCAGGGCGGTCAGCCGGGTCGAAACAAGGCCGTCCAGCTGGGTGTCTGTCAAGGATTTCAACTGGGATGCGGTCAGCCCGTTCAATTGGGTATCGGTCAGGAGAGCCAGTTGGGTGGAGGTCAGGCCGTCCAACTGGGTATCTGCCAGGGATTTCCATTGCAGTGCACCCAGGCCATCCAATTGGGTATCCGCCAGGGCGATGAAGAGCGTCGAACCCAATCCATCCAACTGGGTGGCCGCCAGGGCGGTCCACTGTCCCGAACTCAGGCCATCCAGTTGGGTCTCTGCCAGCCACTTGAGCTGCAGCGCGCCCAGGCCGTTCAATTGGGTGTCTGCCAGCCGGTTCAGTTGGCCGGAGGTCAGGCCATCCAACTGGGTATGGGCCAGGGATTTCAGTTGGGTGGCGCTCAGGCCATCCAGTTGGGTCTCTGCCAGGGTGCTCCATTGTCCGGCGCTCAAGCCGTCCAGTTGGGTGGCCGCAAGGCCGTTCCACTGGCCGGAACCCAGCCCGTCCAGTTGTGTGCCGGCCAGTCCCGGCAGTTGCAGAGAGGTCAGGCCGTTCAGTTGGGTATCCGCCAGCCCGCCCAGAGCAGTCGAGGTCAGGCCATCCAACTGGCTGTGGGCCAGGGCGCGCAGGCGGGTCGACAGCAGACCGTTCAACTGGGTATCCGCCAGGGCGGTCAGGTGAGTGGACAGCAGCCCGTCCAGTTGGGTATCGGCCAGGGATTTCAGTTGCGATGAGGTCAACCCGTCCAATTGGGTGTCGGCCAGGGAGAGCAGATGTGTGGACGTCAAGGCATTGAGCAGCAGGTCCGTCCAGGTGGACAGGGCCGTCGATGCGATGAGATCCAGGTCCGTATCCTTCCAAAGGGCCAATTTTGTTGGAGTCGGCGTTGGCATTCCCATCTCCCGTCGGTAAATTTTTAAAAAGACGTTTTATAATCCATTGTATAGCCCAATCGTACCGCAACCATCGTGTCTTGATTCTGTAGCAGAAACACCTCACCGAAGCAAGGGTGCGTTGTGCGCACCATGACCATTCCTGCGGGTCGGCATGGGCACGCAGGTGGATAATGATAGCATTTTTCATGCCTTTTTCTTTCGTGGCCGGGCAGAGGGATGGGTTCTGGGGCACAGCCCCTGGCGGGTGTGTGGCAAAATCCCGAACAAGGGCCAGATACTGATCGAAAAATGCCGCGACCTTGCCGGCCAATTCGTTGGCCTGCACCGAGCGCGGCTTGCTTTTCCGGTCATGACCCCGCAGAATGCTTCCTCTTCGGTTTTGCTCTCTCCGGGCGGTTGCGTGCCATGCAGCCAACCGTCTTTCATCCATGAGGCGTGACGTATGAGGCCAATACTCCTGGAGGCGCGTGGTGTGCGCAAATCGTTCCGGTCCCTCAGCCAGGACCTGGAAGTGTTGCGTGGCGTCAATCTGACCCTGGCCCGGGGAGAAATGGTGGCCCTGCTGGGGGTGTCCGGTACCGGCAAGAGCACCCTGATTCAGATCCTCGGCGCTTTGGACCGACCATCTGCCGGCACCGTGACCGTGGATGGGGTGGATCTGTTTTCCCTGTCGCAAACCCAATGCGCCGCTTTTCGCAACCGGCGCGTCGGGTTTATCTACCAGTCCCACCGTCTGCTGCCCGAATTTTCGGCGCTGGAAAATGTATTGCTGCCCCTGTTGATCGGTCGTGTGCCCCGAAAGGAGGCCCTGCCCAGGGCTCGGCAGGCCCTGGAGGAGGTGGAACTGACCCATCGCCTGACCCACCGTCCCGGCCAGCTTTCCGGTGGTGAGCAGCAACGGGTGGCCATCGCCCGGGCCGTGGTCACCAATCCCGATCTGTTGCTGGCCGACGAACCCACCGGCAACCTGGATCGCAAGACCGCGCAGGGGGTGTTTCATCTGCTGAAAAACTTGAACAAGAGTCGTGGATTGACCTGTCTGATGGTGACGCACAACATGGAGCTGGCCGCCGACCTGGATCGGCGCATTCATCTGGTGGATGGCCAACTGGCAGAAGATCCCCATGAATAATCTGGTCTACAATGTGCTGGTCTGGGCGCCTGGCGTGGTTTTTGCCATCACTCTGCACGAGTGGGCCCATGGTTTTGCGGCTTCCCGGTATGGTGATACCACGCCGGCGCGCATGGGGCGATTGACCCTCAATCCCCTGCCGCATATCGATCCGGTCATGACCCTGCTGGTGCCGGGTCTGATGCTGGCCACCTCGCTGCTCACCGTGGGGACGCCATTCCTGTTCGGCAGCGCCAAACCCGTGCCCATCAATCCGAACCAGTTCCGGCATCGGTCGGGGGCGCGCCGCAGTGGTGTGGCCCTGCGCACCGCCCTGTTCTGGGTGGCGGCGGCCGGGCCGCTGATCAATTTCGGGCTGGCAATGGGGGCAGCCGGGTTGCTGAGGTGGGTGCTCTCCCTGCACTGGGCGCCGCCCATCCTGCTGGTCGACATGCTGCTGGCTGCCATCAAGATGAACGTGCTGCTTGGTGTGTTCAACCTGTTGCCGTTGCCTCCCCTGGATGGCGGGCGCATGGCCACGGCGCTCCTGCCGCACCCCCTGGATCAGGCGTTGGCCTCTCTGGAGCGGATCGGGCTGGCGCTGGTGCTCCTGCTCGCCTTTTCCGGCCTGCTGGGCACGCTGCTGTCGCCCATCATGACCGGCATGATGCGCCTGCTGGTCGGCATGGCGGTGGCGGGATGACGGACCAACCTGATTGATCGGGTCGAAATTTTTGCGGGGTCCAGGGGGGATCATCCCCCCTGGCGGGTCCAGGGCAGCGCCCTGGGACTTTGCTGTTGCTGTTGCTGTTGATTTTCAAAAAAAGCCGCAGCCGGTTTTTGCTGCGGCGTTTTCAGCATGCGCCGCAGGCAGTCTGGCGATTCCGGCATGGCTTGTACATGGCTTGTACCTGTCGTTCGGCCTGGTTGAGCCGGGTGTTTGCACCGGCCTGTTGTTGTCCCGGGCGTGTTGCCCCCGTCCATCTGTGCAGGGAGTCTGACCAACCTTGAAACCCACCATGCGTCCCACCGTCTTCAGCGGCGCCCAGCCGACCGGTCAGTTGACCCTGGGCAACTACCTGGGTGCCATGCGCACCTGGGTGACCATGCAGGATGATTATGACTGCCTTTTTTGTGTTGTCGATCTGCACGCCCTGACGGTGCGGCAGGAGCCCGGGCAGCTGCGGGAGCACATTTTTGAGTTGACCGCCCTCTACCTCGCCTGCGGCATCGACCCGGACAGGAGCATCATCTTTTTGCAAAGCCATGTACCGGCCCATGCGGAGCTGGCCTGGTTGTTGGCCACTTTTACCCAGATGGGCGAGTTGGAACGCATGACCCAATTCAAGGACAAGGCCCAGCAACACAAGCAAAACATTAATGCCGGTCTCTTTACCTATCCCATTCTGATGGCGGCGGATATCCTGTTGTATGACACCCATCGGGTGCCGGTGGGAGAGGACCAGAAACAGCACCTGGAACTGGCCCGGGATGTGGCCATCCGCTGCAACGGTCTCTACGGACCCCTGTTTCAGGTGCCCGAACCGTTGATTGCCACGGACGGGGTGGCCCGGGTCAAGGATTTGCAGAATCCCACCAAGAAAATGTCCAAGAGTGCCGAAGCGGAGCTGGCCCGGGTGATGCTGCTGGATGAACCGGCCGCCGTTCTGAAAAAATTTAAAAAGGCCGTGACCGATCCCCTGGGGGTGATCCGCCACGACGAGGCGGAGCAGCCCGGGGTCACCAATCTGCTCAACATCTGGTGTGCCGCCACCGGTCGCAGCCGGGCGGAGGGGTTGGACCATTTCAGCCACAACCAGTACGGCAAGCTCAAGGTGGAGACCGCCGAGGCGGTCAATGCCCTGCTGGCGCCCATTCGCACCCGTTTTCATGCACTGCAAGCTGACCGGGAGATGGTGTGGTCTGTGCTGGAACAGGGGGCGGAACGGGCCCAACAACGGGCGGACCAGGTGATGCGCAGGGTGTTGGATGCCCTGGGGTTGCCTGCGGCCCGACGACGTTTTCCATCGTGTTGACGGTGGATCGATCACTTCATGCCCAGCGGGATGTCCATGCAAACAGAACCGGTTCGATTGCAAAAATGGCTGGCGGAAGCCGGGTTGTGCTCCCGGCGCGAGGGGGATCGCTGGATTGCTGCCGGTCGGGTGGCGGTCAATGGCGAGGTGGTTACCCAGCCGGGCAGCAAGGTGAGTCATCTGGATCGGGTCACGGTCGATGGCCGACCGGTCGTGCCGCCCCGGGAACCGTTGATCGTGCTGATGCTGCACAAGCCCTCCGGGGTGGTCTGTACCCGCCGGGACCCGGAAAACCGGCGCAGCGTCTTTGAACTGCTGGGCAACACCCACGCTCGCCTGATCAGCGTGGGGCGGCTGGATTACCATTCGGAGGGGTTGATCCTGTTCACCAACAACGGCGATCTTGCCCACCAACTGATGCATCCCAGCAACCAGGTCCCCCGCACCTATCGGGTTCGGGTCCATGGACGGATCGATCCGCCCATGTTGGCCAGGTTGCAGGCGGGCGTGCGGTTGGATGATGGGCCCACCGGTCCATTGCAACTGGTCCTGGATCATGTGCCGGGCGCCAACAGTTGGGTGACCATCACCTTGCACGAAGGGCGCAATCGCCTGGTGCGGCGTATTTTTGAGACGGTGGGCATGGAGGTTTCCCGCCTGATACGGGTCCATTATGGCCAATGTGCCCTGGGGGAGTTGCCCAGGGGAGAGTGGCGGGCCCTGCAGGCCACGGAACTGACCCGTCTGCTTGCCTCTCTGCCGGGTGCTGCGGCGTGGCTGCCTTTGCCACCGGAGGAGAGCCCGGTCATCAAGCCGGCCAACCGCTTTGTCAATCCGGACCGCGCCCCCGGGCGCATGCCACGTCCGTCCGGTCGGACCGGTCGCCCGTCCGGCAGCAAACAAAGGGAAAGGCATGATGGGCGAACCAAAAAAACGTAACCAGACAAAGTATCTTGCCGATTATACCCCGCCGGATTACCTGGTGGACACGGTGGACCTGACCTTCGATCTGGACCCCAGGACCACCCTGGTGCGGTCACGGCTTGCCATTCGCCGTCATCCGGATTTGTCCCGGGTCGGGTTGCCGCCCTTGCGTCTGGATGGCCGGGATCTGGAATTGGTGGGCCTTGTCCTGGATGGCGTGCCCCTGTCCGGCAAACGGTTTCGTCTGGAGGATGACCAACTGGTCATCCCCGGAGTGCCCGGGCAGTGCATCCTGGAGATCCAGACCCGGATTCATCCGGCGGTCAACACGGCGCTGGAGGGGCTTTATGGGTCGGGGGCGCTGTTGTGCACCCAGTGCGAGCCGGAGGGATTCCGGAAGATCACCTATTATCCGGACCGACCGGATGTCATGGCCCGCTTTACCACCACCCTGATCGCCGACCGGAAGGCGTTCCCGGTCCTGCTGGCCAACGGCAACCGCACCCGCAGCGAGGAGTTGTCGGGGGGCCGACAGGCCGTCACCTGGGTGGACCCGCACCGCAAACCCTGTTATCTCTTCGCCCTGGTGGCGGGCAGATTGGCCTGCCATCGGGATGCTTTTGTGACCCGTTCCGGGCGGTTGGTGCAACTGGAAATTTATGTGGAACCGGACAATATCGGTCGGTGTGCCCATGCCATGCAGTCGCTCAAGAAGGCCATGGCCTGGGATGAAGAGCGGTTCGGGCGGGAGTATGACCTGGATGTCTACATGATCGTGGCCGTCAGTGATTTCAACATGGGCGCGATGGAAAACAAGGGGTTGAACATTTTCAATGCCAAGTATGTCCTGGCCGATCAGGAGTGTGCCACGGACCTGGATTTTCAGAATATTGAAAACATTATCGCCCATGAATATTTTCACAACTGGACGGGCAACCGGATCACCTGCCGGGACTGGTTTCAATTGAGTCTCAAGGAGGGGTTGACCGTGTTTCGTGATCAATTGTTTTCGGCGGAGACCCTGTCGCCGGCCGTGCAGCGGGTGCAGGATGCCCGGCTGATCCGGACCCGGCAGTTTGCCGAGGATGCCGGCCCCACGGCCCATCCTGTGCAGCCGGATGCCTATCTGGAGATCAACAATTTTTACACCGTGACGGTCTACGACAAGGGGGCGGAGGTGGTGCGCATGCTCCATACCCTGTTGGGCGAGGTGCTGTTCCGTCGGGGCATGGATTGTTATTTTGAGCGCCATGACGGGCAGGCGGTGACGGTGGAAGCCTTTGTGCTGGCCATGGAGGCGGTCTCCGGGCGGGATCTGGGGCAGTTTCGCCGCTGGTACCACCAGGCGGGCACTCCGGTGGTGACCGTGACCACCCACCACCAGGCCGAGACGCAAACCTTGCACCTGCATGTCGCGCAGAGCTGTCCGCCCACCCCTGGTCAACCGGACAAGCAACCTTTTCATATCCCCCTGGTGGTTGGCTTGCTGGACCGGGCGACGGGTCAACCTCTGCCGTTGCGTCTGCAGGATGAAGCCGCAGTCGACCCGGACGGGCGGTCCGGGGTTGCGTCCACCTCCCGGGTGCTGGAAATCTGTCAGGCGGAGGAGCGGTTTGTCTTTACCGGCCTGACCCGACCACCGGTTCCCTCGTTGTTGCGCCATTTTTCTGCCCCGGTGGTGCTGCAGGCCAACCTGCGTCCCGACGAGCTGGCTTTTCTCTGGGCCCACGATCCGGACCCCTTCAATCGCTGGAGTGCCGGGCAGCGCCTGGCCACGGATTTGCTGGTGCGCCTGGCAGTTGACGTGCGGGCCAAATTGCCTCTGACCCTGGAAGAGTGCTTTGTGGAGAGCTTTGCCCAGGCGTTGCAGAGCCGGGATCTGGACCCGGCCACCATGGCCATGATTGTCACCCTGCCCACCGAAACGGCCCTGCTGGAGCAGATGGAGGAGGCCGATCCCCAGGCTCTGCACGCGGCGCGCCTGTTTGTGCGCAAGACATTGGCCAATCGTTTGCATGAGGTGTTTTTGCGGATTTATGACCAGCAGGGAGAAGCGGACCCGTTGTTGGCGGGTGGTCATTATCATCCGGTGGCGGCCGGCCGGCGTGCCTTCAGGAATGTGTGTCTGGAATATCTGGTATCGTTGCAGTGGGCCGAATTCTGGCAACTGGCCTGGCGCCAGTTCAACAAGGCAGACAACATGACCGACCGTCTGGCCGCATTGACCGGCATGCTCCATTCGGCCAGTCCGAATGCCGAAGAGGTGTTGGCGGCCTTCGCCGGGCAATGGCACAAAAACAGTCTGGTCATGGACAAATGGTTTGCCATCCAGGCCGGGATACCCGATGCGGAGGGATTGCGTCGGGTCAGACTGCTGCAGAAGCATCCGTTGTTCAACCTGAAAAACCCCAATCGTGTCCGGGCGCTGTTGGGGACCTTCAGCCACGACAATCCGGTTGCCTTTCATCACCCGTCGGGCAGGGGTTATCAGTGGCTGGTCAAGCAGGTGTTGACGCTGGATGCCATCAATCCCCAGGTGGCGGCCCGCCTGGTGGCGGCGTTGAGTCATTGGCGTCGACTGGAGCCCGTGCGTCGGGAGAAGATGGTCAAGGCGTTGCAGACCCTTGACCAGGCGACAAATCTGTCCCGGGATGTTTTTGAGATTGTGCACAAAAGCCTGAAGCATTAGAATGGTGGACCCGGGACGCCGTTTGCGCCCGTTCGATGAGGTGAGGAGTGCTGATATGTCGACCGTAAAGCCACCCTGGATGGCGGTGGTCTGTTCGCTGTTGCTGCTGCTGGTCTGGGGGCCGGTGTGCAGCGTGGTGGCCGATACGGGTCAACCGCCGGCGGCGGGTAGCGGGTCCGGCCCGGAAGGTGGGGCCGGCAAGCCGGCTGCACTGGATGCCGGCAAAATTTTGGCGCAGGTGGATCGAAAACTGCGTCCGGAATCGTTTGAACTGTTTGCCCAGGTGACCGGCCACTCTGCCAACGGGCGCAGCAGTCAGTTTTCCCTGTATGTGGTGGGCGGGAAGGGCAAGAAGGCGGCTGCCCTGATTCTTGCCCCCGTGCATCTGCTGGGTCGGACCTTCCTGCGGCTGGAAGATGAGATATGGATGCACGTGCCCGGCGAACTGGAGTTGCGCCAGGGTGTCCTGGGTCAGCCTCTGGTGGGGGGGGGGGCTGTTCACCAACGCGGACCTCCTGATGACCGATTTTGGCGTGGACTACCAGGCCAGTCTCCTGGAGGAGCAGGCCGATTCCCTGGCGTTGCTCCTGTCCCCCCGGGACAGTCGCCTGCCCTACACCAAGCAGATCATGCGGGTGGACCGCAAGTCGATGCTGCCCCGCTCCCTGTCCCAGTTTGGTGCCAATGGCGTGCTGCTGAAAACGATCACTTTTGACAAGCTGAACGACGTGGCGGGTAGTGTGCGTCCCGGCGTGCTGCAGGCCACCAGTGGTGTGGACAACCGGCAGACGGCCACCTGGCAACTGGGTTCGCTCAAGTCGCGGAGTATTCCGCCCGAGGCTTTCACCAAGTCCTTTCTGCCCCGATTGGGTACCCTGTTCAAATGACCGGTCAGGGAGCATTGGCATGTCTGCTGATGCACCCTGCACCATGATTGACCGATTTCCATTCAACCTGATCAACAGAGGAACCGTTATACGATGAAAAATTTGAAGAATGCCATGCTGGCCGGCGCTGCCCTGCTGTGTGCGTCCGTGCCGTTCCATCTGGATGCCGCGTCGCCCGGCAAATGGAGCTATGGGGGATTCACCCAATGGCATGGGAATGAAGGGCGCACGGGGTTGGGTGCGTTTGGTACGCAATGCTATTTTTGCAAGCCGGATGGTGCGGTTGCTCCCCCGCCGCCCCCGCCGGCCCCGGCGGTGGCGGCCCCTCCTGCGGCTCCTCCGCCGCCGCCGGCGGCCAAGAAGTGCCCGGAGTCGGCCAAGGGCGCCACAGTCAGCCAGCACGGTTGCTGGGTGATCAAGAATTTGAACTTTCGCACCAACAGTGCCAGGATTGAGCCCACTGGCGTCATTGCACTGAAGGAGACGCTGGAGGTCCTGAAGAAAAATCCCGGCTTGCGGGTGGAGATCCAGGGGCATACGGACCATGTCGGTACGGCGGCCCACAACAAGAAGCTTTCCCAGCAGCGGGCCGATGCGGTCATGAAACATTTGGTTGGCCATGGCGTTGCGGCCCAGCGGTTGACGGCGCGTGGTTATGGTCTGGAAAGGCCGGTCGGCAGCAACGCCACCGAGGCGGGTCGGGCCGACAACCGTCGTGTGGAACTGCACGTCCTCAAGTAACCGTCAGCCTGCTCCGGCCGGATTGACCGGGGAAAACGGTTGCCGATTCAGGGAGATCAGATCCCTGGTGGGTTGCCGTGACAGTATGCCGGGCGGGGGATGGGGGGTGCCTGCGCGGTCGTTGCCAGCCGGGACGGAGGAGGGTCCTCCGTCCCGGCCTGCGATGAATGTTCCGGACGCCAGGGGCATCATTGACTTTGCCGAAAATTGTATTATGCTGTTCCTCTTTTGCGTCTGAAGGGGCCATGGAGCGATGGTTTCAGCGCTGGATGCGGCGTGGCGGTGGCGGCGACCGCATGCAAGTCGGAGGAGGATGAAGCGGTGAGCAAGGAAGATGTAATAGAGATGGAGGGGACGGTTCTCGAAAACCTGCCCAATGCCATGTTTCAGGTGGAACTGGAAAACAAGCACAAACTGTTGTGCCATATTTCCGGCCGCATGCGCAAACATTACATTCGGATTCTGCCGGGTGACAAGGTAACCGTACAACTGACCCCCTATGACCTTTCCAAAGGACGAATCTCATATCGCCACAAGTAGGTCCGCGACTCTCTACAACGCTTCCCATATTGAAGTTCTGGAAGGGTTGGAGGGGGTGCGTCGCCGTCCGGGCATGTATATCGGCGGCACGGATGAGCGGGCTCTGCATCACCTGGTGGCCGAACTCCTGGACAATGCCATGGACGAGGCCGTGGCGGGGCATGCGGATCGCATTACCCTGGTCATGGCGACGGATGGCTCGATTTCGGTGCGGGACAATGGTCGGGGGATTCCTGTGGACCCGTTGGCCCGCTATCCGGGGCGTTCGGCCCTGGAGATCATTTTTACCACGCTGCATGCCGGCGGCAAATTTCACGACAAATCCTATGCCACTGCCGGTGGGTTGAACGGGGTGGGGGCCTCGGTGGTCAATGCCCTGTCTCTCTGGACCGAGGTGGTGGTGGAACGGGATGGCCACAAGTGGCGGCAATCCTTTTCCCGGGGCAAGCCTGCGACAGCCCTGGAACAGCTGGAGGCATCGCGTCGGCATGGCACCCAGGTCTCCTTTTTGCCGGACCCGACCATTTTTCCCGACACCACCTTTCAGGTGGAACGCATTGTGGAGATGTGCCGTGCCAAAGCCTACCTGAATCGGGGGGTGGTGATCCGGGTCAAGGTGGAGTCCAGCGGCGAGGAGTTGGCCTTTCATTTTCCCAATGGTCTGGAGGATTTTGTCCGCAACACGGTGCCCGGTCAGGATCGGGTGGTGCCGGCGTTGTTTGCGGGCAGCATCACCGAAACGGCGGAGGCGTATTTCCGCATGGAATGGGCCATGACCTGGACGATGGCCGAGGAGAGTCGGGTGCTCTCCTATTGCAACACCATTCCGACTTCCCTGGGCGGGGTTCACGAGACCGGTCTGCGCACCGCCCTGGTGCGGGCCATGCGGGAGTATGCCGAAGCCCGGCATCTGCTTCCCAAAGGGGTGGTGCTGGCCATCGAGGATGTGCTGGACGGTCTGTTTGCGGTGCTCTCCATTTTTCTTGGCAGCCCGCAATTTTTTGGCCAGACCAAGGAAAAGCTCAGCAATGCGGGGGTTGCCCGGCGGGTGGAGGGGATACTCAAGGATCGGCTTGACCATTGGCTGCATGGCCATCCGGAACAGGCCACCTCCCTGTTGACCTCCATGGTGGACCGGGCCCAGCAACGGCTCAGCCGCAAAAAACTGGTGGCGCCGGTCAATCGCAAGACGGCCACCAGTCGCCTGACCCTGCCTGGCAAGCTGACCGACTGCATCAGTGCCGATGCCCGTTCTACCGAACTGTTCATTGTGGAGGGGGATTCAGCCGGAGGCTCTGCCAAACAGGCCCGCAACCGCCACAATCAGGCCATTTTGCCGTTGCGCGGCAAGATCCTGAATGTGGAGCAGGCCAACCTGGAAAAATTCGAGAAAAATACCGAGGTGCAAAACCTGGTGACGGCCATCGGCACGGGTTGCGGCAATCAGTTCGATCTGCGCAAACTGCGGTACGGACGGGTGATCATCATGACCGACGCCGACGTGGATGGCGCCCATATTGCCAGCCTGTTGTTGACCTTTTTTTATCGATTCATGCCGGACCTGATCCGCCATCATCATCTGTTTCTGGCCCAACCGCCTCTGTTCCGGGTGACCGCCGGCAGTGACAGCTATTATGCCCTGGATGAGGTGGAGCGGAATCGACTGGTCGACCGGATCAAGCGCAGGAAGGGGCAGGCCAGGATCGACATTTCCCGTTTCAAGGGGCTGGGAGAGATGGACCCCCATCAGTTGCGGGATACGACCATGCACCCGGCCACCCGGCGTCTGTTGCGGGTTTTCATCGACGATGCCGGACAGACGGATGACACCTTTGACCGTCTGATGGGCAAACAGTCGGCCCAGCGGTATGCCTTTATCCAGGAGAAGGCTCCCTTTGCCCAGAATCATCTGGACATTTGAACGGCATGGACCTGTCCAATCAGGTTGGTTGAGTCACCGGGCAGGCTGTTGCCCGCCGGATGTCGTGTTTTTTATGATGGTTTTATTATGGAAGGAGGATGGCAGATGCGTGAGCAGGTTCAACGGGTGCTGGACGAAATCCGGCCTTTTTTGCAAAGAGATGGCGGTGATGTGGAACTGGTGAACGTGACCCCGGACAATGTGGTGCAGGTTCGCTTGCGGGGTGCTTGTGGTTCCTGTCCCGGTGCCACCATGACCCTCAAGAATGGCATCGAGCGTACCATGAAACAGCGCATTCCGGAGATCAGATCGGTGGAAAACGTACCGCACCAGGCCGTCTGATCGCGTACCATGCCGCCGGTTTCGTTTCGTTTTTTGCCGTCGCCGTTTTTTGATCAGCGTCCGGCCGGCACCCTGATCGATCTGCTGGTGGTCCATGCCATCTCTCTGCCGCCCGGTTGTTTTGGTGGTACGGAGATTGACGACCTGTTTTTGGGACAACTGGCGCAGCGGGATTGGGGAGCGGAGAAACCGGCTTTTTACGATGACGTGGCGGCGTTGCGGGTGTCGGCGCATTTTTTGATCGACCGGTTGGGTCGGCTTACCCAGTATGTCCCGGTGGCCGGGCGGGCCTGGCATGCCGGGGAGAGTCTCTGGCACGGGCGGACCGGCTGCAACAATTTTTCCGTCGGGGTCGAGCTGGAAGGGGACGCCTACACGCTGTTCGAGGCGATCCAGTATCAGCGTCTGGCCAATCTGATCAGGACGCTGCACCGGGGGCTGGTGCAGCGGGGTTGGGGAGGGGTTCAGCAGCGGCAGGTGGTGGGTCATGAGCACATTGCCCCCGGTCGCAAGTGGGACCCCGGTCCTTTTTTTGACTGGGACCAGCTCTGGGCGCTCCTGCGCCGTGCCAAGCCGATTCGTCTGCCGGTGGTCTGGACGTAGTGGGGCAACCAGGCTGATTGGACAGGCTTTTAAAAATGGCTGCGGGTCCAGGGGGGTCACCCCCCTGGCGGGTCCAGGGCGGAGCCCTGGGACTTTGCCTTTGCCTTTGCTGTTGTCGTTGTTTTTCAAAGGAGCCGCAGCCGCTTTTTGCTGCGGCCGTTTTCAACATGCGCCGCAGGCAATCTGGCGATTCTGGAACGGCTTGGACCTGTCAAATCGGGTTGGTTGACCCAGTGGTTGGGCAGCCCGCCTGAAATCGACCGCAAAACCCCGGGGCGCTGCCCTGGACCCCATGCAACTTGTCACAAGCCCATTGCTGGCCCCCTCTGACCTTCGGAACGGATGACACAGACCATGACGCACCTGCATATTATCGGCATTTGTGGCACGGCGATGGCCGGGTTGGCGATCATGGCCAAGGAAAAGGGATTACGGGTAACCGGTTCCGACAGCGGCATCTACCCCCCCATGAGCACCCTGCTGGAGTCGATGGCCATTCCGTTGCAGGAGGGTTTCCATCCGGACCATCTGGAACCCCGTCCCGACCTGGTCTTGGTGGGCAATGCCATCTCCCGTGGCAATCCCGAACTGGAGGCGGTCCTGGACCGGGATATTCCCTACTGTTCCGGTGCCCAATGGCTGTTTGAACAGGTGCTGGCGGGCCGCCATGCCGTGGTGGCTTCCGGCACCCACGGCAAGACCACGACCACCAGCCTGTTGGCCTGTCTCTGGGAGGAGGCGGGTTGGCAGCCGGGCTTTTTGATCGGCGGGATTCCCCTGGATTTCGGGCGCGGCGCCCGTCTGCCCCAGGGGCCCTGGGTGATGGTGGAAGGGGATGAGTATGATACAGCCTTTTATGACAAGCGGCCCAAGTTTTTGCACTACCGTCCAAAAACTTTGATCATTAACAATCTGGAGTTTGATCATGCCGATATCTATGCCGATCTGGAGGCCATTCGCCGGCAGTTCCGGCTGTTGTTGCGGACCGTGCCGGCCTCCGGCCATCTGCTGGTCAATGGCGACGATCCGGAGGTGAATGCCCTGCTGCCGTTTGCCTGCAGTCGGGTGGTCACCTATGGTTTGGCCGATCGGCACACCTTCACGGCCCGCCTGGAGGGCGCGGATGGTCGTTGCTGGACGCTCTTCCAGGAGGGGATACCCCTGTTTACCGTACAATGGCACCTGTTGGGTGTACACAATGTCACCAACGGTCTGGCGGCGGCGGCGGCGGCGTTGGTCAACGGCATGGCGCCGGAGCCGGTCAAGGCGGGTCTGGAAAAGTTTCAGGGGGTGGCGCGCCGTCTGCAGCAGCGTTTTGAGGTCAACCGGATTGCCGTTTATGATGATTTTGCCCACCATCCCACGGCCATTGCCACCACCCTGGCCGGGTTGCGGGCGGGTATCGGGTCGGCGCGGTTGTGGGTGGTGTTGGAGCCGCGTTCCAACACCATGCGTACCCGGGTGCATCAGGATCGTCTGGCGTCGGCCTTTGCGGCGGCGGACCGGGTCATCCTGGCGCGTCCCCAACCCCGCGGTCTGACGGCGGACCAGTTGCTGGACGTGGAGGCCGTGGTGGCGCAATGCAATCAGGGGGGCGAGCCGTCTGCGGCGGTTGTGGTAGCCGATGCCCATGAAGCTGTGGTACTATTGGGTCGCCACTGTCTGCCGGGTGATCATGTGGTGATCATGAGCAATGGCGGATTTGACGGCATCCACCACAAGCTGCAGCAGGAACTTTCTCGATCATGAACGCGGCGCGGGACACCATACCGATAGGACGGGGCCTGGCGGGCAAGCTGTTGATCGCCATGCCCGGTTTGCACGATTCCCATTTTGAAAAGGCCGTTCTTTTTGTGTGCACCCACAACAAGTCGGGCGCTCTGGGTCTGGTGATCAACCAGCCCCACGAGGCGGACATGTCCGAGGTGCTGGCACCCATGGGGTTGGAGTGGGGTCGACCGGAGCGGCCCATTGTTTTTCAGGGGGGACCGGTGGCCCTGGATCGGGGTTTCATGTTGTATGAAACCGACATGGACTATCCCGGTCATGTACACATTTGCGATCAGGTTTATCTGGGGACCAGCCCCGATATTTTGCGCCATATGGTGCAGTCAGGGGAGCGTGGCCGTTTTTTGTTTGCGCTGGGGTATGCCGGTTGGGCGGGCGGGCAACTGGAGATGGAGCTGCGCGACAATGTTTGGCTGGTCAGTACTCTGGACCGTGCCATTCTGTTTGACGTGCCGGTCCTGGCCCGCTGGGAGTCGGCCGTCCGGTTGCTGGGGATCGACCCGTTGCACCTGGTGGACCCTGGGCGGGGATTGGTCAATTGACAGATGACCCCTGCCAATCTTCAGAGGCCGCTGACCGCAGCCGCCTGGATGTGCCCGAACGGGTGCTCCTGCACATCGACAAGGTGGTACCGGGGGGGTTGGGGTTGGGGTTCCTGGCGGGAGTGGCCATGTTTGTGCCTTTTACTGCTCCCGGTGATCACATCCTGGCGGAGGTGACCCGCCGCCAGTCGCATCATCTGTTCGGGCGGTGTGTGGCGATCCTGACCCCCGGCCCTGGGCGCATCGCGCCGGGTTGCGCCCTCTTTACCGTGTGTGGTGGTTGCCAGTTGCGTCATCTGGGTGCCTCCCTCCAGCAGGCGATCAAGAGGACGTTTGTGGCGGAGACCCTGGCCCGTTTTCCCAACCTGCGCACGGTGCCCCCCCTGGCCACCCGGGCGGCGGATGAACAGTTGGACGGCTACCGCTGCCGCGCCGGTTTCAAGGTGCGCTGGGTCGGCTCGCGTCTGCTGCTCGGCTTTTTCCAGACGGCCACGCATCGGGTGGCGGACCTGGCAGAGGGTTGTCCGGTCCTGGAGCCCCGTCTGGGCGCCCTGCTGGCTCCCCTGCGCCACCTGATTGCCGACCTCTCCGTTCGCCACCGATTGCCCCAGGTGGATGCCGTGGTCGGGGAGGAGGGGATCGGCCTGATCTGGCACCTGCTGGCAACCCCCGCCCGGTCGGACCTGGAACAACTGCGGCGCTTTGCCGGTCGGCAGGGGATTGTCCAGCTCTGGTTGCAGCGGGGACGGAAGAGTGCCCTGCAGCCCGTGGTGCACGAGGCCGAGCTGTCATATCGTGTCGGGTCGCAGACTCTGCGGTTTCATCCGGGGGATTTCATCCAGGCCCACCGGACTGGCAATCTGTTGCTGGTCGAGGAGGCCATTCGCCTGGGGGGCACCGGGGAGGTGGCCTGGGATCTGTTTTGCGGGGTGGGCAACTTTACCGTATCGCTGGCCCGGCGGTTTACCCACCTGCTGGGGGTGGACGGGTATGCTCCGGCCCTGCAACGGGCCGCGGCCAATGTGGGGCAGGAACAGACCGCCACGGTGCGGTTTCGTTGTCTGGATCTGTTTCAGGAGGAGTCGCTGGTGCATCTGGCCACCGAACGGATGCCCGACCTGGTCCTGCTGGACCCGCCCCGGGAGGGAGCGCTCGCCCTGGTCAAGTGGCTGGTGACCCGTCCCTGCGGACGGTTGGTCTATGTCTCCTGCAATCCGGCCACCTTTGCCCGCGATGCGGCCATTCTGGTGCATGGTGGTTTCCGACTGGAGCATATCCAGCCCCTCGACCTGTTTCCCCAGACTGCCCATGTCGAACTGGTGGCCTTGTTGGTCCGCCAGTCGACTGGTGGACCAACAAACCTGAATTGACGGGTGGCAAGCCATTCCAAGTTTTGAAAAATTGCTGCGGGTCCAGGGG
>JAMOAX010000167.1:0-5490 GCA_039908555.1 Magnetococcus sp. DMHC-8
TCAGAGTGAACAACAGGGCATCGCGACGGGCCGTGGCCATGGTGGCGTGCAGGCGGGCGTCCAGACCCGCCTGCTCCGTCAGGGTGGCCTCCTTGAGTTCCACCGTCAGGCGAGCAAATTCCGCCTCTTCTCCGGCCATGACCACATGCACCATGTGCAGGTAGGCACGGGTGGCACGCACCAGACTGTGGAAGCCGGTCTCGAAACGGGTTGCCTGGATACGCACGCCTTCCACCCGCTCCCGCACATCGTCCGGTATCAGGCCGGATACCGGTTGCCATGCCGTGTTGAAAAGACGCATGCGGCGCTCGACATCACGCACCAGCAGCGCATCCGGGGCACCCTGAAAGGCCAGTGCATCCCGATGCGAGGTCAGTAGATGCTCCTGGGCCAACCCCAGATGGGCAGACCAACGATACTGCCCAGCCGCCATGGCCTGCTCCAGCAGTTGGGCCAGTTCCCGACTGGCCTCCCGGGCCGACTGGTCCACCTCCTGATCGGCCAACCGGTCACGCAAACGGTGCTCCTCCAGGGCAGCGGCAAAGTTGGCGGTGTGGGAGAGAAAGTGGTCTTCCATGCGTTTCAACAGATCCTGACGCCGCTGATCCTGGAGTTCGGCATGCAACTGTTCGAACTGTCTTTGCAGCCCCTTCTGGACACGCCGGATACGGGACAGCACCCCCTCAAACCCGGAAAAGGTATAAGCCAACACGCTGCGTTGCAGTTCCACCACGTTGCTTTCCATGGCGTGGATCACATTGGTCGCGGCACTGGCGCGCTGGAAAGCCAGAAAATGGTCCGCCGCCACCCGCAGAGCCGTGATGGTCGCCACCCCCTGGGCCACCAGAATGAGCAGCACCAAAGCAAATCCCGTGGCAACACGACCACCAATATTGAAATGCATGGCAGGCATCACGACCAACTCACGACAGCAAAAGTTCGTTCCAACGCGGCAGACTGTACTCGTAGGTGTCCATCACCGTGTTCCAGACGGCCACCCGACTGAACCGTTCCCAATACGATCCACCATTGCGCACCTCTCCGGCCCTGACCGCCACCCTTCCTTCCGGACCACGCAGGTCCATGGCAGCCGGTTTGCCTTCGTACCAGTAGTCCCATTCGGCAGGCGTCAGGTAGGGCCTGGCCCGCTCCGGGACAGAGATGTAATAGCCCTGTCTGGCCACATAGGCCCCGGGCCAGCCCGACAACCACCAGTTCATGAAGTCATAGGCCGCATCCCGTACCCGCCCGACCGTCTGGGCCGACAGACACATCACCCCATGCCAGGCACGATACCCTTCCCTGGGCGCGGCATAAACGACCGGAATGCCCCGTTCATTCAGGGCGGTGGCTCCCGGAGAAAACATACTGGCAATGGCGGCACGGCCACTGGCCACATAGTCCACCGATTCCGGCACCGAGGTCCAGAAACCACTGAAATGGCCCTTTTGTTTCATCTCGATAAGCAGGGCAAACAGTTGATCCAGCTCCGCCTTGGTCATGTTGCCCATATCCCGGCAGGTCATGTGCCCCAGGGCCTGGGCGGCCAGGATGGCGTCAAAAATGCCGATGGTGGGATCGTTGATCATGGCCACCCGGCCATGCCAGCGCTCATCAAACAACCAGCCCCAACTTTCGGTCACATACGGCTCACCCCGGGGCACGATGCGGGTGTCGTACCCGAAAGAGTCCACGTTATGCACATAAGGCAAAAAGCTGATGACACCGCTGGGAGTGGAGCCCAGGCTGCCGTCAGGCTGGACATGGAGCAACCGGTACGGGGCATCTCCCAACCCAAGGCTGGCATTGGGCAGCAGGCGACCGGTCTTGGTCAGGTCGTTGACTTCGTTCCAGAGCCTGATGCGGGACAGATCAATGGGCTGGATGGCACCAGCCCGCCAGAGAATATGGATACTGTTGGTCCATTGTTCGTAGATGTCAAAACTGTCGGGACGGGCAGAGGCCTTTTGCAGGATGCGGGCATCGCCGCCCGGTTCGAAAAGAATGTGAATATCCAGATCCTGTTCGGCCTGACGGCGGATCTCCTCGCGCAGGGTGACGTGGGTGCCCAGGACGCGCAGGGTGCATTTCTCCTGGGCATGGATGAAGGGCGCACGGGCCATGGCCGCACCCACCACCCACGCCACGCCACTGCGCAGCACGGTGCGTCGATGCCACGCCTTGCCGGGCGGTTTCCGGCATATCACACCATAGTGATAGGGGGGCAGCACCCACTGCCGCTCCACCGTCAATCCGGCCGCTTCGACAATGGCCAGCACCCTCTCCGGTGCCATGCGCATCCCGGTGGCCGGCCCGCGCGGCATCCCCAATATGATCGTCTCCTCGCGTGGCAACGGCTGCCAGTTGATGATCGCCAGACACCCCTCCTCCCGCAGCACCGACCCGGCACTTCGTACCAGGGCCAGAGGGTCCGGTACACCATGCAGGGTGTTGGCGATCAGTACAGCGTGCACAGGCTCCGGCACCAGGCATACCAACTCCTGGGCATCGGCCAACAAGAATTGGCAGTTGTCCTGACCCTGGCAGGCCGCACGCGCCAATGCCAACACCTCCGGCTCCAGGTCAACGGCGATCACCCGTCCCGGGTGGACCAGACGGGCCAGCGGGAGCGTAAAATGGCCATCTCCACAGCAGAGATCCACCACCGTCATCCCGGCTCGCAACCCAAGCCCCTCCAATACCCCGGCCGGGTCCGGCCACAGGACCTGCCACCACTCCGACCCCGGCATGGCAGTGGCCGGGAACAAGGTTGGACGGGGCGTCAAGGCTGAGCGGGTTGTCATGTCTGTCTCCTGGGGTGGTCGGCCGGTGACGTGTCATGGACGCTGCTTTTTAATTGTTTTCTATTTTTGCACGCATTGCAATATAAATTCTGGTCAATCAGGGCCGTGGTGCACGATTTTTCCAGGCAGGCCGCCCACCTCTCCGCTGCCCGCACCGGCCAGCGGTCAGTAAAAAAAACCGATTCCCTGGACCACGGGAAAGAGGTATGCTGTGGCAAGTGATGCCGCCAACAGGAGCCGTTGCGCGGCCTTCGTGCCATGCACCTGGTAACCGGGCGCATCCAGACAACCAGGATTCTCAGGTAACCGTGATGGACAATCCGCACATTGCTGTGGTGGGGCTGGGATATGTGGGCCTGCCCCTTGCCGTTGAGTTCGGAAAAATTTTCCCCACCGTGGGTTTTGATATTCAAGGCAGCCGGGTGGAGGCCCTGCAAAACGGTCAGGACCACACCCGGGAGGTCTCTGCCGAAGAGCTGGCAGCTGCCCGGTGGTTGCGGTTCACCCACCAACCGGAACAACTGCGCCCCTGCAACGTCTATATCGTGTCCGTCCCGACCCCGGTGGACAAACACAAACGCCCCGATCTGGGACCGCTCCTGCGGGCCTCCGAGACGGTGGCCCAGGTGCTCGCTGTTGGCAATGTGGTCGTGTTTGAATCGACGGTCTACCCCGGCGCCACCGAAGAGATGTGTGTGCCGGTGCTGGAAAGAGGTTCCGGCCTCACCTTCAACACGGATTTCACGGTGGGATACAGCCCGGAACGGATCAATCCAGGCGACCAGGCACACCGGCTGCCTTCCATCGTGAAGATCACCTCCGGCTCCACGCCGGAGACGGCGGCCCGGGTGGATGCGCTCTACCGCCGCATCATCCAGGCCGGCACCCACCGGGCCTCCTCCATCCGCGTAGCCGAGGCGGCCAAAGTGATCGAAAACATTCAACGGGATATCAATATTGCCCTGATGAATGAGCTGGCCATGCTGTTCAACCGCATGGAGATCGATACCCAGGAGGTGTTGGCAGCCGCAGGCAGCAAATGGAATTTTCTTAAATTTCAGCCGGGGCTGGTGGGTGGCCACTGCATCGGGGTGGACCCGTACTACCTGACCCACAAGGCACAGGAGTTGGGTTTTTTCCCGGAAATGATCCTGGCCGGGCGGCGCATCAACGACCGCATGGGGGCACACGTGGCCAGCCGGGTGATTCAGGCCATGACCCGCAAGCGCATCTCCCTCATCCAGGCCGACATTCTGGTGATGGGCCTGGCCTTCAAGGAAAACTGCCCGGATTTGCGCAATACCCGGGTGGTGGACATGATCGACGAATTCAACCGTTTCGGCCTGAACGTATCGGTCTACGATCCCTGGGTGGACCCGGAACAGGCCCGGCACGAATATGGCCTGGCACTGCTCGCCAAACCAGAACAACAGAGATATCATGCCATTGTCCTGGCCGTGGCACATCGGGAATTTGTGGCAATGGGGGCCGAAGCCATCCGCCAACTGGGTGTGCCGAACGCTGTTCTTTTCGATGTCAAACAGGTCCTGCCCGCCGATGCGGTGGATGACCGACTGTAACCGGGGAACAAAACATGAGCCGATTCACGGAAGTCTGTCAGCAGTTGCGTGCCCGTCCGCAAACCTGGCTGGTCACGGGAGCCGCCGGGTTCATCGGCAGCAATTTGCTGGAAGCCCTGTTGAAGCTGGATCAACACGTGGTGGCATTGGACAATTTTGCCACCGGTCACCGCCACAACCTGGCGCAGGTCAGGGAGCTCGTCACGCCGCAACAGTGGCAGCGGTGCACCTTCCATGAACTGGATATCCGCAACCCGGATGATTGCCGACGGGCCTGCGCCGGGGTGGACCGGGTGTTGCATCAGGCGGCCCTGGGCTCCGTCCCCCGTTCCATAGAGGACCCGATCACCACCAATCAGGTGAACGTGGATGGTTTTCTGCACATGCTGGTTGCCGCCCGGCAGGCCGGTGTCCAACGATTTGTCTACGCGGGATCGAGCGCCATCTACGGCGATCACCCCGACCTGCCCAAGGTGGAAGCGCGCATCGGCCGGCCCCTCTCTCCGTATGCGGTGACCAAGTATACCAACGAACTGTATGCCGGCGTCTTTGCCCATACCTACGGCATGGAAAGCGTGGGCCTGCGCTATTTCAACATTTTTGGCCGCCGACAGGACCCCAACAGCGCCTATGCGGCGGTCATTCCGGCCTGGATCGGCAGTCTCCTGCGGGGCCAACCGGTCTACATCAACGGCGATGGCGAGACAAGCCGCGATTTTTGTTATATCGACAATTGCGTCCAGGCCAATCTGCTGGCGGCCACCACCGACCTGCCCCAGGCCATCAACCAGACCTACAATGTGGCATTGCACGAACGCACCACCCTGAACACCCTGTTCGCCCGGATTCTGGCGGGCCTGCAGCAACGGGTGGCCGGGCTGGATGCCGTGCAACCGGTCTACCGGGATTTCCGGGCCGGGGATGTACGCCACTCCCTGGCCGACATATCCAAAGCCCAACAGTGGCTGGGCTATCAGCCCACCCATCGGTTTGAACAGGGACTGGCAGAGTCGATGGATTGGTACGTTGCGCAATTGCGCAATGGTTGATGTCCCGTCGCCGGCCTCCCGATCAAGCCGGGACAAATTATTCAGGGGGGCCGGGGG
>JAMOAX010000026.1:0-25323 GCA_039908555.1 Magnetococcus sp. DMHC-8
CGCAATACTACGTATCCCAAGATGGGTGCGGTTTATGTGAGTCAGCGTCGATGGCAAATGCATTGTTGGAGGGGGTGTGGAGGCATTTTTTATGATGGAAAACGCGATTTTTTTATATGCTCGGCAGGCTCTCTCGCGCGCCTTTTTCTTCATCGAACGGCGACGGAGAGTGGTCGTATTTTTTTTTGCCCTGGCGCTTTTCCAGCTCCCGGAGGAGTTGTTCCTCCCACTGGTTCAGCAATTTCTGGGTGCTTTTCAGGGTCTGATCGGTTTGTTCTTTCAGTTTGGGCAACTGTTTGTCCAGCGTCAACTGGCCAGCCTCGGCCAGTGCCTCCACGGCACTGCGCAGGGCATCCCTGGCCCGTTCCAGGGTTTCTCCCACCCGCTCATCCTGTTGCGGGTCCCGGGCGGGTGCGGCATCCGCCTGCGCCAGACGACCCGGCAGGCAGACCGACAGGAGAAGCAGGAGAAGGCCGATTTTATGAACGTTGCGCATCCTGCCCCCGCCTCCCATCGGTTGCCCGCCTATGCCCAGCCCAGACAGGCTGCCTGTTGAACCATGACGGGATAGGCCAGCCCGTCTTCCTGGACAATACGGGCAAAGCCGGCCCGGTCGATCCAGTCATATTCCAACAGCTCATGGCTGCAGCATCGGATCTCCCCTTCCCAGGCGTGGCACAGAAAGAGGAAGCTGATATTGGGATGTTCCTGGTCCAGTATGGGAATGACGGTGGCCTGTTGCCACCGGAGCAGCCGCACGCCGATCTCTTCGAGCACCTCGCGCACCAGTGCAGCCTCCAGTTCTTCTCCCTGGTCCACGAACCCGCCGGGAAAGGACCATTTGCGCCAGCGGTGATCCCGATAGGCCAGACGCACCATCAGCACCCGTTCGACCACCCCGTCGACGCACTCCACGAGCATGCCGTGGGCGGAGACGGTGGCATTAACCCGCACGACCATCCCCTGCCGTGGCCACGGGATGGCCGGCGCATGCAGCCCGGATGGACCGCCTGGTCCAGGCAGCCGTTGTCATCAATACTCCCGGGCAATTTTCCAGGCCGAGCCTTCTTTTTGCATGGCCAACGTCTTGCTGACCTGATCCTGGTACCGGCTTGACCAATAGCTTTGGGTGAAGGTCACCTGGGCACGATCCGGCCCGTTCATGGTCACCTTGATGCCGGACAGGGTCACCCGGATGGTGCCGGCGGCGCTGAGGGCGACCCGGCGTTGCTGTTTCCAGGCATCCCGGTCGGCAAACTTTTCCGGCACCTGAAAATTGGCGGCGTAGAAGGCCAGGTAGTCATCCACCTTTCGGGATGACCAGGTCTTGGCCCAGGCTTGCACGGTCCGTTCGACCTCGGCCTGGGCCGGGCCTTCGGGAGCGGCGGTCGAGGCATCGGCATCGGCGGCCACGGTGGCATCGGCACGCACTGCCGGGTCCGCATCGCTGCGAATGGTGGTATCGGCGACGTTCTCCACGACGGGTTCGGAGGCCGGTGCGGCGGCCGCAGCAGCGGGCATGGCGGTCGCTTTTTTCTCGGAGACCGGTTTGGCGGGCGGTTTGGCCACCACGACGGCATCACCGCCCGAGGCGTTCAGACCGAACAATTTTTTCATGGCATCCAGTTTGGCGGACACCACGTTGTTGGAGCTGTTGACCCGCAGGGCCTGTGCGTAGGACTGGGAGGCCAGTTTGGCGTAGACATCGCCGAGATTTTCGTGGGCCGTGGCGTAGTCCGGCAGGATGCGGATGGCGTTGAGCAGGGCCTGCCGGGCATTTTCATAATCGCCGCGTTCTGCATGGAGCACCGCCAGATTGTTGAACGGTTCTGGCAGATCAGGAAAGTCGTTGCCCAGTTCCCGGAAGACCCGGATGGCATCCTCGCTCTGGCTTTTGCCGGTGAAGATCAAGCCCTGCAGAAAGCGCGCCTCGGGGTCTTTGGGATGCTCCTTGAGGAAAGCGTCCAGTTTGCGCATGGCCTGATCCAGTTTTTTTTCATCGGTCAGGCGGTAAATTTCATCCAGTTCCCCGGCTGCAGCGTGGCAGGTCACCCCCAGGGTGGCAGTCAAAATGAGCAAGAACAGGAAGGAGCGTAGTCGTTTCATGGAGATCATACCAGGTTGCAGGAATGGGAACGGCCTGTCACTGACCAGCGACATTGTGGCTTTTTGTCCAGCAGAATGCAACCGAAGAAAGGATGGGTGGGGCAATTTTGCCTCCTCAGGTCATGAAATGGGGCAGACGCGGGCTTCGTCACTCCTTGACCTGGGTCTGGCGGCGTTGCAGATAGGCGTCGCGCACCGAGACATACGGGTCGATGGCTGATTTTTTCAGGTCTTCATACTCGGTCAGGTGCAGGGAGGCATCGTTGACTGTCCAGTAGCCGAACAGGCCGAGCCGATAACCCAGATCGTGGGGGACGTAGGTCAGGGGATTCAGCAGGGCATCGCCGACCAGTCCGACGCTGTCGCGCAGATTGGAGGGGCCCAGGATGGGCCACACCAGGTAGAGGCCGTCGCCGGCCCCGTGGTAGCCCAGCATCTGACCCAGATCCTCGTTGGCGCCTTTCATGCCCATACCGCCGGCCACGTCCTCGAACCCCAGAAAGCCAAAGACGGTATTGATGCCAAAGCGGCCCAGCTCGACGCCGGACTGCTCCACCTTGCCCTGCAGCAGGGCACTGACGACACGGGTGGGGGTGGCCAGGTTCTGAAACATGTTGCGGACCCCGACGCGCATGGGTTCCGGCAGAGCCTGGGCATACAGGGAGGCAACCGGTTGCAGCAGGATCTGGTAGAACAGGTCGTTGAAACCGAACAGGAAGCGGTTCACCGGTTCCAGGGGGTCCGAGACATCGTCCACGGTCAGGGCGATATCCCCTTCTCCCTCGGTGACCTGCCCGCTGGAGTGTACCACGTAAACGGTGTCAGGCTGAGCGTCAGCCGCCGGCGCACCGGTCGTGAATGTTTGACAGAAAATGACCAACATAGCAATAAAAAACGATTTTTTCATCTTCAATTTGCCTCAGTCTGTGCAAAAAAAGGGATATGTCATCCTTAAGTTCCTTGCCAACCAGATGGATAATGCGCGATAATCTGGCGCTTTGCAACCAACAGGATTGGGCTTTGCCGCAGGAAGCCTTGTCACCCACCATTTGCTGCCCACTGGTTCCGATGCTTTTCCTTGTTCGCCGTCTTGGTCGACATACGCTGGCATTTGTGGCGGAAACAGGTCAGATGTTTCTGTTTTTTCTGGCGGTGTTGGCCAGTGTGTTCCGACCGCCCTATCGACCGGCCAATCTGCTCAAGCAGATTCATTTTGTGGGTGTGCGTTCGTTGTTTGTCATCATACTGACGGCGATGTTTGCGGGCATGGTGCTCTCCCTGCAGGGTTATTATACGCTCACGCGCTTTGGTGCCGAAGGATTGCTGGGACCGGCGGTGGCGCTTTCCATCATCCGGGAGCTGGGTCCGGTGTTGTCCGGTTTGATGGTGACCGGACGGGCCGGGTCGGCGCTGGCGGCCGAGTTGGGCATCATGCGCATTCGCGAGCAGATTGACGCCCTGGAGGTCATGGGGATTGCCCCGTTGCAGTTTCTGGTGGCGCCGCGGGTCCTGGCCGGTCTGGTGGCCATGCCCATCCTGACGGTCATCTTTGATGTGATCGGCATCATGGGCGGTTATCTGATTGCCGTGCAGTTGCTGAACATGAGCAGTGGGGTCTATTTTTCCGGCATCGAATCGGCGGTGGTGATGCGGGATATTGTGACCGGTCTGATCAAGGCGGTCAGTTTTGGTCTGATCGTGACCTGGGTCTGCACTTTCAAGGGCTATCATGCCAAACGGGGTGCCGAAGGGGTCAGTCATGCCGCCACCTCGGCGGTGGTGCTCAGTTCCGTGCTGATTTTGATTTGTGACTATTTTATCACCTCCATGCTGTTGTAGGGGGGACGACTGCGCATGTCCCAGGACACCCAGGATGTCGGCCAGGTCAGGCGGGATGCCGTGCCGTTGCCCATCGGCGAGCGGTTGGTGCAAAACAATTGCATCAGCAACCTCCAGTTGCAGGAGGCGTTGCAATTCCAGGCCAGGGAGCGGGACGCGCAGAAAGAGGCGCTGATCGGCAAGACCCTGATCGAGTTGGGCCACATCACCCACCCTGCCCTGCTCAACTGTCTGTTTCACCAGTTGACGCGGGAGCGGGTGGCCTATCATCTGGACCAGCAGGCGGAGATGATCATCCGGTTCGAGGGGGTGGAAAAGAGTCTGGATGGTCGCAAGGTGCTGGACCGGCTTGATCTGGCGATTCCTGCCAACAAGATTACGGCCATCATTGGCATCAGCGGTGGTGGCAAGAGTGTGACGCTCAAGCACATGGTCGGTTTGATGAAGCCTGACCGGGGTGAGGTCTGGGTGGGGGACCAGCCGTTGGGCCGTCTGTCGGCCCGGGCGCTCAACACGGTGCGGCGGCGTTTCAGCATGCTGTTTCAGGAAGGGGCGCTGTTCGACTCCATGAATGTCACGGACAATGTGGCCTTTCCCCTGCGGGAGACCACCGCGCTGGGGGAGGCGGAGATTCTGGCACGGGTGGAGAGCTGTTTGCAGGAGGTCAACCTGGGGGGGATGGGGAACAAATATCCTGACGAGCTGAGTGGCGGCATGAAAAAGCGGGCGGCGCTGGCCCGGGCGCTGGTGACGCAACCGGAGATCATCCTGCTGGACGAACCGACGGCGGGACTGGACCCGATCATTGAGAATGCCATACATTACCTGATTTGCGACACCTTCATGCGCACCCGTTACACCATTGTCTGCATCAGTCATGCGGTGCCGGCCATTTTCGAGTGGTGTCATCATGTGGTGGTGTTGCACCGTGGCCGGGTGCTTGCGTCCGGTCCATCGCTGGCCATTCGCAACTCGACGGACCCCGTCATCAAACAGTTTATCAGCGGTGATCTGGATGGTCCCATCCAGGTCATCTGAACCGGTTCCCGTGAGGAGGGGAGATGAAGAGCGTCAAATTGGAACTGGTGGTCGGCCTGTTTGTGCTGGCCGGCATGTTGGCATTGGCCTGGCTGTCGGTCAAGCTGGCCAGGATGGAGCTGGTCGGGGGTGATCATGTGCCTGTTCATGCCCATTTTTCTTCCATTGCCGGTCTCAAGACCGGCGCCCCGGTGGAGATTGCCGGGGTGGAGGTGGGACGTGTGGATGCCATCACCCTGAGCACGACCGATTTTGAGGCGCGGGTGCGGTTGAAAATCAAGCCCGACATACCCATCCAGGAGGATGCCATCGCCTCGGTGCGCACCAAGGGATTGATCGGGGATCGGTATATTGTCATCAGTCCCGGGGGGTCGAAAAAACTCCTGAAGGCCGATGAGGTACTCGTTCACACCGAGCCGGCCATCAACTTTGAGGAGTTGATCAGCCAGTTCATTCATGGTTCAGTCAAATAATTCAGGCAAGGAAGTATTCTCATGGTTACGACGCGGTTGGCTTTTTTTCGTCCGCTCTGGTTGTGCGGTGTCCTGGCTGTCTGGTTGCTGATGGGCACGACGCCTGTGCAGGCCGGCGGCACATCCTACATGGAAGAGGTGGTGCAGCGGGTTCTGGTCATTTTGCGGGATGCCCGGTTGAGCGCACCGGAGCATCAGACGGAACGCCGGGAAAAATTGCGGGCCATCGTCTATGCGGAGTTTGATTTCCACACCATGTCCCAGGGAGCGGTGGGGCCGAAGTGGCACAAGTTTACCGACGAGCAGCAGACGCGGTTTATTGTCCTGTTTGAGCGGTTGCTGGAAAACACCTACATGAACAGCATTGAGCGCTACAAGAGCGAGGAGGTGCGGTTCACCAAGGAGGTGGTGCAGACCGGTTCGGTGGTGCGTGTGGACAGCGTGGTGGTGAGCAAGGGGACGGAGTTCAAGGTTTCCTATCAATTGCGTCAGCAGGATCAAACCTGGAAGGTGATCGATGTGATCATTGAGGGAGTGAGTGTCGTATCCAACTATCGGGCCCAGTTCAGGCAGTTGTTGCACAAGGATGACCGGGAGGGTATCGAGGCCATGCTGTCCGCCCTGGAGAATTCGGTGAACAAGAGCGAAAAATGACGGATGATTCCCGGTGGCTGGAGCGGGCCTTGCAGGCCCACCAGCAGGGACATCTGGAGGAGGCGGTTGCCCTGTACCGGCGGGTATTGGCCCGGCAGGCCCGTCACCCGGTGGCCCTGGCCAATCTGGCCTCTCTTTACACCCGTCTGGAGAATCATCCGGCGGCGTTGGCCCATTACCGGCGGGCCCTGCAGGGGGGGAAGGCTGCGCCCGAGTTGTGGTTCAATTATGGCAATCTGCAGCAAAAGCTGGGCATGATCGCCGAGGCGATCACCAGTTTTCAAACGGCGTTGCGTCTGCAACCTGCTCTGTATCCGGCGCATTACAATCTGGGCAATCTGCTGCGTGATCAGGGGCGCCACGGGGAGGCTGTGGTGCACTATCAGGCTGCCCTGCGTCTGAATCCCCATCTGCTGATGGCGCATCGCAACCTGGGCAATCTGTACCGGCAGATGGGCCGGCATGAGGAGGCGATTCGGCAGCATCGGCTGGCCCTGGCGCTGGACGGGCAGAGTGATGGGCAGCGGGGGGAGAGTCATTACAATCTGGCCAATGTCATGGCCGATGCGGGGCAGACCGGGGAGGCCGAACAGCACTATCGGGAGGCGTTGTGTCTGGTCCCTGACCCGGTGCCTGTCTGGCTCAATCTGGGCAATCTCAAGCAACAGGCGGGGGAGACGGCGGAGGCGGAGCGGTGCTACCGGGCGGTGCTGGAGCGGCGGCGGGATGCGGTGACGGCGTATGTCAATCTGGCGCGTCTGCTGCAGACCCGACAGCAGCCGGAGGCGGCCCTGGCCCTGCTGGAGGAGGGGTTGTCCCAGGTGCCGGACAATCTGGAACTGTTGCGCTTGCAGGGGGATCTGCTTTACCAGCAGGAGGAGGCGGAAGCGGCTCTGGTGATCTATCAGCGGCTGGATCGGTTGCAGCCGGGGGTGGCGGGCACGGCCAATGCGCTGGGGGTGGCTTATCGGGCGGTGGGTCGGACGGACGAGGCGGAGCGGGCCTGGCGGCGTTGTCTGGCCATTGATGCCCGGCATGTGGTGGCGTTGACCAATCTGGGCACCTTGTATCGTCTCAGGAAGCGTCACGAGGAAGCGTTGGCCTGTTTGCGGCAGGCGGTCCGGTGGCAGCCTGATGATGCGGACAGTGTGGCCAGTCTGGCCTGCACCCTGATCGATCTGGGTGCCATCAGCGAGGCGTTGCAGTTGATCGAGCCGGTACTGGCCACCCATCCTGAGCATGTGGATTTGTTGGGCATGAAGGCCTTTGCGTTGGTGCAGCAGGCACGCATCGAGGAGGCTCAGGTGTTGTTGGCCCAGGCCCGTCGGCTCAAGCCGGACAGTTGGGTGGCCATCGGCAATACGTTGTTTTCCTCCCTGTACCGGGACACGCTGGAGATGGCGGCCCAGACCCGGCTGCATCAGGAGTTGGGCGCGCAGATCAGTCGGTATGCCCGACCGCCGATGGACCGGTCTTTCCTTGACCGGGCGGGCGGTCGGCGGCGCATTGGTTATATTTCGCCGGATTTCCGGACTCATCCGGTGGGTTTGTTCATCGAGCCGGTGTTACGGCACCATGATGCCGAGCGGTTTCATGTCACCTGTTATGCCCTGCCCCATGCGCCGGACGAGACCACGCGCCGTCTGCAGGGTTATGCCCACCGGTGGCGTGATCTGGAGGGGTGGAAGGTGGAGCGGATGGCGGCGCAGATCCGGGAGGATGGGATCGAAATCCTGGTGGATCTGGCGGGTTACACGGCGGGTGGGCGGATGGATCTCATGGCCTGTCGGCCTGCCCCCATTCAGGTCATTTTTCTGGGTTATCCGTATACCACCGGTTTATCGACCATGGATTACATTCTGGCGGACCGGCAGGTGATTCCGCCTCATTGCGGGCATTTGTATACCGAGCGGGTGGCCCGGTTCAAGGGCAGTTTTTTGTGTTATCAACGCCCGGTGGCGCCTGAGGTGGCGCTGTTGCCTGCCTTGACCAATGGTTGTATCACTTTTGGCAGTTACAACAATTTACCGAAGCTGTCGGCGGCCTGTCTGGATTTGTGGGCGCGGGTGTTGCGGGCTGTGCCCCATTCCCGGCTGGTATTGAAGGCGTCCAGTCTGGGGGATGAGGGCACGCGGGCCTTGTTCCGGGATCATTTTGCCGAGCGGCAAATTGCTGCCGAGCGGCTTGAGTTGTTGCCGGCCTCCCCGCCCGATCAGTATCTGGAGGCGTTTGGCCGGATGGACATTGCCCTGGACCCGATACCGTTCAATGGGGGCACGACGAGTTGTGACACGTTGTGGATGGGGGTACCGCTGGTGACGTTGGCGGGAGAGGGTTTCATGGAGCGCATGGGGGCCAGTCTGTTGACCACGCTGGGTCGTCCGGAGTGGATTGCGGCCACAGCGGATGGGTATGTCGAGATCGCGGCGGCCCTGGCGGCGGAGGTGGCCGGTCTGGCGGCCATTCGCAGCGGTCTGCGCCGGCAGATGGCCCAGTCCGGGTTGTGTGATGCGGTGGGGTATACGGCGAATCTGGAGGGGTTGTATCAGGAGATGATCGCGGCGGCGATGTTGTGATATGTCGTCCGTTGGGTCTTGATCATGATCATTGTTTCGTCCCTGTTCACCCCCGCCACACCATACAGGCACTGCGGGTCCAGGGGGGTCACCCCCCTGGCGGGTCCAGGGCAGCGCCCTGGGACTTTGCCGTTGCTGTTGCTGTTGTTTTTCAAAGGAGCCGCAGCCGCTTTTTGCTGCGGCGTCCTCGGCATGCGCCGCAGGCAATCTGGCGATTCTGGAACAGCTTGTGCTTGTCAAATCAGCTTGGTTGACCCACTACCCGGACAGGGTATGATTGACGGAAGGATTGCAGGAATCAAGGGAGGCAAAATGACCACTGACCTATGCAGTGTTGAAGAGATGAAAGAGCGGGGGGCGGGGCGTGTGGCGCCGGACGGGGTAGCCTCTCTGTATTATCAGGCTTTTCAGCAATTTGGCAGCCAGTCACTTTGGGGACGTCAACCGGGCGCACAACCAACGATTGCCCAGGCTTTGGTTGTTTCCGACTGTCTGCGTCGTGAGGGAGACCAGACCACCCGTTGTCTGGCGAACTTGATCGAGGATGCGTGCCGTGCCGCTTTCCAAACTGCAAAGTGACATTCTGGGTTTGTTGGCATCGCACAGAAATCCGGAGAGTTATGTGGCGGGCGCCAGTGTGTTGCACCAGCATGGCCCGCGTTTTTCCGGGGACATTGATATTTTTCACGACCGTGAAGAACGTGTTGCGCTGGCCTCTGCAGAAGATACCGACCGGTTGATTGCCAGCGGCTTTGCCGTCCGATGGTTGCGGCGACAACCCGGTCTGCATGCATCGATTGTCCAGCGGGATGGTGAAAGCACCAAACTGGAATGGGTACGTGACAGTGACTACCGGTTTTTTCCAACGATCAAGGATGAGCTGTTTGGTTACCGGTTGCATGTTGTCGATCTTGCCACCAACAAGGCCCTGGCGGCGGCGGGCAGGCGCGAGCCACGTGATCTGATTGATCTTTTGTACATTGATGAGCGGCATCTGCCGCTTGGTGCGATCATCTGGGCAGCGGTTGCCAAGGATTCAGGTTATTCGCCTGAGAGCCTGATCACGGAGATCCGTCGCAACGCCCGTTATCGAGCCGATGATTATGCGGACCTGGCTTTGGTCGAACCGGTTGATGCCTGTGCCGTATCGCAAAACTGGCGGAGAGTCCTGGATGCAGCGGAGACGTTCGTGCGTGCGATGCCTGTTGGCAAGGAAGGGCTGTTGTTTCTGCAGAATGGCAAACCAGTTTTGCCAGAACCGCATGATCTGGCCAGATATGTGGAGCATGCAGGCCGGCGGCGGGGTTTATGGCCGTCATCCCTGGACATTTCGGCGGCCATGATGGAAACGATCAGGCAGCAGGAACGGTCAGAATGAATGCATTCGTTCCTGTTCACCCCCGACACACCATACAGGAACTGCGGGCCCAGGGCAGCGCCCTGGGACTTTGCCGTTGCTGTTGCTGTTGCTGTTGTTTTTCAAAGGAGCCGCAGCCGCTTTTTGCTGCGGCGTCCTCGGCATGCGCCGCAGGCAGACTGACGATCCTGGCAGGGCCGGTATCACTCGCCAGTCTGCCTGCGGCGCATGCCGGGCGCGCTGCGCGTGACGCAAAAACCGCGTCACGCTTGTTGCAAAAGCGCGCCGAACGGCAACAGCACAGTCCCAGGGCGCTGCCCTGGACCCGCCGGGGGGGATGATCCCCCCCGGACCCCCGCAATCACTCCGATTACATGCGCTCCACCATCATGAAGGCCGACCAGATGTAGGGATAGTTCCACTCCTTGGAGGCCAGCATGGCGCGCTGGGATTCGAGCAGGGCCTCATGGACCGGCTTGCCCTCTGCCAGACGACCGTACAGGCCGGTCATCAAGGCCTGGGTGCCCGCATCACTCACCTCCCACAGAGAGGAGATGACCGTTTTGACCCCCGCCTCCTGGAAGGCCCGACGCAAACCGTAGACCCCCTCGCCCTCGTGAATCTCACCCAACCCGGTTTCGCAGGCGGAGAGCACTGCCAACTTGGTGCCGGTCAGATTGAGTCCCAGCACCTCCAGTGCGGTCAGGACGCCATCGTTTTCCGTGGGAATCTCCCCCAGGAAGGGGGCACTGCCATTGATGCCGGCAAAAGCCAGACCGGCCCGCAGCATGGGATTATCCCCCGGGGGCGGCAGATGCAAATCGGCACCACGCTGCAGACTCAACAGGCGTTTTTTCAAGTTTTCATCCGGCTTCAGGAAAAAGCCGTGGGTGGCGATATGCAATGTTTTTGGAGGCGAACTCATTGACTGGATCACCCTCTCCTGGGCGGCATCTTCCGTAAAGATGGTGTTGGCCTCCTTTTTCGCCTTGGTGGTTTCGGAGATCAATTTGCCCTCTTTTTCGGCCCCCGGCAGCGGATCAAACTTCAACCCCCGCAAACCGCTGCCCGAAAACCCGCGCATGGCATCCTGTGTTCCCCCCGCCGACCGTTTGCCTGCCACCTGGGTCATGACGGTCGCATCCACCACTTTGGTCGAGGTATAGTTGGGCCCGGCCAGGATCAACAACTCTCCCTTGGCCTCTTCGATATTGCCTGGCAGCAGATCCCGACTGGTGGAGAGGATGTGCAGATCCGAGGTTTTGAGCAGGTATTCCCCCTTGGGGTCCATCATGGCGTTGAAGGGCAGGATGTTGAGCATGTCATCCGGCACCACATAGATGACCTTCCGCCCGGCAAAACTGGGGACCAGCGGTGCCCAGACCAGGTCATACACCTCCTGGCCGATCTTGTGCAGTTCCTCCTCTTCCAATCCCTCTTCCTGGATGGCGCCCCGGTAACGGACGATGGCATCCTGCACCTTTTTCAGGTCGGGGTAGCTGATCAATGTGTAGACCGGTTTGCCCCCCTCGTTGCGCAGGGAACCGGCCAGCAGTTTTTTCTGGTCGCCGTCGGAGAAGGCCAGAAAATCGATCAGAACGGCATCCTTGGGCAAGGCAGCCGTCAACTGTTCCACGGTGATCTGCTGCGCGGACTGACGGAAACGCCGACTGGCCTGCCCCAACTCCATCTGCAGGGTGTCCACGCTTTTTTCCAGCTCATGGATGGCCTGCATGTGGTTGTCCTTGGTCTCTTCGGTCGGTCCGGAGAGGGTCAGGGCGGCCAATTTTTTACGGGTTTCGGTCAATTTGTCGCCCATTGCCTTCAGCTTGGGTTCTTTGCCCATCTGGACGATCTGCTGGATTTCCGAGGTAATCTTCAGGAGCTGTCCCTTGCGCTGCAGACCCACGTCCAGCACTTCACGACCGGCCAGCGCGGCGTCCGCCTGGGTCAGCACCCCCAGATAGTTATCCAGTTCCGGTCTGTGCAACCGCACATAGCCTTCCCGGGCATTGTCACCGGTTGCCCACAACATCCGGCTCAGGAACGAAGAGCGCCGGTTGAAACCGGTTTTAAGCAATTGAAAGGCCTCGGCCTGTTTTTTCTGGGCCCGCAGCACCTTGCCCAGACTGTTGAGGGTTTCGAAAGTGTAGGGATGCTGGTCGCCCAGGGTTTTTTCGGCGCGTTGCAGGGTATCACGCAGCAATTTTTCCGCCTCCGGCCACCGTTGCTGTTCCCCGTACAGGGTGCCCAGGTCGAGCATGGAACGCAGGGTATCCATATGGTTTTCCCCCAGGATGGAACGGCGCAACTGGAGCGCCTTGTCAAACAGGGGTTCGGCCTCTTTGTGCAGGTTCAGCCTGGCCAGTACTCTGGCCAGGTTGTTCATGCCTTTCATGGTCTTGCTGTTCTTTTCGCCCAGGCTCTTGTTCCAACTGGCCAGCACCCTGTCGAACAGGGGTTTGGCCTTGGCATGGGAGCCCTGCATCATGTAGAGGTAGGCCAGGTTGTTGACGAAAGCCATGGTATCCGGGTGGTCCGCGCCGAACTGCCAACTGGCCGATTCAATGGCATTCAGATAGTGGGGTTCGGCCTGTTCAAAGTTGCCCTGGCTTTCATGCAGCATGGCCAGGTTGTTCATGTTGGCCAGTGTGGAGATATGGTTTTCTCCCAACACCTTTTTGGAAATGGCCAGGCCGGCCCGCAGCAGCAGCTCCGATTCGTCGTACAATCCCATGGTTTCATATACCAACCCCAGATTGTTCATGATCGAAACCGTGCCCAGATGGTCTTCGCCGAACACCTTGCGATATTTTTCCAGCACTTTTTTGTAGAGGGTCTCGGCCTCGGTCAGGCGGCTTTGCCGCCGATAGATGCCGGCCAGATTGTTCATGGTGGTCAAGGTGTTGGGATGGTTTTCCCCCAGGGTGCTCTTTTCGTGCTGCAGCACCTCGCCGGTCAAGGTTTCGGCTTTGGGAAACTCGCCCTGGTCCTCGAACACCTTGGCCAGGCCGTTTTTGGCCTCCAGCACGATGGGATCGTCCTTGGCGGCCCTGGTCAGCACCGTCTCCAGGATTTCTCTGGCCTTGGGATACTCGCCCTGCTGCCGGTAAAATTCCGCCTGCTGTATCCGGGTGGAGAGCAGCACCGGACTGTTGGCCGGCAGGTAGCTTTCCTGGATGGCCAGCACCTTTTGATAGAGTGCCGCCGCTCCCTCGTGTTCGCCCTGCAACACCCGCAGGGAGGCCAGTTGCACCTGGCAATCCACGCTGTCCCCGTGGTAGGTGCCCAGCACCTGTTCTTCCATCTCGCACAGCGCTTTCAGGACGGCATCGGCCTCCTTGTACTGGCTGGTATTGCGCAGGTTGCGCGCCCACACCATGGCGATGCCGAAGGTGGTCGGATGTTTGGGGCCCAGGCTGGCGGTTGCGGCTTCATGGGCTGCCTTCAACTGGACAATGGCCTCCTTGAAGCGGGATTGACCCTCGTAGAGGTCGGCCAGAAAGGTCTGGGCGACCAGCACGTCGGGATGACCGGCACCCAGAATGCGCTGACCGTCGGCAATGACCTGTTGCAGCAGTTTGTCCGCCTCACCCATCTTGCCATTCATGAGCAGGGCATTGGCCAGGTCGCGGCGACTGGTCAGGGTGGCGTAATGGTTGGGGCCCAGTGCATCCTGGGCCAGGGTCACGGCCCGTTGCGCCGCCGCCAGGGCCTGTTCCTTTTGGCCTTCCTGGGCCAACAGACCGGTCACTTCCGCCTTCATCTGTGACCAGGCATCCACCGCCTTTTCCTTGCCGGCCGGCACCGGAGCGGCCGCTGCTATCTTGTCATCCACCCAGGCAGGCATGGTGCCCAGCAGTTTGGATATTTCGTCGCTGTAAAAGGCGATGTCTTCCGCCTTGCCGGCCAGGGCAGCCAGCTTGGCCGCATTCTTGAAGTGGGCAACCGCCTGTTCCACCTGTCCCAGGCTGGCACTCAACACACCGGCACTGTGGACATAATCCTGATTGGCCGGCTCCAGCAGGTGGGCCTTGGTAAAATGGGCCAGGGCCTTGGCCGTGTCATTTTTGGCCAAGGCCTCCTTGCCCAGACGGGCCTCTTCCGGGGCCGGCAGGGGTTTGCCCCCCGTCTGACTGGCAGCCTCCTTGCCTGTCGCCGGTGTGCCGGTAGTGGTCTGGTTCGCCGCCGGCTTGTCGGTGGCCGCCTTGTCCGGGGCCGGCTTGCCGGGCGCTGTCTTGTCCGCCGTCGCTTTCTCTGCCGCTGCCTTGTCCGCCGCCGCTTTCTCTGCCGCTGCCTTGTCCGCCGTCGCTTTCTCTGCCGCCGCTTTCTCTGCCGCTGCCTTGTCTGTTGATGCCTTGCCGGGGGCTGTGCCATCCGCCGCGCTGGCAGGGGACAACGCACCGCCAAGCAGCAGGCAGGAGAGCAGCAACCGTGCTGAGAGAGATGTCAGATGTGTGCTTTTCATTGTCTTTTTCTTAGTCCAGTTGGAATCGGTGACGCCGCTGTTCTGGCAGGTGCTGCCAGACCGGGGCCGGCAAGGAGATCAAAGACCGATCTTGATGATACCGTTTTCCCTGGTCATAACGCAATCAAGATCTCTGCAATCCATCACTTTTCAAGGGCACGAGCAGTTGGCATAGGTCGGCCAATCGGGCAGGTAGGTCTCCGCCTGATCGCCCCAGGTGGTCCAACCCGGGTGGGAGCCCCGGGCAAACAGTTCGAGGAAGGGGCCGGGAGAACAGGTTTCGATAATGTTATAGAGCTCATCCGGTTTGCGGGAGTGTTCCCGTTTCATGGAGCGGATAATGTTGACCTGGCGGCGACCGGGTGCCAGGGTGCGGGCTGTTTTGCCCCGGGTGCCGAACAGGACCAGTTCGGTGGTGTTGCGAAAATAGAATCCGACGCCCCGGCCATCCGGGCCGCCATCCTTGCGCACCTTGTGCCAGACAAGGTTGGCCTTGTAGACAAAACCCCAGGCGGCCAGGAGCTGCAGGCCTTCCGGCAACAGGGCATTGGGCACCCACAGGTAAAGGTGGGCGGTGGGTTCGACCAGGTCGGCCACCGGCAGGGTGAGAAGGTCGGCCAGGGGCACGGTGGCGTACCGGTTCAGCCGTTTGTGTTCCGGGGCCATTTTGCCCGTGCGGTTGTGGAACTGCCAGGGGGGATCGGCCAGCACCGTGCGAAACCGGGTGGTACCCGTCCGGGTCCGCAGGCTGGCGGCCATGTCGGTATCGGTTGTGCCGGTCATGTCATCCATTGCTGAAGGGGCCGCAGCAAACAGCGGCTGCGGCTTTATCCTGCCAACTTGCCTGCGGCGCATGCTGAAGGGGCCGCAGCAAACAGCGGCTGCGGCTTTTCTTCACAAGCAACGGCAAAATCCCAGGGCGCTGCCCTGGACCCGCCAGGGGGGTGACCCCCCTGGACCCGCAATAAATGATGGCCACGACCGTTTGTCTCCTATTGTTCTTCCGGCGTGACGGGGAGCAGGCGGGCCACCGGCAAACCCTTGTGCAGGAGGAGCAGTTCCTTGCCGGCGGCCACCTGCTGCAGCAACAGCAGGCGGGCCGGATCGATGCCCAGTTCTTCCAGGGTGACGGGGGTGGCGGGTGGACGGCCAAATCCGGCGGCCGTGGTGGTTCGGCCAAAGGGCACCCGGGTTTCTCCGCCCGGGTGGCGCATGAGCACGTCGGTCCGGGTGATCTCCCGCACCTGTCCCCCATCCACCAGGGTGCCGATGGTGGCCCGGCGGTGGTTGATGATGGCCTCCCGGGGACCGCTGCGGCCTTGCCGGTCGTCCGGCAACAGGATCTGGGTGACGGTCCACGGTCCGGCCATGGGGCCGGGTTGGCCGGTGGCGGATGGAGCGGGGAGCGGAGCGGGTGCGGTGACCGGCTGGGGTGCGACCACGGGGGGCTGGGGAGAGGCGGTGGGATCGGTCAGCAGTTGACAGGCCTCTTTCTGGTAAAAACCGGGGGGGCCCTCCTCGTTGGCGCAGCGGTAGAATTCTCCCGCCATGCCCTCCATGACCGGCAGCACCGCCAACGACACGGTCCACCATGACAACAGACGCGCCATCACATGACCTGTTGGTATTCCTGGTAGTAACGCAACACCCGGTCCACATATTGCCGGGTTTCCGGATAGGGTGGCACCATGCCGCCGTACCGGATCACGGTCGTTGGTCCGGCGTTGTAGGCGGCCAGCGACAGTTCCAGATTGTTGTTGAACTGTTTCAACAGGTCCGCCAGAAAGCGGGCCCCGCCGTGGACATTGGTTGCCGGATCGGTGATATCCATCACCCCGTACTGGCGGGCGGTGGCGGGCATCAGTTGCATCAGGCCCACCGCCCCTCGCGGGGAGACGGCATCGGGATCAAAGTTGGATTCGGCGCGGATGATGGAGTGCAACAGGGCCGACTGGAGACCGGTCTGCTGGGCGACAGTCAGGATGATCTCCCGGAAACGCTGTTGCTGACCGGCCGGTGCACCGCCATCCCGCCCGTAACGCAACGGCACCCAACTGACCATGGTGCCCTGTCTGGTATCCCGTGTCCAGTAGACCGCTGGACCCTTCGTGCCGGGGCGGGTGGGTTTGGCGACATAGTGGTTGGCCAGTTGAACGGGCCGATAGCGGGCATCGTTGGGGCGATCCGTCAGGTGCAGGACGCCGTGTTTATCCACAAACGAATAAATTTCCTTGGCCCGGACCGGTGCCGACCACAACAGCATCAGGGTCACCATCCAGACCATCCCATGCCGCCTGCTGACCATGTTTTATTTTATTTCCTGGTAGTTATATTGATCATTGATCATCGCTTCATCCATGTCGTCTCCCCTCGCCCCCGCAACACCGTACCGGAATTGCGGGTCCAGGGGGGTCACCCCCCTGGCGGGTCCAGGGCAGCGCCCTGGGATCTTGCCGTTGCCGTTGCCGTTGCTTTTCAAAGCAGCCGAAGCCGGTTTTTGCTTCGGCTTTTTCAGCATGCGCCGCAGGCAAACCGGCGGGATCAGGCAAACCGGCGGGATCAGACAAACCGGCGGGATCAGGCAAACCGGCGAGATCGGGCAAACCGGCAGGATCGGGCAAACCGGCGGGATCGGGCACTCTGCCGGACGAAACGATGATCAAGACCGGCTGCGGCTTTTTTTTGATCGCCAGTTTGCCTGCGGCGCATGTTGAGGGCGCCGCAGCAAAAAGCGGCTGCGGCTTTTTTTAAAATCAACGGCAACGGCAACGGCAAAACCCCAGGGCGCTGCCCTGGACCCGCCAGGGGAGATAATCTCCCCTGGACCCCATAAAACTTGACAGGTTTATTGCCCCATCAAGCCCAGGGTGGCCGTCATGTGCTGCCGGACGGCAATGGTGTCGGCGGTCAGCACGGCGCAACGGCTGGGCCGTTCCAGCAAGCCTTGCAGAGACGGCGGCAGTTCCGGTTCATGACCGATGGCCTGAGCAACAGCCGTGCCAAACTTGGCGGGGTGGGCCGTGGCCAGACAGATGGCATCCGGATCATGCTCGGCGGCCTTGACCCCCACCGCCGTGTGGGGATCGAGGAGATATCCGGTCGCCTGATGAAAGGTGCGAATCTGCGCCAGGGTCTCCTCTTCGCTGACCGCCCGGGCCGTGAAGAGGGCGGTGGCGGCGGTGCGCCTGGTCTCCGGCACGGTGAGACGGCCTGTCTGTTCCAGTTCCGTCATGAGACGGGCCACATGTTGTGCATCCTCGTCCAGCAGATAGTACAGATACCGCTCAAAGTTGGAGGCACGCTGAATGTCCATGGAAGGGCTCACGGTGGGCTGGACGACATCAGTGCCGTAGCAACCGGTTTGAAAAAAACGGGTCAGAATGTCGTTCCGGTTGGTGGCCAGGATCAGACGTTCCACCGGCAGGCCCATGCGCCAGGCCAGATAGCCGGCGAAAATATCGCCAAAATTGCCCGTCGGCACGGCAAAGGAAACCCGACGCTGCGGGTTGCCCGCCGACAGTTGTCCCCAGGCAAAGAAATAATAGACCGCCTGTGCCAGGATGCGTGCCCAGTTGATGGAGTTGATGGCCCCCAACCGGTACTGTTCGCGGAAGGCCAGATCATTGAACAAATCCTTGACGATCCGCTGACCGTCATCGAACGAGCCCTGGATGGCCACATTGTGGACGTTGGCATCCAGCACGGTGGTCATCTGCCGTTCCTGGATCGGGGAGACCCGTTGATGGGGATGGAGGATAAAAATATGGATGCCGGCCCGTCCCCGCACGCCGTGGATGGCGGCCGACCCGGTATCGCCGGAGGTGGCGCCCAGGATATTGAGGGTCCCGCCATCCCGGGCGAGAATGTATTCGAACAGGTTGCCGAGCAGTTGCAGCGCCACATCCTTGAAGGCCAGCGTGGGCCCGTGGAACAGCTCCAGGATGCGCCGTCCGCCCACCTGGACCAGAGGAGTGACCTGAGGGTGGGTGAAGCAGGCGAAGGAACGGTGACAGATGGCACGGAGTTCGGTGGTCGGCAGGTCATCCTCCCCGGCAAACAGGCGGATCACCTCCACGGCCAACTCGGCAAAGGGCAGGGTGGCCCAGCGGGTCAGACGGGCCGGTTCCACCTGGGGAATGGTGGTGGGCAGCAACAGACCGCCATCGGTGGCCAGCCCCATCATGACCGCCTGGGAGAAGGAGAGTGGCGCCACCTGGCCACGGGTGCTGATATAACGCACGTCCATTGTATTACATATCCTCATGCCGTCCCAGCAGGGCCATACCCAGTCCGAACTTGCTGCGCTGCGAGGGAACGAGGGCATAGCGCCGGAGCAGGTCGTCGGCAAAAGCGCGAATGGGTGCCAAGGGTCCCTCCAGGCGTTCCAGTTCCACTTCGCAGAGGGGATGGACCGCGTTGCTGGTCCTGATTTCGCCCTGATCCAGTGCCATTTCCGCGCGACTGTCTTCCAATTGCAACTGGCACAGGCGACGCTGGAAATCGGTCACGAACAGGGGCACCAGGGGTTCATCAGGCTGGAGCACGGCCAGGATCTGCTCCCGCATGGTACCGTCCGGCAGTTCTCCCCAGCGGGTGATCGGGGCGGTGAGCCGTTCTTCCCACTCCTGTCGCCGGGAGACGCCGTCGACCATGCCGCCGGTGCCCTTGAGGTTGGCACGCAGCCCGCCGCTGCTCTCCTGGCGCAGACGGAAGGCCAACTGGTGTTGCAACAGACGATGATCGGCGGTGTCGTAGTAGGTGGCCAGCAGGGTGCGGGTCTGCAGGGCCTGCTCCCGGGCGTTGGTCAGGACGACAGGGTCGGTCGCCAGGGCATCCAGGACAGCGGCGGAGGAGGCGGTCAGTTTGATCTCTTCTTCGATGGTCATGATGGCTCGACCTGGTTGAAGGGTGATGGGAATCAGGTGCGGACCGGATAGCCCTGGACCTGCCAGTTGAGCATGCCACCCGCCACATTGAACACGGTTCCGAAGCCGGCCCGTTTGAGCAGTACGGCGCCATGCACGGAGCGGTTGCCGCTGCGGCAGATGACGGCCACTGCCCGGGAGGCGGCCCGCTGCTGCAGGGCTTCGGTGTGCTGGCGCAAGGTCGGCAAGGGGATGAGGATGGCCTGCGGGAGATGCCCGGCATCGAATTCGGCCTGGCTGCGCACGTCCAGCAGGAGCGGCGGCGTGGCAGAGGCCAGCAATTTGGCCAGTTCATGTACGGTGATGGTCTCCACGCCGGTGGCGCGGGCCAGTACCGGACCACGCATGAGGAACACCACCAGGCCCGCCATCAGCAGCAGTGTCGAGAGATTATCCTGTAGCCAGTTCATGGAGCGATCCGATCGATAAAATTATCAGTCCGGTGGTGTCGGGGTGCAAAAAATGGTGCGGGTCAGGGCGACCAGGTCCAGCACCTTGCAGTCACCGACGCGATAGAAAACCTGATTGGCATCCCGCCGGGAAGAAAGGATGTGTTTGTCACGCATGATGGTCAGATGCTGGGAAACGTTGGACTGGGTGGTCCCGACGGCCTCGACCAGCTCTTGCACGCTCAACTCCTGGTCATTCAGGGCAACGATCACCTTCAACCGCAACGGGTGGGCCAGCGCCTTCATGCAGCGCGCCACCTTTTCAATATTGGTTTCGTCAAAATTGCCTGACACATCATCCCCCTGGAATGGTTCAACAACTGTCCCTGTCATTGCCTGCCTGGCCATGGGCCGTCCGCAGCACGTGCCCTGGCCTCCGTGCCACACCCGGCGGATGATACGCGCCTCTCCCGGACCCGTCAACAGATTACCGCTTGAAAAATTCCCGGTTTCCAGGCATAAGGAGAGACATGAATACATCACTCCCCCCCACAGAGGCCCAGGTACTGGCCTGGCTCCAGCAGCATCCGGACTTCCTGGCAGGTCATCCCGAGTTGTTGCCGGGGCCCGCCCTGTCGTTATCGGGCAACGTGCTCAGTCTGGAGGCCGGGCAATTGCAGCATTTGCGCCGTCAGAACGATCAGTTGCGGGACAAGCTGGATGCCATCCTGAACCGTCTGCTGCGCAACGAGGAGATCTACCGTGCCTTTCACGCGCTGCAGACCCGGTTGATCATGGCCACGGCCCCCTGGTCGGTCATCGCCATTGCCACGCAGGAGCCGGAAAATTTGTTCAACATTCAAAGGGTCACCGTCTCTCTGAACGCCCGGGAGCAGGCGCTGGTGGCTCTTTTTCAGCCCGATCCGCCCCCGGCCTTTCTGGCGGAGCGTCTTTTCATCCTGGAGCACGAACAGCTGACCCAGACCCTGGGTGAGGGCCGGGCCCCGGTGATTCGCGTGGGACGCGAGGGGCAGAACAAACGCCTTTATTTTGGCCAAATGGCGGAGGCCATCCGTTCCGAGGCACTGGTGCCCCTGTACGCACCCGTTGACGAGGGTGGTCAGGAACAGCGGTTGATCGGTTCTCTCAATCTGGGGGGCGAGGCGCCCAACCGTTTCCTGCCCAGTGACGCCACCGATCTGTTGCAGGATTTGGCCAATGTTTTCAGCCTCTGCCTGGTGCGCATGACCCACCGGCCCGGCTAGTGGGGCAACCAACCTGATTTGACAGGTACAAGCCGTTCCAGAATCGCCGGATTGCCTGCGGCGCATGTTGAAAACGCCGCAGCAAAAAGCGGCTGCGGCTCCTTTGAAAAACAACGGCAACAGCAACGGCAACAGCAACGGCAAAGTCCCAGGGCGCTGCCCTGGACCCGCCAGGGGGGTGACCCCCCTGGACCCGCAACAACGACGTATCCCAAGAATGGGTGCTGTTTACTTTTTGGCCGCCTCTTTTTTGGGTGCTTCGGTTTTGGGCGGTTCGGTTTTGGGTGGTTCGGGTTCCGGGGTGACACTGGGATCTTCGCCCAGCACCTCCTGCAAAATCCACTCGTAACGGGTCCGGGCCTCCTTGATGATGGCCTCTGCCTCCGCCTGCTGGGACGACATGCTGAAATAGGCTTTGCCCAGCATGGACATGGCTTTCAGTGCGCTCAGCTTTTTGAAGGCGCCCCAGGCCATGACCTTTTGGGCGGCGGGGTGGCCCGCCAGACGGCTGTGCCCCTGGACAAATTTTTCCGGATCGCCCAGATCCCACAGGCCCATGGCCAAAATTTTGCCTGCCATGGAGTCGTTCCGCATGAAGCGACAACACTTGATCAGCAGGGGTTCCCGGCTTTTGGCAAACTTGGTACGGTGGACCAGTTTGGCGACCAGAATTTCGCCGGCGTCACTGCTGTCGCTGATATATTTTTCCAGGATGACCACGAAGGCATTGATATCGGCCACCCGGGTCAGCTCCAGGGCCAGAATGGCCGAGGCTTTGGTGTTGTTTTTGCAGAAGGAGAGGCCGCGCACCATGGGCTCGACCCCCACATCCTTGCGGTTGGCCACGCCCGAGGCCAGGACGACCACGCCGGGGGAGGCATCATCCAGGAGGTTCATGGCTTCCAGCATTTGTTCCAGGCTGCCCCTGCGCATGATTTCCATGGCCCACAGCAGTTCGGCATCGGGTTGCCCCCGTGGTGCGGCGGCGATGGTGCGGATCATGTGGTTGACGGTACCCTGTTCGGCGATACCCTTGGCCAGCGCCCCGTAGGCCGTCGGGCTGGCGGTGGCGTGGCGCAGGGCTTCGATCAGGGGATTGACCCCCCGCTGGGCGACGATGCCGCCCACCAGGTCTTCGACCAACTCCCGGCGGTTGGCCACCTTGCTCAGGGCCTCCACCAGGGAGGGGGGTTTGGCATCCTTGTGTCTCATGATGGCGGTGACCAACCGCTGCTGCCGGTCCGGATCGTTCTTGGTTTTGTCCAGCGCCGCGACGATGTCGGCCAGACGGCCCGTGGCAATCACTGCACCGACATCAATCGTTGGGTTGTCCATTTTTTCGCGGAGTTTCATCAGCTTTTCATCTTCCTCGGAGATGTCCGGGGCGGGTGAAAAACGGGTCTCCAGGGCTTCCAGTGCCTGGGCCGACTTGTCCCCCAGGGCGGTGCCCAGCGTGGTGCGAATGCGTTCCAACTGCTCAACGGTGTAATTATCTTTCGGGGCCATTGTCGAATCCTTTCCATTCCAGCAAGAACTCTCTATAACGAGAACGTGGGATTATGCCACAGTTCCCGCGCAAGGGCCATACCTCTTTTTTGCGACCGTTCGATCATGTGATCGTTCTCTTACCCAATTTTGGCAAGGAGTGGAATCGTGACCACCGTGCAAACCCATCCGACAATGTTCCAGGGCGATCTGGATGAGGAATATCTGCAACGCTATCTGAACAGCCGATATCTCTCGGTGGACACCGAGACCATGGGCCTGAACGTGTTGCGCGACCGGTTGTGTGTGGTGCAGATGTGCAATGAGGAGGGTGTGGTGGCGGTGCTGCAGGTCGACAGTCGTCAGGCGCCCCGTTTGCAGACCTTGCTGGAGTCGCCGGCGGTTGAAAAAATTTTTCATTTTGCCCGGTATGATCTGGCCAGTCTGCGGCACTGGCTGGGCATTCGGGTGGCGCCGGTTTTTTGCACCAAGATTGCCTCGCGTCTGGTGCGCACTTACAGTGGTTACCATGGCCTCAAGGACCTGGTGCGGGAGTTGCGGGGCCTGGAGATGGACAAGCAGCAGCAGTCGTCTGATTGGGGAGTGGCGAGTCTGTCGCCCCAGCAGGTCCAATACGTCCAGTCGGATGTGATCCATCTGGTGGCCCTGAAGGAGGCGCTGGAGCGGATGCTGCAGCGGGAGGATCGTCTGGATCTGGCCCGTGCCTGCATGGATTTTTTGCCCACCCGAGTGACGCTGGATTTGGCGGGCTGGGAGGCCGAAGATATCTTTGCCCACTCCTGATGCCGGCGGGCCGGGCGATCTGGCGGGCTGCACGGCGCTGGTGACCGGGGCCGGGCAGCGCATCGGGGCGGCTTGTGCCGAGGCGCTGGCCCGGGCGGGGGCCCGGGTGGCGGTGCATGCCCACCGTTCGCAGGGGGCAGCCCGGGCGCTGTGCACGGCCATCGAACGGCAGGGGGGGCGGGCTGAGCTGTTTGTCGCCGATCTGGCCGATCCGGAAGAGGCGGCCCGGTTGCTGGAGCAGGTGGCCGCCCGGATGGGGGTGGTGACGCTGTTGGTCAACAATGCGGCCGTGTTTCCGCCGGGCACGCTGCGGGACACCCCGCTGGCCGCCTGGCAGGCGGTACTGGCCGTCAATCTGACTGCGCCCTTCGTGTTGATGCAGGCCTTTGCCCGTGGATTGCCGCCCCCGGCGACCGGCGTCATCGTCAACCTGCTGGATCAGCGCATTGTCCGACCCCGTCCGGGCCATCTGGCCTATACGGTTGCCAAGGAGGCGTTGTGGACCCTGACCCGTCTGGCAGCCGTGGAACTGGCTCCTGCCGTGCGGGTCAATGCCATTGCCCCCGGTCCCATTCTGCCGGCGGCGGGTGACGGGATCGAGATGTTCCGGCGGGTGGCGGCCGCCACACCCCTGCAACGGGCGGGATCACCGCAGGATATTGTTGACACGCTGTTTTTTCTGATACGACACACCTTCATTACCGGAGAGATGATCTGCGTCGATGGGGGTGAACATCTTTGATGGGGATACAGCCATGATACCCGACCCCTCTGCCATCTCCTCCCCTCCTCCTCCTTTTGACCGGATCAGGATTCGTGATCTGCATTTGCGGTGCATCATTGGCGTGCAGGAGTGGGAGCGGGCCATTCTCCAGGATGTGCGGATCAGCATTGTCCTGTGGGTTGACCTGGCCCGGGCGGGTTGCAGTGACCGGATTGAGGATACGGTCAACTACAAGACCCTGAGCAAGGCCATCATCGCCCTGACCGAACACTCCCGGTTTTTTCTGGTCGAGGCCCTGGCGGAGCGGATTGCCGGGTTGTGTCTGGCGGACGAGCGGGTGCAGAGGGTCAAGGTGGCGGTGAACAAACCGGGGGCGTTGCGTTTTGCCCGCTCGGTGGGGGTGACCCTGCGGCGGGCCCGCGCGGCGGGTGGGGATGTGGTACCGTCATGAGTGCGGCCGGTCCGGTCCTGATTGCCTTTGGTGCCAATCTGGAGCCGTTACCCAATTTGTGGCGGGGGTTGCAGCGTTTGCATGCCGAGCTGGGTCTGTCGGCCGTCTCCACGGTCTATCGTACCCCTGCCCTGCCCGACCCGGCGGCCACCGGTCCGGTTGAGGTCGGGCCGGATTATCTCAATGGTGCCGTGCGGTTGGCTACATGGCGGGAGCCGACTGCCCTGAAGGGGGTGTTGCGAGCCATTGAGGCCGGGTTGCACCGGGTACGGGGAGCAGGCCGGTACGCGCCCCGCCCGCTGGATCTGGATATTGCATTGATGGGTGATTGCGTGCTCCGGACCGATACGCTGGTGGTGCCTGACCCGGACATTTTGCACCGTCCTTTTTTGGCCATTCCGTTGGCAGAACTGGCGCCGGCGCTGCGGCATCCGCTGGTCGGCCTCTCTCTGGCGCAGATTGCCGACCGGTTTGCCGACCGGTTGCAGGTGGATGAGGAGGCAACCGCCTGCCTGCAGTCCCTTGCCCGACCGGGGTTCCATCTCCGCACCCCGCCAGTGGGGTGACCCTTGAACCGCACATGTCTCGGGATTCGTCGCTTGGCGGGTAAAGTTTTATGGGGTCCAGGGGAGATTATCTCCCCTGGCGGGTCCAGGGCAGCGCCCTGGGATTTTGCTGTGGCTTTTCAAAAGAGCCGCAGCCGGTTTTTGCTGCGGCCTTTTCAGCATGCGCCGCAGGCAGATTGCAGATGATCGCCAGTCCCGGGACC
>JAMOAX010000027.1:0-25107 GCA_039908555.1 Magnetococcus sp. DMHC-8
ATCAAAACCGCAACCTGCTGAAATCGCGCATCACAGCGACCCATGTGGCGCAGGCGGTCCTCTTTTTTGCCACCCGTCAGACTCCCTCCACCGGTGTCACCCTGCCGGTTGATGGCGGCCTGCCGGATGCCACACCGCGCTGAATTGTCCCATGCTCCCATCCCACTCCCAAGCCTCGACCCTCCTGCAACGCGGCCTGTTCAATGGTCTGGTCCGCTTTGCCCAGCTGGAAGAGCGACTGGCCGGGTTGGGGTCGACGGAAGAGCAGTTTGTGGCCTTTGCGGTCTTTGCCGAGGCCTTTCTGGCCATTCGCACCCTGCCCCAGGCGGCGGACATCTGGCCGGAGGGAAGCATTCCTCTGGAGGCCCGGCGCCGCCATGCCCTGCCGGAACGGATCATGGGGGCTGATGGCATCTTTCGCACTCTGGCCGGTGACATCCACCCCTATCAGTTGCTGTTCCGACCGGGCCGGCCCCCCCTGGGACGCAAGGATGTGACCCCTTTCCTGGAGTTGGCGGATCGGGTGCCGCAGCCCCTGCTGTTTACCAACTGTACCGTGCTGCCCCCGCCGCTGCGCGGCCATAACGGGTTTCATGCCGTCCTGGGCAACGATCTGGACCGGTTGACCAGCCGTGATTTTCAGGCCATGCGCCGCTGGTGGCAGGGAGGCGGTTTCGTACCGGACCGGTTGCCGCTGTCGTTGCCACAATCCCGGTATGTGGCGAGCCTGCAACCGATGCTGGAGCAGCAGGACCGGGTGCTGGCCGTCACCGCCCCCGGCATCGGGGTGGAGTTGCTGGCCCTGAAATGGGCGGAATCCGTGGGAGGGGGACGCACGGTGCTGTTGGTCTCCCCCTCGTTGGTCCACCTGCGGGAGACCCTGCTGCTGTGGCGTCGCCATGTGGTCTGGTCCGATCTGGCCACCCTCTGGGTCGGCGTCGATGGACCCGCCGGGCCGGATGCGACCGTGGTGCGCCAGGCCGATTGGGATGTGCCCCTGGTGGGCGACAGCGAAGGAGTGCGCCGGTTTCTGGCTTGGCGTTTCCAGGGCGTGCGGGTGCTGCTGGCCACCTATGGGTCGGTGCGGGTGGTGGCCCGGGCTCTGGTCGGTTTGGCGCCACTGGATCTGGGTATTTTGCTGGAGAGCCAGGAGACCCTGGCCGATCCGTTCGTCCTGGACGACACCAATCTGCCCCTGCGCAAGCGGTTGTTTCTGGCCATGGCCACCCGCCGGGCCAACGTGGCCAGTCGGGATGCAGACGGCGACCCCAGGTTGCTCTGGAATCTGGCAGACAATCCCCGTTACGGGCCGGTGGTGCCGTTGGCGCCCCTGCAGCAGGCGGTGGCGGACGGCCTGTTGCGTCCGTGGCGGTTGCTGGTGGTCGTTGTGCCCCCGGAGGTCGACGCTCCCACCGGAGAGGAGGGCCGGATGCGTGCCGTGGCCCAGGCCCTGCGGCTGGTTGTGCAACAGACGGATGCCCGGCACATTCAGATCTGCCATGGTACGGCGCAGGAAGCCCGCGCCATGGCCGGTGCTGATGTCCACCCGACGGACTATGTATCGCTGCTGCTGGAAGGCAGCGCCACTGCTGCCGAGCGGGAGGCGCTGCTGCGACAGTATGGTCAGTCTGCCCGGGCCCTGCTGCACCATGCCCGATCTCTGACCGATGGCCTGATGCCACCGCCAGCCGATCTGGTCTTGTTTGCGCCCACCGCCAAAAAGGTCAAATGGGAGGTGGCCCGGGCCATGGCGGCCATCCTGACCAAACCCTCCGCATCCCCGTCGGTCACGGCAGGGCATGGGCTGTCCACCGGCCTGCTGGTCGTGCCCCTGATGCTGGCCCCGTTCGCCCGGGAGGGATCGGTGGACCTGCTGGTGAAGGACAGTCTGGCCGCTGCCGATGGTCTGTGGGAGGTCGTGCAGGTCCTGCGTGAACTGGAGCACATCCTGGATGAGCAGATTGGCCTGTTGGGGGAATACCGGGGGCGGACCGGTCTCTGGCCCGACCGGTCAGGGGATGGCCCGGGGCGCTATCTGGCGGAGCGGCTGCAATTTGTGTTGCCTCCCGCTCTGCCGGCAGAGTGGTCGGAGTTGATCTGGCACCACTTTCTGAAACAGCTCGGTTCCAACTGGGACCGGCAGTTTGGCCAGTGGCAACGCCCGGACCGGGAGCAGGATGCCCTCCTGGTCGAATGGGTGGAGCAGCAGCGACGGGCCTATCGCAAGGGAGGCTTGCGGCCCGACCGGGTGCGACGCCTGACACAGGCCGGTTTTGTCTGGGACCCGAAAAAGGCGGCGTGGGATGCCCTGTTTGCCGAGTTGCTGCGCTATCGCCAACGGCATGGTCACACACAGGTGCCGGACCATTGGCCGGAAAATCCCGCCCTGGCCGATTGGATTCAGCAGCAGCGGCGTGACCATCTGAAAGGCCGGCTGGATGCAGAGGAGGTGGCACGTCTGACAGAGGCGGGTTTTGTCTGGAACCCGGAACAGGTCGCCTGGGATGAAATGTTTCGGGTGTTTCAGGCTTTTCAGCAGCACCATGGCCATGGCCTGATCCCGGAACAATGGCCCGGTCATCCCGGCCTGGCAGAGTGGGCCAGACAGCAGCGCCTGGCGCTGGCAAAAGGGGTATTGGCGGCCGGGCGGAGCGAGGCTCTGGACGCGCTGGGATTTTGCTGGGATCTGGACCAGGCCCGCTGGGAGGAGCAGTTTGCCACCTTTTTGCAGTTCAAACAGAGCCATGGCCATGGTCTGGTCCCGGAGATCTGGCCGGACAACCCCTCGCTGGCCTTTTGGGCCAAGGAGCAGCGCAAGGAACGCGCCCGGGGCAAACTGTCGGTCGAACGGCAGGTATTGCTGGATGAACTGGGTTTTTGCTGGGATCTGGAGGCGGCTTATTGGGAAGAACAGTGGGCTGCCCTGCGTCGGTTTCAGGCAGAACAGGGGCATTGCCTGGTGCCGTCCGGCTGGCCGGTCGATCCCCTGTTGGCGGACTGGGTGGTCAAACAGCGACGGGATTGGCGGGCGGGCCGGTTGGCCGCGGAGCGGATGACCCGGCTGGATGAGCTGGGTTTTGTCTGGGACCCGGAAGAGCAGGCGTGGCAGGATCAATGGACAGCGCTGGTGGCATTCCATGGGGTACACGGCCATTGTCATGTCGGCGATGACCAGCCCCAGTTGGCCGAGTGGGTGCGTCAGCAACGGCGGGCCGGTTGGCAGCAGACCCTCAGCGGGGAGCGACGGGCCCGACTGGATACCCTGGCCTTTGTCTGGGATGCCCAGGAGGCGGAATGGGATGCCATGGTGGTGGCGTTGCGGCGGTTTCGGGCGGAACGCAGCCATTGCATCATTCCCACCCAGTTTCCGGACAATCCGGCACTGGCGCGTTGGGTTGGGGCGGTGCGCCGCGCCCGTGCGGCGGGTTCCTTGCCGGCGGACAAGGTGCAGCAGTTGGATGGTCTGGGGTTTGTCTGGGATGCCAAGGCCATTCTGTGGGAGGAGATGTTTGCGGCCCTGGCGGAGTTCCGGCGCCAGTATGGCAATTGTCTGGTGCCGGAAAGCTACCCGGACAACAACCAGTTGGCCTGGTGGGTGGTGGCCCAGCGCAAGGCCTACAAGACCGGTCAACTGGAACCGGAACGGGTCGAGCGCCTGAATGCCCTGGGGTTCTTCTGGGACCCGTTGGAGGTGCAATGGTACGAAATGTTTCTGGCCCTGGTGCATTACCGGGAGCAGTTCGGTCATTGTCTGGTCACCCGTGGTACGGGTGATCCCCGCCTGTTCTCCTGGGTGGCCACGCAACGGCAGGCCCGTTTGCATGGCCATTTGAGTCCGGTGCGTATCGAGCGATTGAACTCGCTGGGGTTCGTCTGGGATCAAAAAGAGGTGGTGCTGGAGGAAATGTTGCTGGAACTGGCTGCCTTCAAGCAGGCGCATGGCCACTGCAACGTGCCGGTTCCCTGGCCCAAAAATCCGGCACTGGGGCTGTGGGTGCAGTTCCAGCGGCAGGAGTACAAGAAGGAACACCTGGACCCCAAACGCATTCAACGTCTGGAGGCGTTGGGTTTTGTGTGGGAATAGGCGGGGGGCGGCAGATGGCTTGTTGAAATATGCTGACAATAACCGGATTGTTGTGTTAGAATCTCGAGAGGGGTGTCGTGTTTGCTGTTTTTTTAATGTACAATTAAGCGGTTTTTCATGTCTACTGAAGGGATTGAGAGGTTGCTGTGAAACAGGAACTGATAAACGAGTGGCAAAAGATCAAGGCCAAACAAGAGGCCCTGACCCGCAGCTGGCGATCAAGTGGCAATCAGGACCTGCTCCATTTTTTCATGGAGATACTGCCCAAGGTGGTGGATGCGGACCGGTGCAGCTTTTTTATCCATGATCCGGTGACCGATGCGGTCTGGTTGCAGTGTGGCACCGGACTGAAAGAGCGCAGCATTGTCATTCCCAAGACGGGCTCCAATGTGGGGCGGGTGGTGGCCACCGGGCGGCATGTCTCCATCGTGCGGCGGGAGCAGCAGTCCGAATTTGCCAGGTGTGTGGAAGAGACAGTGGGGTATGTCACCCACAACATGCTGTGCGTGCCCATCAAGAGCCTGACCACCGATCAGGTGACAGGTGCCATTCAGGTCATCAACAAACAGGGTCCCAACAGCCATCAGGGTTTTACCGATGCGGATCGGGAATTGCTGGAGAGGGTGGCGGACCATGTGGGCATGGTGACTGAAAACATTTACTTGAGCCAGGAGATGGTGACCGTCTCCGACAAGTTGCGCGGCACCGTGGACATGGCGGAATGGATCATCAAACTGTGGATGGGGTTCATGGGGTTGGTGATCCTGGCGGCCTTTGGCGTGATCATCCACTTTACGCCCCACATGCTGGAAATCCTGAAACGGTAAACTCTTGGTCTGACAGAGGGGCCTGTCGACCGGGTGTTGAAACGCCTCAAGAAGAAGGAAACGGGCGTGCCCATCCATTTGCCTGGCCTGTCCACTGTGGTGTGGCGCTCCTTTTTTCCACCATTGCAGTGGTGGCAGAGGGTGACGCCCGCCACGCTCAAGGCGGATTTGCTGGCCGGTCTGGTCGGGGCCATCGTGGTCCTGCCCCAGGGGATCGCCTTTGCCGCCATTGCCGGCATGCCGCCGGTGTATGGCCTCTATTCCGGCATGGTTCCCGCCATCGTGGCGGCCCTGTTCGGCTCTTCCTGGCATCTGGTCTCCGGTCCCACCACGGCTGCCTCCATCGTCCTCTTTTCCCTGCTCAGTGTCCATGCCGAACCCGGTTCTGTCGCCTATGTGCAGTTGGCCCTGACCATGACCTTTCTGGTGGGGCTGGTCCAGCTCGGTCTGGGTTGGGCCCGCATGGGGGTGCTGGTCAATTTTATTTCCCATGCGGTGGTCATCGGCTTTACCGCCGGGGCTGCTCTGCTGATTGCCGCCAATCAGCTTCGCTATTTTGCCGGTCTGCCCATTCCCGCCGGCAGCTCTTTTGCCCAGACCGTGCAGTATGCCATCCAGCACGCAGGGGAGAGCAATGGGCAGGTACTGGCCGTGAGCGGTATCACACTGCTGTCCGGCTTGCTCAGTCGGGCCTGGTGGCCGCGTATTCCCTACATGGTTGTCGCGTTGGGCATGGGCGCCGGGCTGGCATGGCTCATTGACATGGTGGTGACCGGGCCATCCGGCATTACCCGGGTGGGTGCCATATCCGTCTCGCTGCCGCCCTTGTCCCTGCCGGATTTGTCCCTGACCACACTCCACGCCCTGGCGCCCGGCGTGATCGCAGTGACCATGCTGGCCCTGACCGAGGCCATTTCCATTGCCCGCGCCATGGCATTGCGCAGCGGTCAGGCGTTGGATGTCGATCAGGAATTCGTGGCACAGGGATTGTCCAATGTGGCCGGCAGCTTTTTTTCCGCCTATGTGGCCACCGGTTCTTTCAATCGGACGGGGCTGAACTATGACTCGGGTGCCCAGACCCCGATCGCGGCGGCCAGCGCCGGGTTGATGCTGATCGGTCTGCTGGCCCTGGCTTCTCCCATCGCCGCGCAATTGCCTCATGCGGCCATGGCCGGGGTGCTGTTCCTGGTGGCCTGGGGTCTGGTCGATTGGCGCCACATTCGGCAAACCTGGCGTACCAGCCGTAACGAAACCCTCATCATGCTCGTCACCTTTTTATCGACCCTGTTTTTCAGCCTGGAAACTGCCATTCTGTTCGGGATCATGTTGTCGATCGGCATCTATCTGGCCCGCACCTCCCACCCCAACGTGATCGCCCGCATTCCCGACCCGGCGCATCCCCGTCGCCGGTTTGCCGACCTGGCGAATGCCGCGGCTTGCCCGCACATCCGGGTGGTGTGGGTGGACGGTTCCCTGTTTTTTGCGGCCATTGAAGCCATTCGGACCCGGTTGGAGGGCCTGACCAACCCCCGGACCCATCTGGTCATCGTGGCGCAGAACATCAACTGTATCGATTTGTCCGGCGCGGAGTTCCTGGCAAAAGAGGCCGGCAAACGCCGTGCGGATGGCGGCGGTCTTTACCTGGTCCGCCTCAAGGATGCGCCCTACCAACTGCTGGAACGGGGCGGATACCTGGCGGCCATTGGTCAGGAAAACGTGTTCGGGTCAAAAAATGAGGCGTTGCAGGCCGTGTTTTCCCGCTTGAACCGGGAACTGTGCACCGCCTGTCCCGGCCGGGTATTTCGGGAGTGCGAGGGGATGGGCAGGAATGGCTGAGGTGATGCGTGGATATTGACCCGCCCCGTTCCTCGCTGCGCCGCAAGATCACCCTGGGCTATGTTGCGGTCAGCGGATTGATCCTGACGATTGCCCTGCTGGCCATGCTTGAGCAGTATCAGATGGAATCGCACTTCCAGGTTGTCAGCACCGTTGCCGATTTTCTGGATGCCGTTCTGGAAACAAGGCGTTACGAAAAAAACTTTTTCCTCTATAACCAGGAAACCGACTGGGTCGCCAACCGCCAGTGGCTGGCCAGTGCCCGCCGTATTTTTGCCGAGCAGATGCGCAACCTGGATGCCGTTCAGCCCATGGTGCATGACCTGGAGCGGAATCTGGCGGAATATGGACAGGCCATGGGTCATCCGGCCTCGGCCGGGCAATCCGACCCGTTGCCATCGGCAGACCGGGAGGAACGGGTCCGTCACATCGGCAAGGAGCTGGTGACCGCAGCAGAGGGCGTGGCCCGCTCGGAAAAACAGCGGCTGGTGCATTCACTGGCGTTGCACCGGCAGGTTTTTCTGGTGGGTATCACCCTGCTGGCCCTGATGGTGCTGGCCCTGGGACAGGTCTTGACCAGGGTGGTGACTCTGCCGCTCAGAGAGATGGAGCAGACCATGCGCCAGATCGCAGACGGGCGACTCGACCGCATCGAACTCCCTGCCCGTGATCGGGAGATTCACTCCCTGACCCAGGCCTTCAATCGCATGCTCATGGAGTTGAAGGCCCGACAAAAGCAGATGGTGCGTTCGGAAAAACTGGCCTCTCTGGGCACCATGCTCTCCGGTGTGGCCCACGAATTGAACAATCCCCTGTCCAATATTGCCACTTCCTGCCAGATCCTGCTGGAAGAGACACCGGAGGAGGGGTGGCATCGCGAGCTCCTGACCCAGATCGATTCCCAGTCCATGCGGGCGCGGGATATTATTCGTTCCTTGTTGGATTTTGCCCGGGACCAGCCTTTTCGCCGCCAGCCGATACCCCTGGATCTGCTGGTGGAAGAGACCTTGCGCCTGTTGAGTACCCATCTTCTGCCTGGCGTGAGCGTGGTGCGGCATGTGACCAGACACTTGCTGGTGGAGGCCGATCATCAACGGTTGCAGCAGGCGCTGCTCAACCTGATCAAAAACGCCCTGGACGCCCTGGCAGGCAGTGGTGAAATCATCATTGCTGGTCAGGCGCTGTTCCATCCACTGGTGGTGAGTGTCGATCAGCCCCATCGCCTGGTGGCGGGCCAGATGCATGCGTGCACCCGGGGGCCAGTGACAGAAATTTTGATACAAGACAACGGTATGGGTATCGACCCATTTCTGCTGCCACGCATTCTTGATCCTTTCTTTACCACCAAGGAGACCGGTCAGGGGTCCGGTCTGGGGCTGTTTGTGGTGCATGAAATCGTTGAGGAACACGGCGGATGCCTGGTGATCGATTCGCAACCGGGCAACGGTTCCAGTTTCCGATTGTATCTGCCCTGTCCATCCCTGTCGCCTGCGGAGAGAGACGCATGACCCCGGCCCGATTGCTCATCGTGGATGATGAGAAAATAGCGGTAAAAAATCTGGAGTATGTGATGTGCAAGGAGGGATATGAAGTCACCACCGCCCTGTCCGGTCCGGGAGCCTTGCGCCTGCTGGAGCAGCAGACTTTTGATGTGGTATTGACGGATTTGCGCATGGAAAAGGTGGACGGCATGGGCATACTGGATGTATGCCGGCGCTGCCATCCGCAGACCGAGGTGATCCTGATCACCGGATTTTCCACCCTGGCCTCGGCCGTCGAGGCGGTCAAACAGGGCGCCTTTTCCTATATCGCCAAGCCGTATCGTCTGGACGAGGTGCGTCAGGTGACGGCAGAAGCCGTGGAAAAGGTTCGGTTGCAGCGGGCGCACGAGCAGCTCAAGGCCGAGGTTGCCCAGTTGCCGCCCGAGACCGCCATCATTACCCGCGATCCGGTCGTGTTGCGTCTTCTCGAAACCGCCCGCAAGATGGCTCCCACCGATTGCAATGTCCTGATCACGGGCGAGAGCGGGGTGGGCAAGGAGCTGTTTGCCCGTTTTCTGCACCAGGCCAGCCACCGGAGCGGAGCGCCGTTCGTGGCGGTCAACTGCGGTGCCTTCAACGAGGGGGTCCTGGAAAATGAGCTGTTCGGCCATGCGCGCGGAGCCTTTACCGGTGCGGTATCCGAGCGCAAGGGGCTGATTGAAGCGGCCCGGGGCGGCACGCTGCTGTTGGATGAGGTGGCGGAAATGAATCCCGCCATGCAGGTCAAACTGCTGCGGGTGATCCAGGAACGGGAGTTGCGCCGTCTGGGTGATGTCACGCCCATTCCCGTGGATGTCCGGTTCATCGGGGCCACCAACCGGGACCTGGCGGAAGAGTTGCGGCAGGGTCGTTTTCGTCAGGACCTGTTCTATCGCATGAACGTGGCCCGGCTCGAGATACCGCCCCTGGCACGACGCAAGGGAGACATTCCGCTGCTCTGCCACCATTTTTTGAACCTGTTTGCCCGGCGCTTCCAATCAGGCGTCCAGCAGATCGACCCGCAGGCCATGGCGTTGCTGACCGCCTACCACTATCCCGGCAATGTGCGGGAGTTGAGCAACATTCTGGAGCGCGGTATCGCCATGGCTTCCGGTACGGTGCTGTTGGACTCCCACCTGCCCGACGAACTCCGGGAGGCGGAGATCCATGCCATGCCTGCCGGGGACGGTCGTACCCCCACCCTGGAGGAACGAGAAAAGGCCTACATTTTGTGGGTGTTTCAGCAAAAAGCCCGAGGCAACCAGACGGTCGCCGCCCAGATGCTGGGCATTGACCGGGTCTCTCTGTGGCGGAAACTGAAAAAATACCAGGCCGGGACCGGCGAATCCCCGGAAGAGTGAGCAGATTCAGCGTTGTTATTGCATATTGCAATGCCAGTGTATCATGTTGCAACACCATCCCGCCGACCCGCTACCAACCATAAAACAGGAACGCATTCAATCGCATCCATGCCAAGACCACCGGTCACAGGGGGTTGTTGTTGCAATATGCAACCTTTGGGGTGGAAAAGAATGGAACCATTCCTATAAAAATCATTATTTAACAATCAGATAATATTTTCTCAACCGTGGCACGGAAGATGCCAACCAGGACCGGTATACCTGTCCGGGAGGGGCAGCGTGGCGTGCGACCAGTTGGTTCCGGTCTCTGGAATGTTTGTTGGCCTGACCGGTCCTCTGCGGGTGTCTGGTCCGTGGTTCAGTGGAAGAAGCCTCTTGTCCAATGCCGAGTTGATAATGTGGAACATGACTAAAATATTTCCTTTTCTGGCATGGTTGCCCAGCCTGGACGGGCGCACGTTGCGGGCGGATTTTGTGGCGGGCATTACGGTCGCCCTGGTGCTGATCCCGCAATCCATGGCCTATGCCGGTTTGGCGGGTTTGCCCGCCCACTATGGTTTGTATGCGGCCTGCCTGCCGGGCGCCGTGGCGGCCCTGTTTGGCTCATCCCGGCAACTGGCGACTGGTCCGGCGGCGGTGGTATCGCTGCTGACGGCCTCGGCCCTGGCGCCGCTGGCCACCTCCGGTTCGGAGGGATACATTGCCATGGCGCTGTTCATGTCCCTGATGGTTGGTCTCGTGCAGTTGGGGCTGGGCCTGTTGCGGCTGGGCGTGGTGGTCAATTTTCTTTCGCATCCGGTGGTGGTTGGTTTTACCAATGCGGCGGCGCTCATCATCGGGTTTTCGCAGCTTTCCAAGATGCTGGGCGTCAAAATGGGGCGCAGTGACAGCTTTTTGCAGGACATCTGGCAGGTCGTGCAACAGGTGGGACAGACCCATTTGCCCACCCTGCTCTTTGGGGTGGTCGCCTTTGCCGTCATGATGACCCTGAAGAAAAGCCGACCCCATCTGCCCAATGTGCTCATTGCCGTCACGCTGATGACCTCGGCCAGTTACGGATTGGGCTTTCAGGGGATGGGTGGGGCGGTGGTCGGCACCGTGCCGGCCGGTCTGCCCAGCTTTGCCTTGCCCAGAATCAACCTGGAGCTGTTGGTGACCCTGTTGCCCAGCGCCTTTGTCATTTCGCTGGTGGGCTTCATGGAGGCGATCTCCATCGCCAGGGCCATGGCGGCCCGCAGCAAGGCCCACATTGACCCCAATCAGGAGCTGATCGGTCAGGGGCTGGGCAACATTTGCGGCAGTTTGACTCAGGCCTATCCGACGACCGGTTCTTTTTCCCGGTCGGCGGTCAACTTTGATGCCGGGGCGCTGACCGGGGCCTCTTCCCTGTTCACCTCTTTGGCCGTGGTCGTCACCCTGTTGTTCCTGACGCCGCTGCTCTATCACCTGCCCGAGTCGGTGCTGGCCGCCGTCATCATGATGGCCGTGGTCGGATTGGTCAATCTGCGGGCCATTGCCCATGCCTGGCATGCCTCACGTCATGACGGCGTTGCTGCCCTGTTCACCTTTGTGGCCACCCTGGGCTTTGCCCCCCATCTGGACAAGGGTATCCTGGCGGGGGCCGGTCTGGCCATCCTGCTCTTTCTGTATCGCACCATGCGGCCCAGGGTGGCCCTGCTGGGTCGCTACGAAGATGGTTCCCTGCGGGATTTGGCGGTCTATCCCCATCTGCCCCACGACGAGCAGATTATCGTCGTCCGTTTTGATGGGCAGCTCTATTTTGCCAACGCGGCCTACTTTGAGGACAAACTGTTGGCTGCCATGGCGGACGAACCCCAGGCCAAATATTTGCTGGTGATCGGCGATGGCATCAATCAACTGGATGCGTCGGGTGAGGATGTCATTCGCCGCCTGCAGTCGGAGTTGCAGGAAAACGGAATGGTGCTGGTGTTTTCCGGTCTGAAACGGCAAGTGCTGCAGGTGCTGCGCGCCACGGGATTGTTTGACCAGTTGGGCGGGGAGGAGAACATTTTTGCCACCGATGAGATTGCATTGGGGCATATCTATCGGCTGATCTGGAAAGATGTGGGTCGGCCACCTTGTCCGACCCACCTGCTGGATTCCCATTGTCGGCACGAAGAGTGTAGCGAGTCCGGCCATTGCCTGATCAGCAACGGGGCTTTTTTGAGGGGATGTATCACACATGCGGCATGACGGCGGCCCGGGGTACAGCGTGGCTGGGTCGTACCGTTTAAGGGAGATGCAACATGACACAACGGATACCGCAGAGCATCGCATTGCCGTCCGATCACCAATCCGGCAGCGAGTGGTCCGCGTTCTTGCACCGTATGGTGGTCCGTGTCGCCACGGCCATCCATTCCGCCACTCACAGCACGCCGGCCACCTGTCAGGTGACCGAGCAGTCACCGGCCATCCCGTTCGCCATCGCACATCCGTGGAGGGTGTGGCGTTGGTTCAGTTGAGTGGCCTGACTGCTCTCCTTTTTCAGGGAGCTTCCTGTTCCCGGTCCATACGGGTCAGTTCCCGGAGGTCGGTGCCGTTGCTGACCAGGCAGTGGGTCGAGTCGGCGCAGGCGCCGTGCTGGCAATGCGTGAGCTGACCAGGACAGGGAGGATGACCGACCTCTTCCCATATGTGCCGATAGATGTGCGCCAGCGCGATTTCGTCGGTCGAGCAAAGGTTCTCCTCTCCGCCCAACTGGTCAAACAGACCGGTGGCACGCATGACGTCCAGCACCTGTCGTTTCAGACCGGAAAAGACCAGGGTCATGCCATGATCCTGCAGTTCCGCCTGCAGGCGGCGGATCACGTCATCTCCTGAAGAGTCGATCTGATTGATGCCGTCACCGACCACCAGCAAATATTTGGCATGGGGCTTGTCGGCGATGGCCGCGAGCAGTTTGTCCTCGAAATAGGCGACGTTGGCAAAATAGAGTTGCCCGTCAAAACGGACAGCAATCACGCGATGATCGTGGGGCAGGTGGGGGTAGACGGCCAGATCCCGCAGGGAACCATCTTCCTGGCGGCCCAGAATGGCCACCCGGGGCCGCATGGATCGGTAGAGAAACAGGACCAGCGACAACACGGTGCCGACGATGATGCCCTTGTCCAGATGGGGTGCGGCCAGCAAGGTGACGACAAAGGTCACCAGGGTGACCATGCCGTCCGCACGACTGGCATGCCAGGTATGTTTGATGGCGGCAGGGGTGATCAGGCTGGCGGCGGCCAGCACGATGATCACGGCCAGCACGGCCTTGGGCAGGGAGTAGAGGTGTGGCGTGAGGAACAACAGGGTGATGGCGACGAACAGGCCGTTGAAGACCATGGCAAAGCCCGTTTTGGCGCCGGCCTGCAGGTTGATGGCCGAACCGGTAAAGGAACCACAGGCCGGATAGGCCTGGAAAAAGGCGCCACCGATATTGGCGATCCCTTGACCGATCAACTCCTGATTCGGGTCGATACTCTGCTTGGACTTGGCGGCCATGGCCTTGGCCATCGAAATGGACTCCATGAAGGCGACCAGCGCGATGATCAGGGCGGGGGAGAGCAGCGACATGATGGCGTCCAGCCCCAGGTTGGGCACACGGAACGCGGGAAGACCGGCCGGGATGTTGCCGACCACCTCGCCGCCGCTCATCAGATACAGCTCGCCCTTGTCGATTTTCTTGATGTGCCAGAGTCGTCCGTCGGTCTCGATGCCAGCCGGCACGCTCCCTTTGGCGTAATAGGTGGCCGGACCGTTTGCCGAGGTGCCGGACCGCTCCAGATGGAGGGTGTTGATCTGCTTCAGACGGGCGCCGTTCTGGGTTTTCAGGGCCTGCTGATCCAGACGCATCAGATCGATGGTGTAGTCCAGGTCGGCCACCGCCCGGGCATTGCCTTCCTTGGCCATGCTGCGAAGCTGGATGGATTTGGCCGTCATGTCGACCGCCAGTGCATTGATCTGCCGATCTGTTTCGGCATATCCGGCAATCAGTTCCCGGGTGGTGGGGGTGGCGATCTGGTTGGCACTGCCCTTGTCCTTGTGTTCAAACCCCAGGGATTGGCTGAGCAGGGTGGTGAACACCACCACCAGCAGCACGCTGACTTTGGCCAGCAGAGGAATTTTTTTCAGGGCTAGCATCAAGACCAGGGCCAGGAGAGAGAGTCCCAGGGTGGGCAGGTGGGTTTGCGGCAGATAGCCCAACATTTCCCAGATATCCCTGAGAAAGGAATCGCTGCGTCCCTTGGGAATGCCCAGCAGCGTGTCGAGTTGGGAGAGGGCGATAATGATCGCGGCGGCGTTCATGAAGCCCAGAATGACCGGATGGGAGACAAAATTGACAATGGTGCCCAGCTTGATCATGCCCAGCCCGAATTGAATAACGCCGACCAGCAGGGTCAACAGCAGGGCCAGGGCGACGAAGTCGTCCGTCAGGGGGACTGCCAGGGGGGTGATGGCTGCTGCCGTCATCAGTGAGACGACCGCCACCGGTCCGGTGGCCAGTTGGCGACTGGAACCCCAGAGGGCACCGAGCAGGGCCGGTATGAAAGCGGTGTACAGACCGAAATACAGGGGCAACCCAGACAGTTGCGCATAGGCCATGGCTTTTGGCACCAGGACCAGGGCGCCGGTGATGCCGGCGATCAGGTCATCGCGCATAAAGGCGGCATTGACCGGAAACCAGGACAGAAAGGGAAACAGACGCAGCGACCACGTTTTGGAAGACATGACACTCCTCTTGATGTGACGGACAGTCGAGATGTCCATGACCAGTGGGGCAATCAAGCTGATTTGACAGGTACAAGCTGTTCCAGAATCGCCGGATTGCCTGCGGCGCACGTCGAAAACGCCGCAGCGAAAAGCGGCTGCGGCTCCTTTGAAAGACAACGGCAACGGCAACAGCAACAGCAAAGTCCCAGGGCGCTGCCCTGGACCCGCCAGGGGGGTGACCCCCCTGGACCCGCAGCAACTTTTCAAAGCCTGTCAAATCAGCCTGGTGAGCCACCAGGATCGGCACTGCTGCAGGCCGCCCAGGCGATAAACCGCCGGTCATCAGATGCTTGCCACATGGCCGGAACCGCCTTGCGCTGTTATGGATTGCGCCGCTTTCGCCGGAACGCTACACCGCGACTGGATGACGTGTCAAGGTGGAAAGAGGTTTCGGTAATCCGGTTCGTCGTTCCTGTGCGGCAGTCGCGACCGGGTTGCGACCTGTCACGGTGATTGAGGACAAGCAGGTACAGATTTCCCGGTTGTCACAGCTTGAACACCAGGAAAGCGATGGTCAGGTAGTTGATGGATCCCACCATGTCAATGAAGGCCAGGGCCAATGGACCAGCCGCAACGGCCGGATCTGCTCCCAGTCTTTTGAAGAAAAATGGCAATGACATGGCGATGGCTGCGGAACAGGTAATGCTGAGGGTCATTGCAATGCCCAGTGTGATCGACAATAGATGATTCTGGAAAATGGCATACGACGCCACAGACAGACAGGCCCCGTAAAAACCGCCCTGAATCAGATTGATCCCCAGTTCCTTGAACAGCAGTTTGAAAAAATGACCTTCATGGATGATGTCGAGGGCCAATCCCCGCACCACAACGGCCCCGGTTTGGCTGCCTGCGTTGCCCGACATGCCGATGACAATGGGAAAGAAAAAGGCAAGCTGTACAACCGCGGCCAAGGTATGTTCAAAGCCTTCGAGAATGGCGGAAACGAGCAGATAGGCAACAAAAGCGGTAATCAGCCAGGGCACCCGGGTGCGAAAAATGGCAAAGGCAGACTGATCCAGGACATTGGTGTTTTGTGAACCGATACCGGCCATCTTCATGATGGATCGGGTGTTTTCTTCCTGGATGATGTCAATCAGATTGTCAATCGTAATCTGGCCGACCATCATGCCAAACTCGTCGACGACCGGCATGGCCAACAGGCGGTAACGCGAGATGAGATTGGCCACAACACCCTGCGGGGTATCGACATGCACCTTGATGAGTCTGGAAAATGTAAATTCCTTGAGTGTTTTGTCTGGATCCGACAGGATCAGCCGGCGCAACGAGCAAACCCCGATCAAATGTTGTGCGTCATCCATGACGTAGAGATAAAAGATGGAGTCATGGGAAGACATTTCCTGCACAGCAAGGATGGCATCTGCTGCGGTGGTGGATTCGGGCAGCACCAGAATGTTGGTCTCCATCAGACGGCCAGCCGTGCCAGCCTTGTAGGTGACCGGTTCCACGGATTCCGGTGGTTGGCTGGACTGCGCGATGGCGTCCAACAGGCGCTGGGCATGTTCCTGGTCCAGTTTGCCGATACTGTCCTGGCGGATGGCCGGGGGCAGAGCATTCAGAAAATCAATGGCCTGTCCAGTGGGAGTGTGCATCAGAATGAATCGTTGATGACTGTCGTCCAATAGCTCAAAAACCATGGCGGCATGGGTTGCCGGAGAGAGGCAGCCAAACAGTTCCTGCGCCTTGTGAGCGGGAGACCCGTTCAGGACATCGGCGATGTCCACCGGTTTCAGTTTGCTCAACAACTGGGTCAGGTGGAGCGAAGCGCCACGACGGTGCAAACGCACGATCGCCTCGGCAATACCGGCGGTGTTGCGAGGGGGTTGCACGGCGGCTTTCTTGTCATTCAAAACCATCATGGCCATGGCGAAATTTTCCAGTGCAGTTGCGAATTGATCAATCCATCACGCCCATTCGTGCAAAGTCAGGGTGGGCACGAAAGGCGCCTAGAACCCATACACCAGCGAGGCGATCACCAGATAATTGACCACCCCAAGCACGTCGACGGTGGTCAGCACATAAGGTCCGCCACCAACGGCAGGATCATGTCCCATTTTTTGCAGCAACAGGGGCAAACTGGAAGCAATGATGCCCGCATAGGTGATGTTGCTGAGAATACTGATGCCCACCACGAATGCCAACGTGGAACTCCCGAACACCACCAGGGCATAACCGGAAAGGCAGGCGCCATAGAACAGGCCGATCAACACGCCGGTTTTGGTTTCCTTGAAGAGCAGCGCAAAATAGTCGGAGACCTGGATCACCCCGGTGGCCAGTCCGCGCACGGCCACCACGGCGGTCTGGCTGCCCACGTTGCCGGCCATGCCAAAGATCATTGGCATGAAAAAACTCAGTTGGATCACCTGGGACATGGTATCTTCAAACAAACCCAGTACCCAGGCAGCGGACAACCCGCCCAGGAAAGGCGCGGCCAGCCACGGCAGGCGGGTTCTTGCCACACTGGTGATGGCCTGGGACATGATGCTCAGCTTGTGTTCGGAATCCACACCGACCGATCTCATCATGGATTGGGTGTCGGCATCCTGGATGACATGGATCAGATCATCCACGGTGATGATACCACGCAACATGCCCTGGTCATTGACGACCGGAATGGCCATCAGGTCATACTGGGTGACCAGTCGGGCCGCCTCTTCCTGGGGAGTGTCCACATTGACCGTGTGGATCCGTTCCTCCATGAGTTCTTTGACCTGCTTGTTGCCGGGAGACAACAACAGTTTGCGCAGCGAACTGACGCCGGTCAGGCGCTGATTGTCGTCCAGCACGTAGACATAAAAAACGAATTCATGAGAAGGCAGTCCACGCAACGCTTCCAGGGACTCTTTGGCCGTTGCGGTTTCCTGGATGGCAAAAAACTCGGATGTCATGAGATTGCCGGCGGTGTCCGGCAAATATTGCAGCAGATTTTGCACCTCCTGCTGGGTTTCCTGGCCGAGCGCATTCATCAGGTGGGTGCCCACCTCGGGGCTCAACCGGCCAATGATATGACTGCGTGTATCAGGCGGCAGGCTTTCCAGGATGGGCACAGCCCGGTCCAGCGTGCAAAGGGAGATGATGTGAATCTGAAGGTCCTCGTGCAGATCCTTGAGGGTCTGCCCGGCCTGTTGAGGGTCGACGATCAGATTGAAGAGGTCCGTCGCCTCATCCATGTCGTCGGACGAATTGATGACCATCACAATATCGCCAGGCAGCAGCTTCCCGATGATGCGGGAAAGTTGCGCATTGGCCCCTTTGAGGTACAACCGCCGGATCGTCTCCACGTACAGAGGAGCCTGATGCGTCTCCATGGGGTTTTGCGGTTCGTCAACCACGATCATGCTCATGCGACGGTTTTCCCTTGGCAGTGATGGTTGTGAGAGCAATTCACGAACGGCAGACAGACAGGCAGCGTCCAGGTTGCCGGGAGGGTCGGACAGACACCCGGCATGCACCGAACGCGCATGCAACCCTGGAGATGCACAACTGTCAACAACAGAAGTATCTGTCTGGCAGAGGCGGGGCAAGGGAGGGGGGTATGAAAGAAAAAAAACCTTTTCTAGTCGATCGGTTCCTCCACCATGCGGCGATCCAGAGCTGTCAACACCCGTTTGTCCACACATCCTCCGATAGCAGTGAATACTCCACCCATTCTAGTTCCATTGACCGGTTGTCGTCAACCAGGGAAAGATGCCTGCTGCGAAATCGGCGAGGCAGGGCGTTCCTGACGGAGGTTGGCTGATTCTGTCCTTGAAAAATACCGGGTACTTCTGATACCCTCGACCTGACGGTGTGCTGTTCTGGTCTGAATCAATTTCGGGTAGGCGACAATTTTCTGCCCGATCAAGACGCGCTGGAGCGAGGGGTCTTGGAAACATGAATGAAATGGCTGTGGCGGGTGCGCTTCCCTGCAAGGTGATTCTGCTGGCCACTGACGGCTCGGAATTTTCTGCGGGCGTGGAGCGCGTGGGTATGGAAATGGCTTTTCAACACCAGTCGCAACTGTACGTTTTGCGTCTGTTGTTGGCCAAGTCTGGCACCGATGAGTCCATTGTCGAGGAGCAGGACGCGATGCTGGGTCTGGAACGGGTCGGTGAACAGTGTGCTGCACGCGGTATTCAGTACGTTCCCCTGATCAGGCCCGCCGAAGAACCCAGTCAGGGTATCCTGGCGGCTGCCAGGGAGGTGGGGGCGCAGTTGGTGATCCTGGGGCGTCGAGGTCGGCGCGGCATGGCCAAACTCATGGTGGGGGATGCCACCACCAAGGTGATTGACAAAGCGGACCGGTCGGTACTGGTGGTGCCGCGTCTTTTTTCTTATTGGAACAGCGGGATTTTGCTGGTGGTCGATCCGGACCAGTCCGAAGGAGACAAGGCCGCGCATGCCGCTTTTCGTTTGGCCCAGGCGGCACAGTTGCCTCTGATTGTTCTGGTGGTGGCCGATGCAAACCAGGACGAGCATCGGGATCTGAACCAGATGGCGAATCGTCTGGTGGCAATGGCCAAGCTGCAGCAGGTGGTGGCCGAAGGTTTGGTACAGTCCGGAGATATGGATGATGTCATCCTGGAGGTGGCCAGGCAGCGGTCGGCAGACATTATTGTCTGCGAACCCCGTGACCGGTCTGTCATCGACAAATTGTTCCAGACCAATAAATTGGTACACCTGATCGGCAGGGCCCACTGTCCGGTGCTGGTGGTACAAAGCACTGCAGTGGTTGCATAGACATTATTGAGCCCCCTGGAAAAAGCCCGCTCGACGCAAAGACCACTGTGTCCGGTCGGGTGGTATCTCTGCCCTGAGGCGGATGGATGGCAGCGATGGAGGGTGTGATGGAGACGCAAACAGTACGCCAGCCGGCGGTGGCCGGCTCGTTTTATCCGGGTGATCCGGGTGGATTGCGAACCATGGTGCGGCAGTTGCTGGAGCGGGCGCCGGCCGATCATCCGCCTCCCTGTGCCATGGTGGCGCCCCATGCCGGGTATATCTACTCCGGCTACACGGCGGCTTGTGCCTATCGTACCCTGCCCAGGGCGGCGGCGGACCGGCCGTTGCGGGTGTTCGTACTCTCCCCCAGCCACCGTGTGCCGTTGGAGGGGGTGTCGGTGGGCAACTATCGCGCCTATCTGACCCCACTGGGTGAGGTGGAGATCGACCAGGAACCGGTGGCGCGCCTGGCTGCCCTGCCGGATGTGAGTCGGGATACCCTTTCGCATCAACACGAGCACGCCCTGGAGGTCCACCTGCCGTTTCTCCAGGAGACGGTTGGCCATTTCCGGCTGGTGCCGATGGTCTTTGGCCGCATCAGCGGCGGTCATCTGGCGGATCTGCTCTCCCGGGTCTGGCAACCGGGCGATCTGCTGGTGGCTTCCACGGATCTTTCCCATTTTCACACCTACGACGAGGCCCGTCGGCTCGACAGCCACTGTCTGGAGGCCATGACGGCGATCAATCCCCTGGCCATGGCCAAGACCGAAGCCTGCGGCAACACCGGGGTTTGTGCCCTGCTGGAGATGGCCCGGCGTCATCGGTGGCGTTCGGTCATGGCGGACTATCGCAATTCCGGGGATACGGCAGGTGGCAAGGATCGGGTGGTGGGGTATGCCAGTTGCCTCTTTTATCCGCCGGATGCCCCCTCGCGCGTGGCGGCACCACCTTCGCTGCCTGCCCTGGCACGCAGCCACCTGACGCGGGTGTTGCGGGGTGAGGCGGGCCTGCAGGCGGAGGTCCTGATGGGTCAAATGGCAGAGTGGGCCAATCCGGGGGCCTGTTTTGTCACCCTGACCAAACAGGGTCAGTTGCGCGGTTGCATCGGCAGTTTGCAGGCCCACCGTCCCCTGGCGGTGGATGTGCTGGAAAACAGCCTGGCAGCGGCGCTGCATGATCCCCGTTTTCCGCCGGTGACCGCCGGGGAGTTGGCCGAGTTGCAGGTCGAAGTCTCCATTTTGACCCCTGCCCAGCCCTTTCCGTACACCGATGGAGAAGACCTGTTGCGCCGTCTGCAGCCGGGGGTGCACGGGGTCATTCTCTCCCGGGGAGGGCGTCGGGCGACCTTTTTGCCCCAGGTCTGGGAGCAACTGCCGGACCCGCAGCAATTTCTCCAGCACCTGTGCCTCAAGGCGGGACTGGGGCGGGATTGCTGGCGGGACAAGCCGGACATTGCGGTGTATACGGTACAAAAGATGATCGAATGACCTTGTTGATGCGGGACCGGCATCGCCCGGTGTGGCTGATGACGCACTTTGACATGACAGGAGTTTTATTACATGACTGAGCTTTATCCCATGACTGCCTCCTCGAATCTGGTTTGGTTGATTGTCATTCTGGTACTGCTGCTGGTGCCTTTGAGCGTCAGGGTGGTCCCGCAGGGCATGGAATACACCCTGGAGCGGTGGGGGCGGTACGTGCGCACGCTGGCGCCGGGGTTCAACGTGATCGTGCCAATCTTTGACCGGGTCGGGCACCGGATGAACATGATGGAACAGGTGCTGGATGTGCCCTCCCAGGAGATCATCACCAAGGACAACGCCATGCTACGGGTGGATGGTGTGGTCTTTTTCCAGGTGCAGGATGCGGCCAAGGCGGCGTATGAGGTCAGTCGGCTCCAGTATGCCATTCTCAATCTGACCACCACCAATATTCGTACGGTGATGGGTTCCATGGATATGGATGAACTGCTCTCCAAGCGCGATGAGATCAATGCCCGTCTGCTGGCAGTGGTGGATGAGGCGACCCATCCCTGGGGTGTCAAGGTGACCCGGATCGAAATCAAGGATATCACCCCGCCCCAGGATCTGGTGGAATCCATGGGCCGGCAGATGAAGGCCGAGCGGAACAAACGGGCCGCCATCCTGGAGGCGGAAGGGTTCCGGCAGTCGGAAATTTTGAAGGCCGAGGGGGAAAAGCAGGCGGCCATTCTGGCGGCCGAGGGCAAACGGGAGGCCGCCTTCCGGGAGGCGGAAGGGCGGGAGCGCCAGGCCGAAGCCGAGGCCCGGGCCACCCAGATGGTGTCCAAGGCCATTGCCGAGGGCAACGTCCAGGCGGTCAACTATTTTGTGGCCCAGAAGTATGTGGAGGCGTTGGGAAAAATTGCGGCGGCCCACAATCAGAAGGTGGTGTTTTTGCCATTGGATGCGGCTGGCGTATTGGGGGCGCTGGGCGGGGTGGCAGAATTGACCCGGGCCGCCTTCCCCAAAAAGGAGGCCGGGGCATGAACGACCTGCCCTGGGCGTTGCCTGTCCTGCCCTGGGATCAGATGAACCATTGGCACTGGTGGATTTTGGCGATCCTGCTGGTCATTCTGGAGGTGCTCTCCCCGGCCTTTTTCTTTTTGTGGTTGGGCATTGCTGCCGGTTGTGTGGGGGGACTGGTGTTGTTGTTTCCCGACTGGGGCTGGAAGGCGCAATGGCTCTGGTTTTCTGGTGCCTCCCTGGTCTCTCTGGGGGTCTGGCACCGACTGCTCAAGCGGCACCCCACCGTGAGTGACCGACCCACCCTGAATCGCCGCAGCAGTCAATATATTGGTCGTACCTTCCTGCTGACCGAGCCCATTGTCGATGGCACAGGCCGGATTCGCGTGGATGATTCCAGCTGGAAGGTCGCCGGCGCGGATGCGCCCGTGGGGGCCAGGGTGCGGGTGGTTGGCGTGGATGGCACTCTCTTGTACATAGAACATGTTGTTTCTACAGGTGAAACAGCGATCACCTGACCGGTTGGTCCGCTTGCCCGCTTGTCCGGTCGGATCACCATGCAGGATGGGTTGGATGTCGGTAACGAAAGATTTGCACGTTTCTTGCAATAATCCGAAACAGCGATCGGCACCGGGCGGGCTGATGATGCTCTGGGCCCGTGCCGGATTGGGCAGGGGAGTGTTTTTTCCTGCTGGTCGATATCCCACACCGGGTGGCCGTGGCCGCCCACCATCTTTATGGAGGACAATGTGACAGGCGTACCAGAAATTGATTTGTGGGCTTCGGTGATACAACAGGCTCTGGCAGATTTGGCCAACCCGCGGTATAGTCGTGACGCGGAGGCTTGGTTGACCAGTGAGGAGTATGAGACCGGCTCCTTTTTGTTCATTTGTGAGGCCCTTGGGTTGGAACCGGACCGGGTGCGGGCTTTGGCTTGGCGGTCAAAGAGACTGGCAGCCTGACCGGTTGTCCCTGCATAAGGGGTGGCAGACACGCCTGCCCGGCCTCCTGATGGCTGGCGAGTGGCGTCGGGCTTGGTTGGCCTGGCACGATCACCCCGGGTGCATGGAAAAAGGCGATGAAGCGGTTCAAAATGGCGTGGTTGTTCCTGGTCGCAGGGGTGATGATTCCCTGGTTGGCCGCTGTGGGTGCAGAGGGCCCGGGGGCCGGGGCCGAGCGGGCGACTGCGGAGAAGCGCGTGGCGCTGGTGATCGGCAACGGGGCTTACGCAGGTGACAACCTGGGCCCGCTTGCCAATCCGGTCAATGACGCCGAGGATATCGCCAAGGCCCTGCGCTCCTTTGGCTTTGACGTGAAGGTTCACACCAACCTCAAAAAATCCGCCATGGACGAAGCCATTGCCGATCTGGGGCGACGGGCCGGCCATGCGGATGCGGCCCTGTTCTATTTTGCCGGACACGGGTTACAGATCAAAAGCCAGAATTACCTGATGCCGGTGGATGCCCTGGCCAACAGCGAGGCGGCGATAGGCTACGAAGGGATCAATGTCAACTATGTCCTGGAAGAGCTGGAGAATGCCCGCAGCAGCGTCAACATGGTCATGCTGGATGCCTGCCGCAACAACAGTTTTACCGGCAAATTCCGGGCTGGCAAGTTGCGGGGTCTGGCGGCTCCGACGAGCGTGCCGAAGGGGACGGTCATCGTGTACGCCACCGATCCCGGCAATGTGGCCTCGGATGGGGATGGCAAGAATGGTTTGTTTACTGCGGGCCTGTTGGCCGGTTTCAAGGCCAAGGATTTGACGCTGGACGGGGTGCTGACGACGGCCAGCCACTACGTGGAAGAGAAAAGTGCCCGGGAGCAGACCCCCTACGTGAATGGTCCGCAGACGGTCATGAAACAGTTCCTGTTTCGCCCGGTGGTCCGCCCGGATGTGGTGGCGGCGAACTCTGCCGGGTCGGGGTCGGGGTCGGTGGCGGGCGGGGTGGTTGGGCAGGCGGACCGGGAGGCGTTGTTCTGGCAATCCGCGCAGGGCGATCCGGAAATCTGCCAGGAATATTTGAAAAAGTATCCCCGGGGCGAGTTTGTGGTGCCCGCCCGGCGGTGTGTGGAGAAGGGCAAGGGGGCGGCTGTGCCTGCTTCACCTGCTGTAGTGACGCCTCCGTCCGCTGTGGTCCCGGAGGGTGCGCTGGAGCCGATGGATCGGGACATGGTGGCCGGCAGGACGGTGCCGTTGCGGGAGAGTGCCGATGCCCGGGGCAAGGTGTTGCGCGAGCTGGAAGCGGGTGACAAGGTGCGGGTGTTGGGTCGCACGGCGGACGGCAAGTGGTACTGGGCGGAGGTCAAAACCTGGATGTGGACCAAGGCGGGTTATGTGATCGCCGAGGCCCTGCTGGACAAGGCCGCCTGGGAGGAGAGCAAACGGCAAAAGGTGGAGGAGCCGAAGGGGCGGGACAAGGGCGAACGGGTGTCATCGGAGCCCCCAGCCAAGCCCAAGGGCGAGGTGTCGCAACCGGTCGCCCAGGTCGGATCGGTGGCCGGGCGGCCGTCCAGGGAGGGAAACTCTCTCCAGGGGCAGGCCGTGCCGCCGGCAGGCAAGGCGGACGATGCCTGGCAGGAGCGGGAACGGGTGGCTGCCGAGCAGGGGGAGCCTGGAGCCCAGTATGCGCTCGGTTTCCGGTATGAGCATGGCACGGGGGTGCAAAAGGATGCTGCAACGGCGGTACAGTGGTATCTCAAGGCCGCCGAACAGGGTAACGGAGCGGCCAAGGCTGGTCTGTTGCGTCTCGGCCATACCCAGGTGACGGGCGAGCGGAGCACAGCGGCAGAGGCGGGTCAGGCCGATTTTTCTTCACTGTCCGAGGCCATTGCCAAATTGCAACCCGGCGGGCCTGCCGCCCGGTCCACCCAGGGGGGAGCAGCGCCTGCTGCGTCGTTTCCGTCCGCCGAAGAGTCGGTTGCCTCCAGCCAGGCCATCCTTTTCTGGCAACGTCAGGTGCAGGGCAAAATGTATGACAACTGGAGCATACCGAGCGGGTTGCCCAATGAGGGCAGTCTGGAGGTGACGGTGCTGGTCGATGTGGGACCGGACGGGGCCTTGCGCCATCCGCGGGTGGGCAAGACCTCCGGCAACACCATTTTTGATCATTCTGTCATTCGGGCCATTCAAAAAACCGCTGTGGTGGAGCCGGCTCCCGCCGGTTGTCCGGCCTGCCGGGAGTTGGAAATCAGTTTCCGCCCGGTCCGACGGCCGCCGACGGTTCCCTGATATGCCCCACAAGTGGGGCAACCAAGCTGATTTGACAGGCTTTGAAAAATGGTTGCGGGTCCAGGGCTGCGCCCTGGGACTTTGCCGTTGTGTGCCCGGCATGGCACACATACTTGGAGGTGAAAGTCCTCTACAGGCCCGGTAAGGGGAACTGTTAGCCGGATGACAAGGGTGTCCATCGCGAGGTGGAATCTGGAGGAAGCCGCAGGCAAAATGCTGGTCCGACGTACAGGAATCGCATACAAGGCGGTCATGCTGGATGAGGAGGCAACTCT